>CAUQID010000008.1:0-103174 GCA_963518105.1 uncultured Selenomonas sp.
GGCGGTAGCAGGTGTCGTGGATGCGGTTGCCGTAGAACTGGCGCGGCCGCCCCTCACCGTCGAGCGGCGGAATCGTGCCGAACAGTGCGACGTGCATGACGACCCCTGTCATGACCTCGGGGATCGGCGGGCAGCCCGGCACAGCGATGAACGGCTTGCCGCCGATGAAGTCGCGAATGCCCTTGGACTTCGTCGGGTTCGGCGCAGCCGCCTGAATGCCGCCCGCGGTCGCACACGTCCCGTAGGCGATGACCGCCTTTGCCCCTGCAGCGACACGCTTTAAGGTGTGCTCAAAGGTATGGCCGCCCGACATGCAGGTGTATGCCTGGTCGCCCGTTGCGACCGCTCCCTCGACCGCGAGGATGTACTCCCCGTGGTACTTCTTGATCGTCTCCTCGAGATGCGCCTCGAACGGCTCGCCGCAGCCCGCGCTCAGCACATGGCTGTACTCGAGCGCGATGCTGCTCAGCACGAGATCGGACGCGAGCGGCGCGCCCGAGCGGATAAAGGACTCGTCGCAGCCCGTGCACTCATGCCCGTGCAGCCATACGACGACCGGCAGCGGCTTTGCCTCCGCCGCCTCGACGACCTTCGTCAGCATGTCCGTGCTGAGTCCCATGAGCGACGTGAGCGTCACGCAGCCCTTGAGGAAATTGCGTCGACTCATGCCCTTTGCGAGATATGCCTCCCACAAGCTTTCCCTCTTACTCACATGATACCTCCTAGCAAATACACAGGCGCCGTCGGGCGCATCATGAAAGGAACGTTTTCCCACCATTAAAAATTTTTATCATTCTACACCCGATGGGGGTGAAAAGATACAGATTTCCCCTGCTGCGTGAACGCTACGCGCACACCTCCGCATCAGAAAAGGGCTGCACGCCGCATCCGTGTACGACAAACAGCCCTCAGCAGCGGCTGACAATACAGCGCTGCGACAAGCAATCTGCCGTTTCCTTTTCGACGGGGAAGGCGCGCCCATTTCTGTACGCCCCCTGTGCGCATCTTGGACTTGCTCCGCAGCGCAGGCGCAATATCATAGGCAGCGCCCTTAGATATTTTTGCTCGGAAACGCGGGCGGACATGACATCCGTCCATATATCTCATTCAATATTCATTTTAACAGGGTGCAGATGCGCTGTCAATAATTAATATATATTGAACTCATAACAAATATACTTGTATATGAGAATCCCTCTCTGCGCATCTGTGCAGAGAGGGATTCATTATTTTTATGTCGTTTTTGTATCATTTTTGCTTTCGTCCGCGTACTGCCTTGCGCACTGCTTCGCGCTCCTTTTCCGCCATGGTATTCGGACGGATCTCGGCAGGATGCCCGTCGCGCGCGCTCTCGGCAATGAGGGCATGCGCCCCGTCATAGGCGCGGATCTCATAGGTGCGCACGGTGTTCTGCCGGAGATCGAGCACGCGGCGCTGGAGGGTGTAGCGGAGCTGCTCGTAGTCCGTGTCGTGCATAGCGCGCGCAAACTGCACCCTGCCCAGCTCGTTGTAGAGGATGAGCTGCCAGTACGAGATCGTACCGTCGCTGTTGCGCTGCATCCGTGTGCGGTCAAAGAACCAGCCGCGCCGCTCATCGCCCTCGATGAAGACCCAGTCGCCCTCCCGCAGGGTCACGGGGGCAATCGCGGTCGCTGCGCCGTAGGCAGCGGCATCATCGCCATGCGCCGCCGTCCCGCGTACATCTGTATGCGGCACATCCGCCGATGCAGCAGGTGCTGCCTCCTCAGCAGGCGCCGGTGCGGCGGCATGGTCTGCGGGCGCGGTGCTCTCCTGCGCGGGCTCGCCGCCGACATCCTCCATCTCCTCCTCGAGGGCGGCATTATCCGCTGACCGGGGTGCATCGACGTGCTCCTCTGCCGCCATGACGCTGTGAATCTCCTCTGCAGTCTCGCCGGCGGCGGGGAGAATGAGGATGCCTGCGGCGAGCAGGAATGCGATGGACTTCATGGGACTCCCTTTCCTTTTCATGCGCACGGGGCGCTCATTGACTCATGTAGGAGGCAGGGTTGACGGGCTGTCCGCCGACGCGCACCTCGTAGTGCAGATGCGGGCCGGTGGAGTACCCCGTCGAGCCGACGTAGGCGATGATCTGCCCGCGCCGTACCTCCTGCCCTGCGGCGACGGCGACAGCAGAAGCATGTCCGTAGCGCGTCATGATGCCGCCGCCGTGGTCGATGTCGACCATGTTGCCGTAGCCGGATGCCGTCCAGCCCGCCGCTCTGACGACACCGTCGGCGGTCGCGACGATGGGCGTTCCAACGTCGGCAGCAATATCCACCCCCTGATGAAACTCTGTCCCCTGAAAGCGCAGGCCGTAGGGCGAGCTGATGTAGCCCTCCGTCGGCCAGCCCGCAGGCATGGTCTGCGGCGCACCGGCGGAGATGTAGGCCGCAGCACCCGGGAAGCTGCGGGACATGGTGCGGGCGAGGAGATCGAGCGAGCTGCGGCGTTCCTCGATGCGTGTCTCGAGCATCTCGAGCGCCTCGTCCACCTCCTCGGTCGTCAGCGCATGGGGCGCACCGCCCGTGGGGGCTGCCGATGTCGGTGCAACCTCTGCATCGGCGGCCGGCGGTGCACCAACGATGGCGCGCAGGCTGTCCTCGGAGCGGCGGAGACTGTCGAGCTCGTCCGCCAGGGCGGATGCCTTTTTCGAGACGCGCAGGATCTGCTCCTGCTGGATGCGGTTGACATCGCGCAGATCCCGCTTCTCCGCCGCGCCCTCATAGCTGTGCATGAGGGTGTAGACAGAGAGGACAGCGCCGGCGGTGACGAGGACGAGCACCGCAGCCGCGCCGCCTGCAAGCAGGCGCAGACCGCGCGGGGAGAGCTGGATGATGCGCGTCAGATGGCTCTCCCTGTCCTCGATGCGGATCTGATAGCGCTGTGTCTGTGTTTCGTTCAATGGGGTCTCCTCATATCGTAATGCTGCCCCCTATCCTATCCGAACAAAATGAAAACCTGCTGAGATGCAGCAGGTTTGACAGCAATACGCAGGTACCGTCCTAGTAGTTGATCGGCAGAGACTGCCCCATCGCCTCTTTCAGCACCCCCTTTTCCTCGTCGGTCAGCGGGTACTCCGATGCACCGTTTCGGATGGGCTTGATGTAGCTGCGCGAGTCAGCGCGCGCAAAGATGCTGGAGAAGATGATGCCGTCGTTGTTCGCGTCGAGCATCGCCACGGCGTAGCTGAGGTCGCCGCCCATGTCCTCAAACGCACGAAAGCGCACCGCCGCCGTGCGTACAAGAGTCTTGCGGAGGAACTGCCGGATCAGCTCGTTCTCCTCGAGGATGCGCGCATTCGTCGCCGAGACGCGCTCGACCTCCTGGATATGCTGGATGAGCGTGCCCTCGATGTCCTCAACCTCCGAGCCGTGCATCATGGCACGGTAGCGGCTGCGCATCGTCGAGAGGCGTACCATTGTGTAGATGACAAGGATCAATAAGACCAGAATCAGCAGCATGGAGGCGAGCAGGAGTGCCGCCTCATGCGCTGCGATGTAGTTGACGAGATTGTTCAGAAACAATTCTTTCTTCCCTTCTTCCCTTTCTGTGCGCGGGGGTCATACGGTGAATTTCTGCGTAGAGAACGCGCGCAGCGCGGCACGCTTGTCCTCCTTCGCTGCACCGTCCGCCGCGGTGAGGAGCGTGAGGAGGCGTTCGAGGTCGTCGACGGAGAAATAGCTGATCTCGAGTCGTCCCTTTCCCTGCTCGCGCCCCTCTTGAATGCGGACTTTTGTCCCAAGACTGCGTGTGAGCTGCTCTTCCGCCTCGCGGATGAAAATATCCGGCGAGCGGGTCTCCGGGGCAGGACGCGCAGTCTTTTTCAGCGCGTTCGGGTCTTTGATGAGTCGCTTGACAAGCGCCTCCGCGCCGCGTGCCGTGAGCTCATGCTCTTGGATGTACTCCGCCGCCTCGCGCTGGAGGGTCTTGCTCTCGAGGGCGAGCAGGGGACGCGCCTGTCCCATCGTGAGAACCCCGTTGGCAAGAAATGCCTGTACGCCGTCTGCAAGCCGGAGCAGGCGGACACTGTTGGCAATCGCCGAGCGGCTGCGTGCAACGCGCCGCGCAAGTTCCTCCTGCGAGAGCTTGAACTCGCGCAGGAGACGCTCGTAGGCGTGTGCCTCCTCGATGGGGTTGAGATCCTCACGCTGAAGATTCTCGATGAGCGCCATCTCCGCCATCTCCGCATCGGTTGCTGCGCGCAGCACGGCCGGAACGGCATCGAGTCCCGCGAGCTTCGCCGCGCGCAGGCGGCGCTCGCCCGCGATCAGCTCATACTGCCCGCCGCCGATATCACGCACGGAGAGCGGCTGGATGATGCCGTGGCGCACGATGGACTCACGCAGCTCCTCAAGCGCCGCCTCGTCGAATTCACGGCGCGGCTGGAAGCGATTCGGCCGAATGGCATCCACGGGGAGCGCGGCGGGCGTTCCCGCCCCAGGGGTGTGCGCTGCGGGGGCAGGCTCTGCGGACTGCTGCATCTCCGGCCGCTCCTTTGCCAACACGTTCCTGCCGAGGCCGAGCGCACCGAGCCCGCGCCCGAGTCCTCCGGTTTTAGCCTTCTTCACGCTTCATGACCTCCCTTGCCAATGCTATGTACATCTCTGCTCCGCGCGACGTGATGTCGTAGGCGGTGATCGGCTGCCCGAACGACGGTGCTTCCGAGAGGCGCACGTTGCGTGGGATCAGCGTCTTGTAGAGGGCATCTCCAAAGACGTTTCCGACCTCCTCCACGACCTGCGTCGCGATGCGTGTCCGCCCGTCGTACATGGTCATGACGACGCCCTGTACGGTGAGGGCGGCGTTCGTGCTCTCCTGCACGAGCGCGATGGTATTCATGAGCTGCGCCACGCCCTCGAGCGCATAAAATTCGCACTGAATGGGGATGAGGACGGCATGCGCCGCCGTCAGGGCGTTCAGCGTGAGGAAGCCGAGCGAAGGAGGGCAGTCAATGAAGATGTAGTCATAGTCCTGCGTGAGGGCATCGAGCGCATCCCGCAGACGTGTCTCCCGCTGCTCCATCGCAGCAAGTTCGACCTCTGCGCCCGCCAGCTCGACATTCGCGGGCAGGACATCGACACGGTAGTCCGATGCGATGATGCTGTCACGGACGCTGTGCCCCTCGATGAGCACGCGGTAGATCGTGGAGGAGAGCGTATTCTTGTCGATGCCGAATCCGCTCGTCGCATTCCCCTGCGGGTCGATATCGACGAGCAGGACGCGGCGTTTGGCGCGTGCCACGGCAGCGGCGAGATTCACCGCCGTTGTGGTCTTGCCGACGCCGCCCTTCTGACTGGCAATCGCAATGATCTTTGCCACGGGATCATCCTTTCTGCGGAGGGGGTATATGAAACGGTATATTCAAGGCGAGCGCACAGCGAATCGGCACATACAGAATGCGTGAACATGCGGCGCACTGCGCTGGACACATTTTCAATATATAAATTAGGACAGCACCTTGGCGAGATGCAGATACTCGGGATCGAGTTTCTTCTTGTTGTTCACGGCATCGTAGAGATTCACCGAAACAACGTGTCCCTTGCTGTATCCGAACACAACACCCGACAGACCCGAGATGAGCGCGAGCGCCGCCTGCTCGCCGAGCTGACTCGCACGTACGCGGTCGATGACCGTCGGCGCGCCGCCGCGCTGAATGTGACCGAGCACCGAGACGCGCGTCTCGATGTCCGTATGTTTTGCGATATAGTCGCAAACCTCCTGCCCCTTGGCAGCGCCCTCGGCGACAACGATAAGGATGTAGCGCTTGCCGCGCTCATACGCCGCTGCGAGACTGTTCGTAATCTCCTCGAGATCGAACTCCTCCTCCGGCACGAGGATGTACTCCGCTCCGCCCGAAATGCCGGAGACGAGTGCGAGCCAGCCGCAGTGCCGTCCCATAACCTCGAGCACGATGACGCGGCGATGTGCCGATGCGGTGTCGCGCAGCTTGTTGATGGCGTCGATGATCGTATTCGCCGCTGTATCGCAGCCGATGGTATAGTCCATTCCCCAGACATCGTTGTCGATGGTCCCCGGCAGGCCGACGATAGGGAATCCATACTCCTCGGAGAGCAGCTGTGCGCCGCGCAGCGAGCCGTCGCCGCCGATGACGCAGAGCCCCTCGATCCCCCGCTTGACGAGATTCTCATGGCCGATGCGCCGTCCCTCCGGCGTCGTCCAGCGCTCACAGCGTGCCGTGCCGAGGAAGGTGCCGCCGCGCTGGATGATATCGCCCACGTCCATGGACTGGAGTTCACGGATATCCTCCTCAAGCAGGCCCTGGTAGCCGTCATTGATGCCCCATACGCGCACCCCCTCGTAGAGTGCTGTCCGTGCGACCGCACGCGCCGCCGCATTCATTCCCGGGCTGTCGCCCCCGCTCGTCATGACTGCAATACTCTTTAACACGAGTCTTTCCTCCCCTGCCGTTTTCTAAAATACACGCAAGATACACCCGCCCATATCATTTGAAACTCACTCCATCATAGCACAAATGGCGAAAAAAATCCCCTCTTTTTTGAGGGGATGAAGAGAGATCATGCGATTTTCTCCCAGATTGTTTCATGTGAAACAATCTATGCCTCGCGCGCGAGGTCGCGGAAGCGGGTGTACTCCTTCTGGAAGAAGAGGCGGATGGTATCAGTCGCGCCGTTGCGATGCTTTGCGATGCTGAGTTCAGTGATGTTCGCGTTCTCCGTATCTTGATTGTAGTAGTCCTCACGATAGAGGAACATGACGATGTCCGCATCCTGCTCGATCGAGCCGGATTCACGCAGATCAGAGAGCATGGGACGCTTATCCGAGCGCCCCTCGGTCGCGCGTGAGAGCTGAGAGAGCACGATGATCGGCACGTTCAGCTCGCGGGCGAGCACCTTGAGTGAGCGCGTCATCTCCGCCACGGCGAGGGTGCGGTTTTCTGCACGGCCGGGGGCTTGGATGAGCTGGAGGTAGTCGATGGCAATGAGATCAAGGCCGTGCTCTGCCTTGAGACGGCGCGCGCGGGTACGAATATCGAGAACAGTGGTGCTGCTCGTATCATCGAAATAGAGGTTCGTCTTCATAATGCGGTCGGAGACGCCGATGAGCCGCTGCCAGTCATCCTCATCCAGCTCGCCGCGCGCGAGTCGCGTCGCATCAATTTGCCCCTCGGCGCAAAAGATACGATGCATGAGCTGCTCGCGCGGCATCTCTAGGGAGAAAAAGGCGACGGTCCCGCCCTGCAGTGCCACATGCGTCGCAAGGTTGAGGACAAATGCCGTCTTTCCCATCGCAGGACGCGCGGCGACAATGATAAGATCCGATTTCTGCAGGCCGCGCGTCACGCTGTCGAGTGTTGCAAGACCTGTGGAGAGGCCCGTGATGCCGCCCTTTGCCTTTGCCAGCTCGCTCACGCGGTCGACAGCGTCGAAGACGACCTCTTTCGCAGGGATGAACGCGCCTGTCGTCTGTCCGCCCGCGATGGCAAGGATCTTGCGTTCTGCATCATCGAGCTGCTCTGCGATATCCTCGCTCGCCTCATACGCCGCACCTGCAATCTCGGTGCTCGCATCAATGAGGGCGCGCAGAATCGCTTTTTCACGGACAATCTTCGCATAGTGTGCAAGATTCGCCGTGCTCGGCACGGTATTCGTGAGGTTCGCGAGGAAAGATACCCCGCCGACCTGTTCGAGCAGTCCGCTCTTTCGGAGGGACTCGGTGACGGTAACGATATCTACCGGTTCACCCGCACGCACCAGATCCTCCATTGCCTCGAACACGGCGCGGTGTGCCTGCCGATAGAATTCGTCTGCGCGCAGCAGCTCAATCGCCTGTGAGACGGCGGCAGGCTTGAGCATCATCGCACCGAGGACGGACAGCTCTGCCTCGATGCTCTGCGGTGGGACACGGCCTTCTGCCATAGATGAGACTCCTTTCTATCGTATCTCTGCATATCTACGATGTATTGTGCATCCTGCGCCGGTGTCTGCAGTATGCACATCAGCCCGCAGACGCCTTCTGCAAGACTGCGGAGGGATACACTTGCTCCTATGCGGGCAGAGCGGTCCCTAGAGATGCTTCGCTCTTTTCCTTCCATTTATCATCCGCAAAGAGAACGGCAAATGCCTCCTCTGCGGTCTTCAGACGATGAATAGTGAGCCCCAGATGCTCTTCCGGGATATCCTTCTTGTTCTCCCACGGAATGACGAGCGTCGAGATGCCTGCCTGCCGTGCGCCGTATGCCTTCTCGAATACGCCGCCCACGGGACGCATCTCCCCCTGCAGAGAGATCTCGCCCGTCACGGCGGCATCCTGCCTGATAGCAGCCCCCGTCACAGCACTCACGATGGCTGCGAGGATGGCAGTTCCCGCACTGGGACCGTCGATATTGCCCCCGCCGATGACATTGACGTGCAGGTCATAGTCATGGAGGTCGCGCCCCGTGAGTTGGCGCATGACCGAAGCGGCATTGAATACGGAGTCCTTCGCCATCGAACCTGCGGTCTCATTGAACCGCACCGTCCCCTTTCCCTTCTCCGCTGCAGGAAAGGCGACTGCCTCAATCTCAATGATCGAGCCGAGAAAGCCGGAGACACCTAGTCCGAACACCCTGCCGACAGCAGGCACATCCGATGCCTTTTTCCTGCCGAACTGATGGAGGCGGCCGACCTGTGCGACCTCATAGATATCCTCCTTTGTCACGCGCAGAGGAACTGTTTCATGTGAAACAGTATTTCCTGCAGCTGCCTGCGCCAGTGTTTCATGTGAAACATTCTGTACTGATGACCCTGCGGCAGGCGTGATTGTTTCATGTGAAACAATGCGCGCAATCTCCTCGTCCCCGAGGCGGTTGAGTGCGAGACTGTACGCATCCGCGAGAACATTAATTGCCTTGCGTCCCTCGATCGTGTACTCGCTGATGAGCTGCGCCGCTCCCGGCTCGAGCGAGACGTTCAGACGCTCTGCCGCATTCTCAACGATGCACAGGATATGTGCAGGGGTCAGCGGCTCGAAGTAGATCTCCGCACAGCGCGAGCGCAGGGCTGGGTTGACATCCCCGGGCTCGCGCGTCGTCGCGCCGATGAGCACGAAGTCCGCCGGCGCCCCCTCCTCGAACAACTTGCGAATATAGGGCGGGACACGCTTGTCATCAGGGTCATAATACGCCGACTCGAAGTATGCGCGTTTGTCCTCGAGCACCTTGAGCAGTTTGTTCTGGAGCATCTCATCCATCTCACCGATCTCGTCGATGAACAGGATGCCGCCGTGCGCGTCCGTTACAAGACCCGGTTTCGGCTCAGGCACGCCGCTGTCCGCAAGGCTCTTCTGCGCGCCCTGGTAGATGGGATCATGCACCGACCCGAGCAGCGGATTCGTCATATCACGCGGGTCCCAGCGCAGCGTCGTGCCGTCCGTCTCGACGAAGGGGGCATTCTCACCAAAGGGGGATATACGGCGCTGCTTCGCTGCCTCGAGCACGAGACGCGCCGCCGTCGTCTTGCCGACACCGGGCGGTCCATAGAGGAGCAGATGCTGCGGATAGGGGGAGGAGAGTTTCGCCAGCAGCGCGCGCACGGCACGCTCCTGACCCACAACCTCGTCAAAGCTGCGCGGGCGCAGCATCTCCATCATCGACTGCGTGAGATGGATGTTCTCGAGCGCCTCGAGATCCTCGCGTTTCTTCTTATCATGCGGAGACTCCGCACCGGGATTCTCCTCCGAGATGACCTGCCGTCGGATATCATCCACATACTCCTCGTGATCCTTCTCGAGCTTCTCGTTCACCTTCCGCTCGATGCGATCCTCGAGGTCGCGGCGCGCAAGAATGCCCGCAACCTGCTCCGTCATACGGCTGAGGATCTCGGGGATCTCCGCCTCGGACGGCGGCGGGGAGAGCAGCGGGTCCTCCTCGAGGATGCGCATGAGGGCGAGCACGCGCTCACGCCGATCCTCCGAGCGCATGAGCGACATGGCATTCATCTTGCCCGCCTGTATGACGAGGCGCTCCGTCCCCATCGTATCTGCCAGCATCCGAAAGATGCCGGCAATCTCTGCGTCGATACGCGCCTCGGACGACAGCTCCGGTTTCTGCTGCTCATCGCCAGAGCCGAATAAATCCTTAAAAAATGACATAAACCTTCCTTTTGATAAGGGCTGATGAGGAATCCCCCATCAGCCCGCTGTGTGAAATTGTACCATACCGGCGAAGTGCGCCGCCTACTCTTTCCTCACATGGATCTTGACCGTCGCGGCGATGTTCGGATGTACCTTCACAACGGCCTCGTACAGCCCCTCACCCGTGACCTCGCCGCAGATTGTAATCTTGCGGCGGTCGACATCGATGCCGCGCTTCTTCAGTGCCTCTGCAACATCCTTGCCCGTCACCGCGCCGAAGAGGCGGCCGTTCTCACCGATGCGCACGGGAACGTCTACCTCAACCTTCTCGAGCTGGGCGGCCATCAGCTTCGCCTCATCGACCGCCATCGCATCCTTGCGTGCCTTTGCCCCCGCCTGTGCTTTGGCGACATTCACATTCTCGCTGCTTGCGGGCAGCGCCAGCTTTCTCGGCAGGAGGAAATTGCGGCCGTACCCGTCCGCAACCTCGACAATCTCGCCCTTTTTCCCGATGTTCTTCACATCAGCCTGCAGTATGACCTTCACTCTTGTCACTCTCCTCTATATACGCTCTTGCTCTCTCGACGACACGCGCACGCACAGTATCGAGGGGGATGTCCTTCACCTGTGCGCCCGCCACATTCGCATGGCCGCCGCCGCCGAAATCCTCCATAATCACCTGCACGTTCATCTCGCCCGACGAGCGTGCGCTGATGCCCACCGTATCGCCTGCGAGCTGGAACACATAGATGCTCATGCGCACCCCGTCCACGCGCAGCATACCGTCCGCTGCCTGTGCAGCGATGATCTGGCCGTTCGCCAGCCGCTCTGGGATGCTGCCGACGATCAGTCCGCCGGGGAAAAACTCCGCATTCGCCTTTGCCCGCGCCAGTGCCACCGTCGTATCGTAGTCGCTCTGGAACAGCGCCCGCACGAGTACGGGATCTGCGCCCGCACGGCGGAGATATGCCGCCGCGTCAAAGGTACGGACACCCGCGCCGACATTGAAATTCTTCGTGTCTACGACCACACCCGAGTAGAGTGCAGTCGCATCAAGGCGTGTCGGGCGGATATTCTCGCCGAAATACATCAGCAGCTCCGTGACCAGCTCGCTCGCCGAACTGGATGCCGTCTCGATGTATACGAGCAGCGGATTCTTGACAAAGTTCTCGCTGCGCCGGTGATGGTCGATGACCACGATCTTCGGGATGCACTCGAGCAGTGCAGGATCGGCGAGGATATGCGGGATGTGCGCATCCACCACGACGAGGAGCGCCGACGGCGATGCGATGCCCGCCACGTCGCCCGCACGGACAAAGAGGTTCTCATACGCCTCGTCCTTCTGCACCATGTCGAGAATGCGGTCAATGCCCTCGTTCATATCGCTGAGGACAATGTGCGCAGGCTTGCCGAGCGCACGTGCCATGCAGGCCACGCCCATCGCCGCACCGAAGCAGTCGTAGTCCTCGTTGTGGTGCCCCATGACATAGACTTCGTCCGCACTTTCCATGATGTCGCGCAGCGCGTGCGCCACCACGCGTGCCTTCACGCGCGTATGCTTTTCCACTGCCTTCGCCTTGCCGCCGAAGAACTGCGTCTTTCCGCCGATATCAAGCGCCACCTGGTCGCCGCCGCGCCCGAGGGCGAGGTCGAGCTTCTCTTCCGCCTCCTCGCCCAGCTCCTTGAGCGACTGCTCCGCCGCGAGCGAGAGACCGATGGAGAGCGTGACGGGCAGCCCCTTCGAGTTCACGATTTTGCGTACCTGATCAAGGATATCGAACTTCTCCGCGATCGCGTGGTCGAGCGCCGCACGATCGAGCAGCGCCACGAATTCGCCGTCCGAGACGCTGCGCATGAATCCGCCGAGGCCCGCCATCCACGCGTCCAGACGCTCACGCACAGCGAGCAGCAGCATCGACTTCTCTGCTTCGCTCTGCCCCTGCATGATCTCGTCATAGTTGTCGAGCTGGATGTAGAGGAGTGCGGTACGGCTTGCATGAAAGCGGCGCTGGAGATCTGCATGCTCCGTCTCATCCTCCACATAGAGCGCCATCAGCGCCTCCATCTGCGGCGGCGTCGGCACCATGCGGTGATAGACGCGGTAGGAGCGTCCTGCGTGGGTGAAGCGGTGTTCCCCCTCCGTGCCCCAGAGCGCCTCCGTCTGCAGCTCCGGCCAGAAATCCGAGAGTGCCGTCCCCTGCTCGGGCTTTGTTCCGCCGAGCCATGCGGCGAGCTGCCCGTTGCACCACTCCAGATGCCCCTCCCTGCCGATCACGAGGATCGCCTGCGGGAGCTGCTCCACTGCATAGTTCATCACATTGTTCACATTGCGGATAATGCCCATACAGTAGCGTTCGAACCGCCGTTCTCTGTCTCGACAACGTTCCCACGCAAACGCGGAGAGCACCGCCCACAGGAGCAGCGCTGCCGCCCCCACATAGGGGTTATAGCAGAACGTCACCAGCGCCAGTGCGAGCATCACGATCAGATGGACGGTCAGATCAATCCACGCGGATAAATTCCGCGGCATAGAATCACCTTCCTGTCTAAAATATATACGATAGATATTTTTTGCACATTCTCTGCATGTGTATCACAGATAAAACGATTGTGTTTCTATTTCTGCTGCCCCATCCTCCGCCGATAGTCAAAGACCATATCGAAGAGCCCCGTCCAGGACAGGAGCTGCGTCAGAATCCCGTTCAGGAGGATGAAGATGTAGAGGAGTGCACGCACGAACGGCGACACTTGAAACCTGTTCATCAGCGTATGCAGCAGCGATGCCCCCTGCACCAGCCCCGCGATGAATGCAATCAGATAGCCGTTCAGGGATGCCTGATACAGCCATGCGATATCGCGCGTCGTACCCCAGTAGACCCCGATCAGCGAGAACGCGAACAGATACGGGAACAGGACGGGCAGCCGCCACTGCGTGAACGCAGGAAACGGTGCAGCGGGGATGCCGAGGCGCGCGAGCACCTTGCGCAGCACGGCAAAGCACACCGCCACCTCCAGTACGGAGCTGCCGAGAAAGAGCGCAGGCAGCATCAGAACAAACAGCTCCAGCACCGCCATCGATGCCGTACGCGTCTCTGCGATCTGCGCCTCGTCCATGCCGAGCGTGCGGTACACCCCGAGCGTCTCGTCCATCGTCTGCTCTGCCATCGACACATCGAGCGCGAAGGGATTCAGCCCGAACAGCAGGAGCATCATCAACGCAGCAGCCGCCTTGCCCGCCAGGGAGGCCATCGCCCCCGCCGTGAGCGCCTGCAGCGTGCCCGCCTGACGGGCAAACAGCGCACCGAGCGCAAGCCCCGTCGGTGCAAACGAGAGAACGAAGAACGCCCCCGTTACCGGCGTGACAAGCAGCATCATCAAAAGGAGGGCCGAAGCAGCCGTGAGCACCCCCCAGCGCAGTCCCGCACGCAGCGTCACCAGCGCGATAAAGACCGGCCACAGCATCCCCATCAGCATCGTCAGCATCGGCAGATAGATCGCCGCGAGTGCGTAGACCACTGCGGCAGCCGTCATCACCCCCGCCGTTGCGACGGGTCTTGCACCTTGCTCACTCATTCCAGATCCTTTCGGCGGCAGCGCCGCACGCCCCATATCAATAGATAGACCTTCCTATTATAGCAGATTCCTGCGCCGCTGTCACGGGACGCACGCAAATGGAAAAGCCGCGGGGTACTCCCCCGCGGCGCATCCGTGCTGTATCAGTCCCGTGCATCCCCCATGATGCCCGCCATCCGCAGGAGATACTGCGCGTTCGTTGTGCGGCAGCGGCCCGCGTGCATCTTGAAATCAAAGAGAATCCGATCCCCCTCGTAGTGCTCCTCAAAATGCGCATTCGCGACGGGCACACCGCCGCACGCGAGATCGCACAGCTCGAAATCGTGCGTCGTCACAATCGTAATCGCGTGCGGCAGCGTCAGCCTCCGAATTGCCTCGCGCGCACCGACGATGCGGTCGGCGGAATTCGTCCCGCGAAAGATCTCATCAATCAGAATGAGCATCGGTTTTTTGCGCCTGCTGTACAGCATCATCTTCTTGATGCGCAGCAGCTCTGCATAGAATGTCGAGATCCCGTCCGCCAGATTGTCGCTGATCTGGATGGACGTATAGACCGCCATCGGCGTGAGGGCAAAGGAATGTGCGCATACAGGCGCGCCGGCGTATGCCAATACGGCGTTTGTGCCAAGCGTCCGCATATACGTTGTCTTGCCGGACATATTCGATCCTGTAATGACGAGCGTGCCTGCCGTCAGATGTGCGTCATTCGGCACGCCCGTCTCCTCACTGAGCAGGAGGGGTGTCGCTCCCTCGGCATCGAGACGCGGCACATCACCCGTGAGGAACTGGGGGAAGGTATGCACCGCGCGCGTATGCCCGACGCGCGCAAGCGAAAGCAGCACCTCCATCTCCGCCCAGACAGCAAGCCAGTCTCCGACACGCGCACCCGCCCGCCTGCACCACCATGTGAAATAGGCACGGCAGTGAAAGTCCCAGAGACAGAGTGCATTCGCAAGAACGAAGAAGACGAAGTTGCGCCGCATCGATACACACGCGGCGAGCGTTGCCAGCTGCCGCTGTGCATCCGTCGCGCGCACCGGCGCAAAGAGCGGGGCGAGGATCTCATGCAGCGCATCCCCATGCAGGGGAGCGCGCCCAAGCGTACGGAAGATCTGCCCGTAGAGCCGCACCTCCCGCGCCATCTTACCGAGCGGTGCGAGCACCCGCTGCGTCCATGCATAGGACACGAGTGAGAGTGCGAGATTCACCATGCACAGAATGGGCGGCAGCGCCCACGGTCCCGCGCCGAGCGCAGCCCAGAGCAGTGTGCCGAGCGTCGCGAGCGAGAGCGCCGCCCCCGCGCCAAAGAGCAGGGCAGGCGAGACCGTCTGCGGCTGCGCAATCTCGCGCAAGACCTCCGCCGTATCGTGCCCATCCGGCAGCCCCGCCCCGCGTGCCTCCAGCTCAAGACACAGCAGCGGATGCGCGATCAGCTCCGCAGCCGCCGCCTGCCGCAGCCGCGTGCGTGCGAGATCCTGCGGCGTCGCGGTCAGTGCTGCGGCGAGCCGGTCGCGCCCCGCTTTCGTCCGTGCAGCGCATAGATACTGATAGAGCGATGCCATACCAAAGATATGCAGATCCTGATCCGGCGGGCGCTTTTCCCGCCGGTACTCCGCGCCCTGCACAGGTGCGGACTTCCACCCGCCGCCGAACCGCGCCAACATATCCCCTACCACGCCGAGATACGCCTGCGTAAACTGACGCCGCCGCGTCAGGCGCTGATGCTGCGCCACCAGTACCAGAAACAGCAGCACGAGAAATATGCCCAGCATCACCTCGCCTGCAGCCGACGTATCATAGCCATGAATCAACACCGCGAGCATCAGCGGGAAGACGAGCGTGCGCGCGAGGACGAACCGCTTGTGCTGCGCCGCCTGCGCACGCGCGAGCGCCTCCGTATTCTCCCGCATCGTTTCATAGAATATCTTCTTCACGAGGAGACTCCTTCTCAGTTCAATGATGCCCTCAGTATAGCACACCTTTTCGTGCTCTTGTAGACAATTTTCACCAAACCTGTTACAATAAACATCACAGGAGGGATGAGCATGCAGAACACACACAGCGCCATTCTCCGCCTGGAGGCATCCATACGCGCCCTCGACGAGCGGATGCGCGGCGCAGCGGGCGACCTCGACTACGAGACCTGTCTGCACGAAAAACGCACCCTCATGACCGCCCTGCACGCCCTGCGCGAGAAACGTGCACGGGAGGAGGCAGGGACAGGATTCAGCTAGAATTCATCGGTATCGGCTAGACTATGTGCAGGATATGCCTGCCGAACGATCAAGCAGAAAGGAAACCGCTATGTCACAACGCATGACCATGGACGAGGTTCTCAAGGAGTACGGCGTACCGCAGCTGCGCCTCGACGTGCACGCGACGCGCACGGATCTCCTGAAGCTGCGGGAAAAGCTCATGGCGATCCGCGACCTGTCGGACGGCCGCGAGCAGGGCTATCTCGACATCGAGTGCAAGCTCTACATCGACGTGGACGACATCGACCGCTATCTCTCGGGCGAGCTCGACACGGTTGGGGAAATCTATGCCTTCCCCGAGGACGTGAAGTCCTATCGGGAATAGTTCCTGCGTGCTTCTTAAAAGCACACGAACATTCTGCATCTCATAAACGCGAATACCGGAGGACGCCCTCCGTATCGAATGATATATAAAGGAGAATATAGAATGAAACCAAAGAAACTCATCGCTGCGGCAATGGCCGGCGCACTGGCCTTTACCGCGCCCATCATCGTTCCGAATACCATGCAGAGCACGCTCGGCACGCAGGTCGAGGCGGCAAAGGGCGGCGCGCGCATCGCACCGAAGGCAGCCCCATCCGTGCCGAAATCCGCCCCCGCTGCGCAGAGCGGCAGTCAGAGCAAATCCGTCTCGGGCAACGGTGCGGGATATGCGCCCTCCAAGAGCGCCAACCAGCTCGAAAAGAACGCGCCCGCCGCAGGCGCGAAGGCGAATGCCGCGAGTGCCGCAAGCAGTGCGCAAAAGGGCACGGGCTGGGGCAATACCCTGCGCAACATCGGCCTCCTCGCGGGCGGCATGATGCTCGGCGGACTGCTTGCCTCCATGTTCGGCATGGGCAGCGGCATGCTCGCCGACATTCTCGGCGTCCTCACGAACGTCGCGCTCGCCTGCGCGGCATTCATCGCCATCCGCTGGATCTGGAACAGATTCCGCGGCCGCAGCGAGGAGAACGTCTACCAGAGTGCTGCGCGCGCCGACCGTACCGTCAGCGCCGCACCGCCCATCACCGACATTCGTCCGCAGGGCGCACCGCGCATGACAGATGTGCACGGTGCAGGTGATGCCCCGCGCGACATCGCAGACCGTTACCGCAGCCGCTGAACGGCGTGCACACCTCCTCCGCACGGGGGAGGTTTTCTTATATCCATGCAGAGTCCGCGCAGGAGCATCAAAAATCCTCTCCGTAAAATCAATAAAAAACAATTACTTAAAATAGCGATAAATAACTATAAATTAGAATAAATTCTCCCCAAAAATCCTTTTACGCAGGCAGATTTTCCCTTGAAAAAGCCCTGCACATCGTCCATAATGAGAGAAATACACATAGAGCAAAGGAGTATTACCATGGCAAAACCATCTGCCTACGCCGCCGTCGATACACTCATCGCACGCTATCCCGCACTCGCGGACTGCGGACAGGACATCCGCGCCGCCGTTGACATCCTCATCGCCTCCTACCGCGCGGGCGGCAAGCTCATCGTCTGCGGCAACGGCGGCAGCGCCTCGGATGCCGAGCACATCGTCGGCGAGCTGATGAAGGGCTTCCTCCTGCCGCGCCATCTCGGCGAGGATATGCTCGAGCGCCTGCACGCCGCGTGTGATGCGAGCGACCCGATGACCGTGGACTACCTCATGCAGAACCTGCAGGGAGCACTGCCCGCCATATCCCTGCCCTCACAGCTGGCAATCAGCACCGCATTCTCGAACGATCAGGCACCCGATCTCACGTTCGCCCAGCAGGTGCTGGGTCTTGGAAAGCCGGAGGATGTTCTGCTCGGCATCACCACCTCGGGCAACTCAAAGAATGTTCTCTACGCATTCCGCATGGCACAGGCACTCGGACTCAAGACCATCGCCCTCACGGGTGCATCGGGCGGCAAATGCGCATCGGGCGCCTATGCGGACATCACGATCAAAGCCCCCGAGACAGAGACGTACAAGATACAGGAGTACCATCTCCCGATCTACCACACGCTCTGCATCGCCCTCGAGGAGGAGTTCTTCGGCGCGGCGTAAGAAGACAGCAGTATCCGGCTTCCCTTCCCCCATGCCGCAGCAGGGAGGGCGCCGGACGCGGAAGATCGTGCCGTACGGCACACAGGGCGCACACAGAAAAAGGAGGAGTCCCCATGCCACTGACGCATGATGATTTCAAGAAACTCGCAAACGGCAGCGACATCCGCGGCGTCGCCGTCCCGGGGGTCGAAGGCGAGCCCGTCACCCTCACCCCCGAGGCGGCGAACCGCATCGCCATGGGCTTTGTCAGCCTGCTCGCCGAGAAGACCGGCAAGAAGCCCGCCGAGCTCCAGATCGCCGTCGGCCACGACTCGCGCATCTCGGCACTCGCGATCAAGGACTGCGTCCTCACCGGCCTCACGCACATGGGTGCGCATGGCATCGACTGCGTGCTCGCCTCCACCCCCGCCATGTTCATGGCAACCATCTTCGAGGACACCGCGGCAGACGGCGCGATCATGATTACCGCGAGCCACCTCCCGTATAACCGCAACGGGCTGAAATTCTTCACCGCCGAGGGCGGCGCGGGCAAGGAGGACATCCAGCAGATCCTGCGCCGCGCCGCAGAGGCGCAGGAGGGACACGGCAGCCTCGACGGCGTGCTGAAATTCGACCTCATCGGCAGATACAGCGAGCACCTCATCGGCAAGATCCGCACCGCCCTCGGCGGCGCAGAGAAACCGCTCGCGGGCATGCGCATCATCGTCGATGCGGGCAACGGCGCGGGCGGCTTCTTCGCAGGGCGCATCCTCACCCCGCTCGGTGCGGACACCACGGGCAGCCAGTTTCTCGACCCCGACGGTCACTTCCCGAACCACGTCCCGAATCCCGAGGATCCCAAAGCCATGCAGGCGATCAAGGACGCCGTCATCCGAAACAACGCCGACGTCGGTCTCATCTTCGACACCGACGTCGACCGCATGAGCGCCGTCCTCAGCGACGGCACGGATGTCAGCCGCAACGCGCTGATCGCGATGATGGCCGCCATCCTCGCGCCCGACTACCCCGGCGCGACCATCATCACCGACTCGGTGACCTCCGACGGTCTGCACGACTTCCTCGAGAACACGCTGCACCTAAAGCATCTGCGCTACATGCGCGGCTACAAGAACGTCATCGACGAATGCATCCGCCGCAACGCGGCGGGCGAGGTCTCCCCGCTCGCCATCGAGACCTCGGGGCACGGCGCACTCAGCGAAAACTACTACCTCGACGACGGCGCATATCTGGCGGTCAAACTCATCATCGCGGCGGCACAGGCACACGCTGCGGGAAAGACGCTCGGCGACCTCATCGCAGCCCTGCGCCATCCCGCCGAGGCACACGAGATCCGCATCAAGATCATCGGCGAGCGCGACATACGCGCCTACGGGCAGGAGGTGCTCCGCGTATGCGAGGAGCGCGCGCGGGCGGCGGGTCTCCCCATCGCCAGCCCCTCCTACGAGGGAGTGCGCATCGTCTTCGACGGCGGATGGGCGCTCCTTAGGATGTCGCTCCACGACCCGAATATGCCGCTCAACATCGAGGCAGACGCACAGGGCGGAGCAACTGTCATCGCACGCACCGTCCGCAGCCTCCTTACAGGATTCGATGCACTCGACCTCTCGGGCTTTCCCGCCTGAGTGCGGGAGCTGACCGCAGCAGAGCCCCTGCTGCGGCCGGCTCTTTTTATTTTCCAACCTTATAGATACACTCCTCTCCCGTTTTGTGTTATAATGCTTCATAGGAAATTCTGCCCTTATGAGATGGGCGGCATTCCATGGGGGAGAGGAAACGGGGATCATGAAGAAATTCTTTTATCACATCTGGGACAGCCGCATCACGCTGCTGTGCACAGCCGTCATTGCGGTGCTCGCCTTGCTCGCGTGGCAGAACCTGACGTCCGGCCCGTACCCCGTGCCGCGCGCGGAGTACGCTACCATTGAGGGGAGCCCCGACTACAATGCCATCATCGGATTCCGCCACGAGACACTCGACTGGCAGCCATACGACTACCCCGCGCCTCCGCCGCTGCGGGGAGATACCAAGACCGTCTACCTCTCATGGCAGATGCCGGAGACCCTGCCCCCGAGCGTCGATCACATCCTGCTCACCACGACGAATCAGGACGTCTACGTCTACCTCGATGACGACCTCATCTACATCCACGGGAACTGGGACAGTCTCACCGACTCGCGCGGGCGCACGATGCACTTCATCCATATCAAAGAGAGCTTTGCCGGCAAGCGCCTCACGGTCATGCTGCAATCGGGCTACCGCAACTGGCTCGGCAGCATCGACTACTTCCTCATCGGAGGTGAGCGCACCCTCATACGCAAGGTCACCCTCGCCGATGCCATCTTCATCGCGAGTCTCTCCATCGCCCTCTCGCTCATCGTCTTCCTCATCATGGATGTCGTCTGGCGCGGCATGTACAAAAAGCGCAGCCTGGCATCCTACCTCATCGGCTTTCTCGTGAGCTTCATCCTGTGGACATCGGGCACATCCTCATTCTTCCCGCGTATCTTCGGGATGTCCGAGCTGTGGTGGGAGCTGCACCTCATCATGCTCTACATCATGCCGCTCACCTTCGCCAAGATCACGCAGCGCATCGTGTGCAGCCGCTACGAAAGGACCATCCAGATCATCCTCACCGTCTACGTACTGATCTTCGGCGTCGCAACCCTGTGCGAACTGGCGGGACTCGACGGGTACATGAATCTGCTCTACATCTTCTACCCGATCCTCTTTACTACCTGCCTCATCCTCATCTACACCCTCCTGCGCTCGGACTGGCAGCGCCATCCCTCCTGCCGCTACGGCGCGGTCGCGATGACCGCCCTGACCATCTTCGTCGCCATCGACGCGCTGCACTGGGAGTATCACCTCCTCTCCGCCATGCTCTCGACCACCATCTTCTCCATCTATGCCGTCATCCCGTTCGTCTTCTTCCTCATCCGCGAGCAGATGCAGCAGGATGCCCAGCTCGCCGAGAAGAACGAGAACCTCGCACGCGAGCTGCAGGAGACGCAGATCGAGGCGCAGCACGACTTCCTCACGGGCGCGTACAACCGCCATCAGCTCGGTGACGGCATCGCAAAATTCTCCGCGCTCGCCAACACGCGTGGATTCCTCTTCTCGTTCGCCATCTTCGACGTGGATCACTTCAAGACGGTCAACGACACGCTGGGGCATCTCGGCGGGGACAAGGTGCTCAAGACCATCGCCGAGATCGTCCACGCGCACACCGACCGCCGCCACATCTTCATCCGCTACGGCGGCGATGAGTTCATCATCCTCGCCCTGCACCACGATCTGGCGCAGATGGCCGCCTTCTGCGAGGAGCTGCGGCAGGCGCTCGAGGCGGGGCTTAACGGTGTAACGACGAGCTTCGGCGTATCGACATGGCACGGGACAGGCGATCACATGACCACACTCATGGACCGCGCCGACCGCGCCCTCTACCGCTCGAAGGAAAAGGGGCGCAACACCGTCTCCACCGAGGAGGAGTGCACCGGCGACGAGCCGACAGAGGAGCTGTAACGCACCACATCACCATATCACCTGTTGAGACTGCTGCACGAGGGGATCTCCCTCCCGTGCAGCAGTTTTTGCGTCCTGCACAGGCGATACGGACGAAATATGTACGGCGGAATCGTATTCTTTTTACTTTCCTATTGTTCTATCTCTAATGGATATGCTATAATTGTAGAAACTCAGAAAACAATACGTCCATTCTCTCTTTGAAGGGGGAGTGACCAATGAAGAAGATACTGCACTATCTGCGGGAGAGCCCGCTCTCCCTATTCTACGTTTCACTGCTCATCACGGCGAGCATCATCTCATGGCAGCTGCTCGAGACACCGCTCGACCCGTACATCCGCGCCGAGTACGCCGTGGCGAAGACAGCCCCCGACTACAACAGCATCATCGGATTCCGCGCAGGGAGGCTCGACTGGCAGGAGTACGACTATCCTGCCCCGCCGGCACTGCCGCCCGATGCGACAACCGTCTACCTCTCGTGGCGCATCCCGATCTCAGCACGGTTCATCAACGACCATCTGCTCTTTGCCACGACGAACCAGAACGCCTACGTCTATGTAGACGACGAGCTGGTCTATATGCACGGCAGCTGGGACGATATGTCCGATGCACGCGGGCGCGCGTTCCACTACGTCCGCATCGATGAGCCGCTCGCCGGCAAGCGTCTGACCATCATGCTCCAGACGGCGAACCCCTCATGGCTCGGCAGCATCGACTACCTCATGTTCGGCACGGCCCACGATTTCCTGCGGAACATCAGCCTCTCCGATGCCATCTACATCTCGAGCCTGTCGGTCGCAGCCGCACTGATCGTCTTCCTCCTCATGGATCTGGCATGGCGCGGTACGGGCGGACGGCGGCGGCGCGTACATCTCTATCTCATCGGCTACCTCACGAGCTTCATCCTGTGGACGACGGGCACATCCTCGTTCTTTCCGCGGATGTACGGCATGCCGCAGGTCTGGTGGGAGATCCACCTCGCGATGCTCTATGTCATCCCGCTCTTTTGCATCCGCATCACGCAGGAGATCGTCTCCCCGCGCTACATCAAGCGGATCAAGACGACCATGCAGGTCTTTGCCCTCATCTTTGCCGTCGCTGTCATCACCGAGGCGGCAGGGCTGGACGGATTCATGAGCCTGCTCTACCTGTACTACCCGCTGCTGCTCATCGGCACGCTGCTGCTCATCTACACCCTCGTGCGCTCGAGCTGGTCGCATCATCCTGCATGCCGCTACGGCACCTTCGCCATGACCGCGATCGTCCTCTTCGGCACCATCGATGCACTGCACTGGCAGTATCATCTGCTCTCTGTAATGCTCTCGACGAACGTCTTCTCCATCTTTGCCGCCGTCCCCTTCATCTTTCACATCATCCGCGTGCAGATGCAGCAGGACGCACAGCTCGCCCAGCAGAACGAGGATCTCGTGCGCGAGCTCGAGGAGACGCAGAACGAGGCGCAGCGCGACTTCCTCACGGGATGCTACAACCGTCATCAGCTTGGCGGCGGCTTTGCTAAATTCTCTGCACTCGCCTATGAGCGCGGGTTCAAATTCTCGTTTGCCATCTTCGACGTGGACCACTTCAAGAGCGTCAACGACACGAAGGGCCATCTGGCCGGCGACCAGCTCCTCAAGCAGATCGCCGACACCATCCACGAGGAGCTCGACCGCCGTCACCTCTTCATCCGATACGGCGGCGACGAGTTCATTCTCCTGGGCCTCCACTATGACCTCGATGCAATGGTCGCATTCTGCGATCACCTCAGAAGCATCCTCGAGGAGAGCCTCGACGGCGTGACCCTCAGCTTCGGCGTGTCGACATGGCACGGCAAGCAGGACCGCCTGCGCGGCCTCATCGACCGCGCCGACCGCGCACTCTACCTCTCAAAGCAGAAGGGACGCAACACTGTCTCCTCTGAGAACGAGGAGGGCGCGGCCTAGCGCACTGACACAGCCCCCCAACCACAACCCTATATAGAGAAAAGGACAGAACGCCGTTTCCGCAAACAGCGCACTGTCCTTTTCGCATCTGCGGCAGATACCCGCTTTGCCAAATACGCGGCGATGTGCTACAATGAGGGCGCTTCCCCCGAGGAGACATGAGCGCCCGCCGCCTGCGCGGTGCGATGCGCCCTATGGAGAAAGAGAGGCTCACCATGTACTGTCCGAAATGCGAGAAATTCATCCCCGCCTCCGCACGCGCCTGTCCGAACTGCGGCATCCCCATCATCTCAGGATTCTCCCCGAACTACGGCGCGGGCTTCGACCTCGGCGAGGACGACACCGAGAGCCGCAACGACGCGCCGCCGCGCCCCGTCGACGACTCCGACCTCTACGATGACATCCCCGATACGGACGCGGATGAGCTGCCCGCCGCGAAGCAGTCCGCAGGCATCGGATCGCGGCTGAAGTCCCTTTTCGGATTCGGAAAGAAATAGCATACGAACGCCGTCCCGGCACATCGGGGCGGCGTTTTCTGTCCCATCCCGACAGCGCATAAAAAAAGCACCGACAGCGCGTCGGTGCTCGGTGCGATGCCCGCAGGCATCCATCAGATGCAGATATGGTGCGATTGGCGCGAGTCGAACGCGCGACCCTCTGCTTAGGAGGCAGATGCTCTATCCATCTGAGCTACAACCGCATAACATGATGTATTCTATCAAAAGCACGCAGGATATGCAAGCCCCCGCACGCATACAAAAACCCCGCGGGAGTCCATCCCGCGGGGCAGTCCCGCCCGCCGGTCAGGCGAGCTTTTCGGTGTCTACCGTCTGAACGGCGATGTCCTTGATAGAGACGGGGTACGCCTCACCTGCAAGGATCGCCTTCTTGTCGATGACGCTCTGCAGACAGGTCGTGACCTCCGCCTTCGTCAGCCCATCCTTCGGGTCCGCGAGGCTCATCGTCAGCTCCTTGCCGCTCGAGAGGTTCAGCGTCATGCGCAGCTGTTTCTTCGTCGACATCCTTCCTACCTCCTTTCTGTCCTACCATATCCGTCAGTCCGCGAGGACGGCAGTATCCGTGCGGATGATCTGGCTGAGGCCGTGCTTTTGCAGCCCCGCGAGGCTGTTGCCGATCGCCTGCGCGTCCGTGTCCGTGAGCGTCGGGGAGACGCCGCCGATCGTACGGTTCTTGTAGATCGTCTTGCCGTCCGTTCCCACACCCGTCGTGACCTTCAGCGTCAGCTTGCTCGCAGCATTCTTGCGTGCCATAGGGATCAACTCCTTTCTCCTTCATTTCGTAGGCCTTACACAGGAATATCTGCCGCATCTCAAAAAAAGAAGAGTCGTTCGCAAAATTTTCTTTACACACGAACATATTTTCCCTATAATATCCATAGAAAGGAACAGGAGATCCGTTTTAAGAGCCTCGTGCCTGTGCGCCCCGCCAGCGGCAGGCAGGAGCACGAAAGGAGATCAGACATGAACTGGACGAAGAGAGATCTGCTCATGCAGCAGCTGCCCGCAGCGGCAGACATTCTCGCACTCATCCCCACAGGCGGCACGCAGGGCAGCACCGCTGTCTACATCCAGGCGGACGAGGAGCTGATGCTCGGTGCCGCAACCGAGATCATCCTCTCCTGCCTCGCCGGACGCGAGGACAAGGAGCTGCGGCTCATCCGCCGCAGCGCCGGCAGGATGCTCGCACGGCGGCGCAACATCGTCCTGCCCATCCTGCACGGCTGCGTCCTCGCCCCCGTCATGGTACGCCCCGTGCGCGCGGGGCAGCGCGGTACGCTCGGCTACATCAACATCGCGCGCAAGGCGCTCATCCTCGACGATCCGCACACAGGTACGAACATCGTCCTCCAAAACGGCGCAGTCATCCACTCCCTCTGGCACACAGCGACGGTCAAAAAGCTCGTACAGGAGGCACGCGCCCTGCACTACAAGCTGCTCATCGATGTGCGCCGTCAGCTCGAGAGCGCGGCGGCATACGCCTAGCGGCGGGCATATCCGCGTGCGGATGCCGCCGTACACAGCGTGATCACTGCGCACAGCCCCGCACGGAATACTTGCATTTCTCCTCCATTCATTGTATGATATCGATACAGAACAACGGAGGATACAATATGCAGATCTCAACCCGCTTCACCATCGCCGTTCATATCCTCATCTGCGTCGATCTCTACGGTACGGATGCGCCCGCCACCAGTGAGACCCTCGCAGGCAGCATCGGCGCGCATCCCGTCGTCATCCGCCGCATCCTCGGACAGCTCCGCCGTGCGGGACTCATCACCGTTGCGCGCGGACGCGAGGGCGGCGCACACATCGCCCGCCCGTGCGGGCAGATTACCCTCGCCGACATCTTCCGCGCCGTGGAGAGCATCGGCGGCGGCACGCTGTTCAGCTTCCACGAGAACCCGAACCCCGCCTGCCCTGTCGGCAGGAACATCCACGGCATTCTCGACGGCCGTCTTGCCGCCATTCAGCACTCCATGGAGCAGACGATGGAGCAGACCTCTCTCGCCGATATCATCGCAGAGGCGCGGGCACGTGCAGGAGATGTACCGAACGCACGCGGGTAAAATTCCCTGCATGAAAAGGAGCACTCTGCATGAAGTGGCTGTCTCACATCGCCCTCACCGGCACGATTGCCTATGCCGTGACTGCCGACCCGCTGTCTGCAGCGGCGGCGGCAGCCGGCGCGGTACTGCCGGATCGGATCGAGGGCACGCCGCAGAGCGTCGGCTGGCGTACATGGCGCAGCCGGCACCGCGGATGGTCGCACTGGCCGATGCTCTATCTCGCGCTCATCGGCGCACTCGGCTGCGCCGAGACAGCGCCGTACTACGATCCCGCCTTCTTCTCCGTGCTGACATGGCTCTGTCTCGGTGCGCTCATGCACATCGCCGAGGATGCGGTCTGCGGCAAGGTACCGCTCCTCTTCCCCACGCAGAAGGTAGGCATCCGTCTCTTTACCGTCGGCTCACTGCGGGAATATCTATTTGTACTTCTTTGTATCTTTATTGTATATGCAGCGCAGAACATCCTGCGCATATAGAAAGCGCCCTTCTGCGTGAAGGGCGCTTTTTATAACCGCGCATCGGTCACCGAGCCGACGCCGGCACTGATTTTTCCATATCGACGACACTTCCCTGCATATCAATCAAGGCGATGTATTCATGTATACGGTTTCATTTTTTCTGTATCTTCTGCTATAATGTTGGAATCATCCGCACGGAGAGAGACGGATGCAGGATATTCTGTGTATTTGGGATGTGTTTCCGCATCCCGGCGGGAGTTGAGCGCCATGAAAGGTGAGCTGTATATCAAGGAAAAGCGGTGCAAGGGCTGCGGTATCTGCGCCGCATTCTGCCCGAAGAAGGTGCTCGAGGTAAGCCTTCTCGGCAAGATCACGCCCGTCCGTCCCGACGACTGTATCGCGTGCGGGCAGTGCGAGATGCGCTGTCCCGACTTCGCGATATTCGTAGAGAGGAGGGCGTGAAATGAGCAAGAGCAAAGCAAGGCTGATGCAGGGCAACGAGGCAGTCGCTGAGGGCGCGGTTGCCGCAGGGGTGACCTTCTTCGCCGGCTACCCCATCACGCCGTCCACGGAGATCGCCGAGCAGATGGCAAAGCTGCTGCCGCGGATCGGCGGCACATTCCTCCAGATGGAGGACGAGATCGGCGCGATGGGGGCCATCCTCGGCGCATCGCTCGCAGGAGCAAAGGTGATGGACGCGACGAGCGGCCCCGGCTTCTCGCTCAAGCAGGAGCTGATCGGCTACGCGGCGTGCGCGGAGATTCCGTGCGTCCTCGTGAACGTCCAGCGCGTCGGCCCCTCGACGGGACAGCCGACCGCGCCGTCGCAGGGCGATGTGATGCAGGTGCGCTGGGGGACGCACGGCGATCATCCGATGATCGCACTCTCGCCCTGGAGCGTGCGCGAGTCGTTCGACATGACGGTCATGGCTGTGAACTACGCCGAGCGCTTCCGCACGCCCGTCATCCTGCTGACAGACGAGATCGTCGGACATCTGCGCGAAAATGTCGTTCTCCCCTCTGCGGACGAGCTCGAGATCTATCCGCGCCGCCTGCCGAAGAAAACGCGTGCCGAGGGCTATCAGCCCTATGCCGTGGGCGAGGATCTCGTCCCCGATACGGCACGCTTCGGCGACGGCTACCGCATCCATGTGACGGGCCTCCTCCACGATGAGACGGGCTTCCCCTCGGGCAGCCCCGCCGTCACGGAGCAGCTGATCCACCGTCTGCATGAAAAGATCAACCGCGTGGGCGAGGAGATCATCCACACGGAGGAACACTTCATGGAGAATGCGGAATATGCCGTCGTCAGCTACGGCGGTACGGCGCGCACGGCATACGAGGCGGTGCGCACGGCACGTGCCGCAGGCATCCGCGTCGGCTTCCTGCGCCTCCAGACGATCTGGCCCTTTGCCGATGCCGCGGTCGGCAGACTTGCCGGCCGCGTGAAGAAAATCCTCGTTGCCGAGCTGAACTACGGGCAGGTCGCGGGCGAGGTCACGCGCGCATCGCACGGAACTCCTGTCCGTCCGTGTCTCAAGTACAATATGCTGGACTTCACCCCGCAGGAGATTGCGGCGGAGATTCGGCGCATGAGCGAGGAGGGTTAGGATGGGCACCGATATGAATACGCATGCAGAAGTAAACCGCAGCTTTGAGCAGTATTTTCGGCAGAACCGCCTGCCCCACCTGTGGTGTCCGGGCTGCGGCAACGGCACGGCGCTGAAATGCATCGCGCAGGCGATCGAGAGCACGGAGGGCATGACGCAGGACAATACCGTCATCGTCTCCGGCATCGGCTGCTCCTCGCGCGGATCGGGGTATATGGATTTTGATACCGTACACACGGCACATGGGCGTGCGATTCCATTCGCAACAGGGATCAAGCTGGCGCGGCCCGAGTTGAACGTCATCGTCATTACAGGAGACGGCGACTGTACCGCTATCGGCGGTAATCATTTCCTGCACGGCTGCCGCCGCAACGTCGATCTGACAGTCGTGCTCTTCAACAACAACATCTACGGCATGACGGGCGGGCAATCCTCGCCGACGACCCCGCCGGGCAAGCAGACGACGACCGCCCCCTACGGCACAATCGACCGTGCGCTCGACGCATGCCGCATCGCAGAGGCAGCGGGCGCGACCTACGTCGCACGCTCCACGGCATTCCACGTCAAGCATCTCACGCAGATGATCGAGGGGGGGCTTCAAAGCCGCGGCTTTTCACTCGTCGAGGCCATCGTGCAGTGCCCGACTGCCTACGGGCGCAAGAACAAGATGGGCTCGCCCGCCGCAATGCTCGAATGGATGCGCGATTCCGCCGTCATGAAGACGGCGTGGGACAAGCTCCCGCCCGAGAAGCGTACGCCGGACAAGTTCCCCATCGGTCTGCTCTACGCGTGCGAGGGCGAGGAGTACGGCATGGCGAACGCCGAGATTCAGCGGCGCGCAGGAGGGCTCTGATATGCAGAAGGAACTTCGTCTCTCAGGCTCCGGCGGACAGGGCGTCATCACCGCCGCCATCATCTTCGCCGAGGCAGCCACTGCCTGCGGCATGAATGTTGCGCAGTCGCAGTCCTACGGTCCCGAGGCACGCGGCGGCGCCTCCCGCTCCGAAGTCATCGTGAGTGATGACGTGATCTACCATCCGCACGTCGAGCACCCCGACATCGTGCTCGCCATGACACAGGCGGCCGCAGACAAATACGCAGGCGATCTCGATCCCGAAAAGGGCATCCTCATCGTCGACAGCGAGCTCGTCCCGAACGTGCCCGCGGCATCGCACATCGTCTCTGTCCCCATCACGACGCTTGCCATCGAGAAGATCGGCAAGGCACTCTTCGCCAACATTGTCGCCCTCGGCACGATTACCCGCGTATCAGGCATCGTACCGCTCGACGCCGTCAAGACTGCCGTCAGCCACCGCGTCCCGCCGCATACCATCGACGCGAATATGCAGGCACTGATGGTCGGCTATGAGGCGGCTGAAATGTCATCCGAAACAAATTGATCCCCATGTAAAAACTGCCCTGTCAGGCAAAAATTGCTTGACGGGGCAGTTTTTACATGCAGCCGCAGCAGGATACAGCAAGAGGCTCATCATATCTTGTCCGGCAGCAGAAGTCCTTCTTCGCTGAGCAGCTCAATCTCCTCGCCGCGTTCCCGCCGAAGGCGGATATTCTCCCGCCCCCATGCACACATGACGTCAACGATCCGATCTGCAGTCCGTCCATAGTCTGTAATGAAATACTCGACCTTTGGCGGAAGCTGCTCGTAATCAATGCGTCCGACAATGCCGTCGCGCTCCAATTCACGCAGCTGCTGTATCAATACTTTTTCCGATACGCCGGGAATGAGGCGGCGCAGCGCCCCCGTCCTTTTGGGGCCTGACATCAGCAGACAGATGATCAGAGCCTTCCATTTCCCGCCGAGAATTTCCAGTGCAGCCTCAATGCCCAGACGATAAGTTTTCATCGCAAAAGTCCTCCTGGCTCTCATTGTAGCACAGGACTTCTCTTTGATGAACACTTACTTTATTGTGTGTATTTACATCCGATCTGCACCTGATAGAATAGAGACAGCAAATATCTGCAGCAGGAGAAAAGAGGTTTTAAATGAAAGCACTCGTTGTACAGGCACATCCGAACATCGAAGAATCGCGTGTCAACAAGCGGTGGAGAGAAGAACTCGCAAAACACCCCAACGATATTGAGGTGCACGCGCTCTATGAGGAATATCCCGATTGGCAGATTGACGTCGAGAGGGAGCAGCGTCTTCTGGAGGCACACGCGCTGATCGTATGGCAGTTCCCTCTCTATTGGTACAGCTGTCCGCCACTCCTCAAGAAGTGGCTCGATGACGTGTTCACCTATGGCTGGGCATACGGTTCAACGGGACGCAAACTGGTCGGCAAAAAGTTCGGACTCGCCGTGTCGATCGGAGACAAGGAGACAAATTACACGCGGGCCGGAGATATCGGCTTTTCCGTGGATGAAGTGCTCACTCCCTTCAAAGCAACAGCCGGTCATGTCGGCGCTGATCTTCTGCCGTATTTCGCCTTGTTCGGCGCATCCTTTCAGGTGACGGACGAGGAGATTGCAGAGAGCGCCAAAGCGTATGCCGCGCGTATTCTCCACTGGCAGAGCATGTGAACGAGTCTGTCTGCCGCCGATCAGCGCCAGGCACTGATGGTCGGCTATGAGGCGGCGGCACAGGGGTAATACCGATCGGCCAAACGACAAAGGACTGTCCCGCGCTGATGCGCAGGGCAGTCCTTTATTGATCTCATATTCAGTGGTTCGCTGCCTCATAAACAGCATGTGCATCCGCACGGGCAAGCGGGCGGAATGTACCGAGGCGGATGGTGTCGTTCGCCGTGGCCGCATCTGCGAGTTCCTCGATGACGCTGGGCTCGAGCACGCCGACCTCCGGGATCCCCGAAAGGCTCGTCGGCATCTCAATGGCGGCGAAGAACTCCTCCATGCGGCGGATGCCCGCACGGGCACGCTCCTCATCCGTCCCTGCATCGACACCGAAGACGGCGGCGGCAAAGCGGGCGAACCGCGCAGGCTCGTCCTGATAGACGTGCCGCGCCCACGATCCCCAGAGCGCCGTGAGCGTCGCGGCGTGAGTCGCATCGAACCGCGCAGACAGTTCATGTCCAAGCTTATGCACGGCAAAGTCTTTGCGCCGTCCAAGCTCTGTAAAGTTACTGTGTGAAACACTGCCGCACCACATCAGCTCACTCATCGCATCGTAGTCCTTACGGCTGACGAGGAGACGCTGCGCCGACTCCATCACTGTACGGATAAGCGCCTCTGCGACGCGGTCGGTGAATACGTTCGCCTCCCGCACATCGGTGAAGTAGCGCTCCATCGTGTGCATCATGATGTCCGCCGCCCCCGCCGCGATCTGCGCGCGCGGGAGCGTGAAGGCGAGCACGGGGTTCATGAATGCAAACACCGCGCGGTTGAGCGGGGAGTTCAGTCCGACCTTGCGCCCCGTGTCCTCGTTCGTAAGCACCGCCGAGTCGCTCGTCTCGCTGCCCGCTGCGGGGATCGTCAGCACCGAGGCGAACGGCGTCGTCTTCTCGATCTCGACCTTGTGCGTCCAGATGTCCCAGATGTCCGCTGCAGGATTTGCGATGCCGTGCGCCACCGCCTTTGCCGAGTCAATGACGCTGCCGCCGCCCACAGCGAGGACGAAATTCACATCTGCCGCCAGTCCCTCGCGGATCGCCTCACGCACGAAGGAGACGCGCGGATTCGGCTGGATGCCGCCCATGACGAGGAAGGCGAGTCCGCAGGACGTGAGCTGGCACTCAATGCGTGAGAGCAGACCGGAGCGCTCGGCGCTGCCGCCGCCGTAGAGGACGAGGACGCGGGTCGCGCCGTATGCGCGCAGCTTCTCCGCGGCCGCATCCTCTGCCCCCCGTCCGAAGATGATCTCCGTGGGACAGTGGTAGGTAAAGCTTTGCATGGGAATCCTCCTCCGTGTCGTATCCATTCCATCGTGTCCATTATATCAGAAAACTACGAAAATAAAACAGAAAAAGCCGCGTTTGCGGCTCTCTTTGTATATGGTTCTATTCCTCCACGGTGAATACGACCGGCACCTCGCTCAGCGTCGTCTCCATGCGGCGGCAGGCGACACCCGCCGAGGCGAGCATCCGTTTCGATGCCTTGGTGCTGTCCGTCGCAGCGTACTTATCCGAGAGATAGACCACCTCGCGGATGCCGCTCTGAATGATTGCCTTACAGCATTCGTTGCACGGGAACAGGGAGACGTAGATACGGCAGCCCTTGAGCGACGTGCTCGCATTGAGGATGGCGTTCAGCTCTGCGTGCACGACGTAGGGGTATTTCTGATCGGCGAACTCGCCTGTACGCCCCCATGGATACTCGCTGTCATCGCACCCGTTCGGCATCCCGTTGTAGCCGACCCCCACGATGTGCTTATCCTCGTTCACGATGCACGCGCCCACCTGCGTGTGCGGATCCTTGCTGCGGTAGGCGGAAAAGATCGCCACACCCATGAAGTATTCGTCCCAAGAGATGATCATATTGGTGTTCTCCTTGCACAACATATGTTCGTTTGTTATAATGAGAAAAGGCACTGATAGGCGCAGTGGTAACTCAGCCCCCGAAAGGGGGGATCTGTATGGAGACCTACGAGTTCTTGACGTTTCTCGTTGTGTTTACCATCTTAATCTTATCCGTTAAACGATAAATGAGAAAGCCCCGCCTTGCGCTCCGAACTGCAGACGGGGAATTTCTCACGTGTATAAGGGGCAACCGCTGAGCGGCAGTGCCCTTTTTCTATGCTTATTCTACTGCAAACGGTGGATTTCGTCAAGCATGTGCATCTCTTCCCGTCTGTGTTCAAAAATTAAAAAATTTTTCCGTTAATGTGTGATTGACAAAAGATGAAATATAAAATAGAATAATTCCGATTTGTATAAAACTGCATAGTAATAAAACAGGTGCCCTACGGGGCTTAATAGGGAATTCGGTGCAACGCCGAAGCGGTCCCGCCACTGTGAGGAAGAGCAGAGCTGCACGGAGCAATCCGTTACGGTCACTGAGGAAGATGCCTTGGGAAGACGCAGCCGCGTGAGGATTCCAAGCCAGGAGAACTGCCTGTTTCATGCTCACTGACGATCCACGAGCGATGGGGAGGGGAGTCGACACCGTCTTTTTCCTGGGGGAAGAGACGGACGGCTTTCACGCGCGTGAGAGCTATTTTTTTGCGGTTTTATCCGACGCCAATGGGAACATACGGGCTGAGCCCGCATCAAGGAGGAAATGATTTTGAAGAAAAAGCAACTCACACTGGCAATCCTCGCTGCACTTGTCTATACGGGGGGGGGGTATAGCACTGCATTTGCAGGTCACGATGAGAATCTGCAGTCCTATACGATTGACAATATCGTCGTCGAGGCGGAGCAGACGATCAACCAGTTCGGCGATACGGTGACGGAGCAGTCCTACTACCGCACGGGCGGCGATGTCAAGGTCATCACGCGCGAGGAGATCGAGAAGCGTCACTACACGGATCTCACCGAGGCGATCAAGCGCATCCCGGGCGTGACGTTCCAGAACCCGGGCTACCGCGGCGGTGAGTACGGCTATCAACAATATAATAACGGCGTGCTCATCAACGGCGACTCGCGCGTCGTCGTCCTAATCGACGGGCGGCGCGTGGACAACCTCACGAGTACGCGTATCGGTACAGGCAGCACCTCGGGCAGCAAGTCCACAGGGGTCAACATTGACCAGATGCTCGGCATCGAGAGCGTGGATAAGATCGAGGTCATCAAGGGACCCGGCGCATCGGTCTACGGCCCTGACGCGACGGGCGGCGTCATCAACATCATCACGCGCAAGGGCGCGGTCGAGCAAAAGGGGACGCTTGACCTCTCCACGGGTTCGTGGCACAAGCATAACTATTCGCTCACACTTTCGGGCGCGCTGCAGGACGATCCGACCTTCCACTATTTCGGCACGGTGACGAAAACGATGAGCGGTGATACGGAGTATGTGGACGGTGAGACGGGCAGGACAGGCACGCTCGGCGGCTCGCGCTGGAAGGAAGAAGCGGTCAATATCCGCCTCGACAAGGATCTCGGTAAAGAGCAGAGCATCAAGCTCTGGTACAACTACAAGGGCGGCAGGGACGGCTACCCCATCACGACCCCACGCCTGCGCTACTGGAATCAGGACGACTGGGAGCGCATCATTTTCCGCTCTGCCGTCGGAAAACTGGACGATAACAATAAACTCGTCGGCGGTCCTGTCTATGGCGATAAAAAAAATCCCGGCTATGCGAACCTCTACGCACTCGACGGAGGACTCTACGGCTCATTCAGCAAATTCAAAAACAACGACTGGGAGCTGAAGTGGACGTTCGACAAGGATGGCGGCATGGAGAGCTTCGTCCGCCTCTACTATCAGAATCATTTCTTCTCCTCGGGAGATAAATATGTGTGGGCACTTAGTGATGAGCCCGCACAGGATTATCGAACGCGTTTCCCGACCGGTGCCACTGCTGCCGAGTTGAAGCAGTGGATTCGCGAGAATCTCGCACCGTTCCCGGGCGGTGATCCGGCAAAGATGCAGGAATGGCTCAATCAGACAGGCGGACGTATTACGAAGCCGAACAACTGGGCGTATGAGCGGAATCGTGGTATACAGGTACAGTACGCGCGTGCTATCGGTAAGAACGATGTCATCGCGAGCATGACCTACGACCGCGCCCAGAACTATGCAAGAAGGTACAACGAGCATCTTGATAGTAACGCCGTATCGGAGACACGCCGCAACTCTGTGATTGCCTATGTGCAGGATAAAATCCACATCACGCCGAACTTCGATCTCACCCCTGCACTGCGTTACACATACTATTCAAGCTATGATTCTTCGATTTCCGGTGATGCCTTCAAGGGCAAAGGAAAATCCCACCATATTACCCCCGCGCTCAATACGGAATATCTCATCGACGACACACTCAGTGTGTATGGCGGCTGGACGCAGATCTACCGTCCGATGCGTGAGGGAGACTACTCGACACTCCACGGTGTTTACAGAACACCGCTCGAGGACGAACGCGGCGATGCGTGGACGCTCGGCGTACGCAAGGAATTCTCCCAGTACAGTTCGCTCGCCGTTCACTATGACTGGACACGGATGAAGAATGCGATTGCTTCTTTCCCCATCTGGAATGCACACGACCACGAGTTCCAAGATACAGCGGTCAATGCAAAGGAGGATAAGAAATCCTTTAACATCACGTTCGACCATGCCTTTGACAAGCATCTCAGCATGAGTGCATCCTACTCGCACATGGATGACAAGTGGCACGTCAAGAGTGGTTGGAACGTCGACCCGAGCTGGGGTTACAACGGCGAGGACGACATCAATACGCAGATCAACCGTCTGCGCCCGCAGAACCACTATGCGCTGAATCTTACCTACGAGAACCGCAAGCTCTACACGGGCCTCCTCACGAACTGGTACACGGGCAACAACCGCACGGCATTCACCGCACGGCAGTTCCTCGTCCTCGACTGGAATCTGAACTATGCCTTTACCCCCGATCTGACGGGCTACATCACCGTGAACAACCTCACGAACGAGGCATATCAGACCTCGTACAGCGCCTTCAACGGCATAGGCTCTGCCTCCATGCCCGGCCGCAGTGTGATGCTCGGCGCACGGTATACGTTCTAATCGAGCGGAAATGAAAGGACGCAAGACATTCGTCGATCGGATGCCTTGCGTCTATTTCTTGTAGAGGAGGAAGGATGAAACTTTCATATCTGCTGCTCGCCGTCCCTGCACTCCTATGCGCAGCGTGCAGTCCCATCGTGCAGGTACACGAAAGCGAGCGCCCCCCCGCGATGACAGAGCAAACAGAGGCAGGATATCTGCCTGTGACGGTCGAAAATATTGATGAGAAGGGTGCGCCCGCATCCAGTGTCTATGAGCAGCCCCCGCAGCGCATCGTCGCCGTCTGGCAGAACTCCATCGAGACGCTGCTCGCGCTCGGTGCGGGCGACCGCATCGTTGCCGGCATGGGCGTGCCGGACGCGAAATACATCCGCCCGGAATACCGCGCAGACTACGAGACGATCCCCTACACGAGCCTTGAGAATCTGGATGTCGAGACGATCCTCATGATGCAGCCCGACCTCATCGTCGGCTGGGCATCTACATTCTCTCCGAAGGTACTGCGCGGTACGTCGTTCTGGCAGGGGCGCGGCGTACATACCTACATCGCGCCGTCCTCGGCGCGGGGCGCGGCGAACAAGACCATCGCTGCGGAGTGCAGCGATATCATGAACATGGGCCGCATCTTCCATCGGGAGGAGCGCGCTGCCGCACTCGTCGATGAGATGCAGGCAGAGATCGCCTATGTGAAGACGCAGACTGCCGGGCGCGCAGCGCGTCCGCGCGCACTCGTCATCGAGCTGCTCGGCAGGGAGATCCGCTCCTACGGCAGCGACACCCTCGCAGGGGATATGCTCCGTGCACTCGGGGCGGAGCATCTGGCAGCGGACGGCGCACAGCTCAGCCTGGAGGAGATCATCACGCACGACCCAGATGCGCTCTTTCTCGTCGTCGTCGAGGACGACTACGGCAGCGAGGATGCCATCCTCGCACGTCTCTATGACAATCCCGCCCTGCAGGGACTCTCCTGCGTGCGAAACCGCCGCATCTATCCCATCCCCCTCTATGCAGTATACAGTGCAGGTATCAGAACCTACGACGGCATCACAATATTTGCACACGGGCTGTACCCAGAGATCTATGGAGAATGATATGGAACGACTGATGAAATATGGAGGACTCTCCCTCCTCTGCCTCCTCCTCACCGCGCTGCTCATCGCAGCGCTCTTCTGGGCGCTCTCGATCGGGACAGTGTCTCTGCCGCCCGATGTGATTGCAGGCGCGATTCTCGCTCAGCTGCAGAGCGGCACCCCCATCGAGGCACCCGGACAGGGGCCTGTGCATGACATTGTATGGCTGCTGCGTCTGCCGCGTCTGCTGCTCGCCGCCGTCATCGGCGCAGGGCTCGCGGTCTGCGGCGTCATCATGCAGGCGATCGTCAAGAATCCGCTCGCCGACCCCTACATCCTCGGCATCTCGGCAGGCGCATCCCTCGGTGCGACCGCCGCCATCCTCCTCGGCATCGGCACGGCGCTCGGGGAGAATGCCGTCGGCATCGCCGCATTCGCAGGGGCATTTGCCGTCTCCATCGGCGTCCTCTTCATCGCAGGTCTCGGCGGACGGGCAAACGCGATGAAGCTGCTGCTCGGCGGTATGGCGCTCAGTGCCGTGTGCAGCGCATTTTCGAGCTTCATCGTCTACTTCGCCAACGACAAGGAGGGCATCCAGACCGTCACCTACTGGATGATGGGCAGCCTGGCGGGCGCGCGGTGGGATCACATGGCGCTCATCGGCGGGGTCACGGCGCTCGCGGTGCTCTTCTTCTGGACGCAGAGCCGCATCCTCAACCTCATGCTGCTCGGCGATGCCTCCGCCATCACACTCGGCACGGATCTGCATCCCTATCGGCAGGCATATCTCATCGTGAGCGCGCTCGTCGTCGGATTCGCCGTCTTTGCCGCGGGGATGATCGGATTCGTCGGACTCGTCGTCCCCCATGTCGTGCGGATGCTCGTCGGTACGGATCACACGCGTCTCATCCCCGTATCGGCGCTCGCGGGGGCGATCTTCCTCGTCGTCGCAGACGGGCTGTGCCGCGTCCTCATCCCGCATACGGAGCTGCCCATCGGCATCCTCATCTCGCTTGTCGGCGCGCCCGCATTCATCTATCTCATGGTAAAACGCACCTACGGATTCGGAGGGAACTGATATGGAGATTCTCGCAGAAGCAGTCAAACTGTTCCTCGGGGACAAGGAGATCCTCAAGGGACTGGATGTAACACTGCACCCAAAGGAGTTCCTCGGCATCATCGGACCGAACGGCAGCGGCAAGAGCATGTTCCTCAAATGTCTCTACCGTGTGCAGAAACCATCTTCTGGTACAATCACGATGAATGGACAGCAGCTCGATGAGCTGAGCTACCGCGCATCTGCGCTGCAGCTCGCGGTGGTGGCGCAGCACAACTTTTACAGCTTTGATTTCACCGTGCTCGGCGTGGTGCTGATGGGGCGCGCCCCGCACAAGCGCCTGCTCGACCGCGACAACGCCGAGGACTACCGCATCGCACGGCACGCGCTCGCCACAGTCGGCATGGCAGGATGCGAGGAGCGGAGTTTCGCCAGCCTCTCGGGCGGCGAGCAGCAGCGCGTCATCCTCGCGCGGGCACTCACGCAGGAGGCGGAGTGCATGATTCTCGACGAGCCGACGAATCACCTCGATATCAAGTACCAGCTGCAGATCATGGACATCGTAAAGGGACTCGGCCTCACCGTGGCAGCCGCCATACACGACCTCAACATCGCAGCCCTCTACTGCGACCGCCTCATCGCGATCAAGGGCGGCACAGTCGTCGGATGCGGCACGCCCCATGCGCTGCTCACGGAGGAATTCATCTACGATCTCTACGAGGTACGCTCCAACGTGATGCACGACGAGAGCGGACGTATCTATATCCGCTATCTGCCGCAGTACGATATGAAGTAAGGCATCAGAAAAGCCCTCTCTGTGAGAGGGCTTTTTTCTTTCGATGCCGATTCTGCACCATCACGCGGCAGCCGCCGGGATCAGAGCACATCGACACGCAGCACGCCGTCGATCTGACGGAGTGCGTCGATGATAAAGGCGGGCTTGAGACCGCTCCTGTTATACACCTCGAAATTGAGATAGATCCGCCGCTCGCCGTCCGCATCCGCCTCATCCTCGTCCGTCCGCACCTTCACCCCGCGGGAGCGCAGATGCAGATCCTCGATGCAGGCACTGATGCGCATAATCTGCCCCGCGCGGTCAACCGTGTGAATCGACAGCGAGAGGATGCGGTCATGATCGACCCACGCGTCCAGATGTGAGAGGTTCCAGAGGATGAGGAAGACGACCCCCGTCGTCACCCCCGCCGCGAAGTAGAACCCCGCGCCGACCGCAATCCCGACCCCCGCAACGACCCAGAGCGTCGCCGCCGTCGTGAGTCCCGTGACCGTCAGCCCCTCCTTCATGATCGCTCCCGCACCGAGGAAGCCGATGCCGCTGACCACCTGCGCCGCAAGCCGTGCGGGATCAGCGTTCGTCTTGCCCTCCACATTGTCATAGAGCGACTGCGAGAGCAGCATGATGAGGCACGAGCCGAGCGCAACGAGCATATTCGTCCTGAGACCTGCGGACTTGTGCCGCATCTGACGCTCGTAGCCGATGATCCCGCCCATGATGCAGGAGAGCACGAGACGCAGGCAGATCTCCCATTCTTGCATTCGTAAAACATCCTCTCTCTAAGGAAATACTGGTAAAATCCACAGGTTATCCAACTTATCCCCAGCTGTGCAAAACTCTGTTGATAAAATTGTTCAAAAGCTCGAGAACCCCTTTATCCACACTCTTTTACACAGTGTGCATAATTTTTCCGAACGATTTTCCGATTTCTGTTGATAATGTGGATAAAGTAGTGGATAACCCCATATATAGACTGTAATTTTCCCCTCATTCTATATTTGGTAGGGGATAAATGCGAAGTTATCCACAGCTATGCGTGGATATCACTGCGCTCCTCTGCCGTCCACTGTGCATAGGGATGGGCAATGAGCGCGGCATTGTAGTAGCGCCGGATTCCCGTCACCTCACGGCCCGCCCACACAGGCAGCACAACCTCTGCATCCGCCGCAGGCAGCTCCACCTCGGCGATGATGAGCCCCTCATTCACCCCGTGAAAGACATCGATCTCCCACCGCCGCCCTGCGACCATCTCGATGTAGCGCGTCTTCTCCACGAGCGGCTCTGCGCAGAGCGCGAACATCTCCTGTGCATCGGCAAGCGGAATCCCGTACTCGTACTCGGCGCGCACAGCACCCTGCGTCTCTCCCTTGACCGTCAGATAGGCGGCATCGCCTGCAATACGGATTCGTACCGTTCGCATCGGATCACGCGAGAGATAGCCCTGTACAAGCCGCGTTCCCGCGCCCGCCGGACGGAACTGCTCGGCCACCCTAAATTTTCGTTCGATTTCAACAGCCATAGACCCGCGTCCTTTCTGGATTCGGCAGAAGTATACCTTGCATATTCCTCCCGTTTGCTATATATTATGTGGTACTGAACGGATGAGGCATCTCATACAGTATAATCGACGCGATTTTGGAACGCAACCGCGCGCCGCTGAATACAGCAGTCCATCCGTTCGGCAGGGAATGTGCCTGCATCAGGGGAGGAAAGGATCGATCCCGATTTGACTACACTACCACCGAAACGACGGACGAAAAAGCGCCGCATCTGGCCCTACGTCCTGCTCGGCACCGTCTTCGTCTTCGTCCTCGCGGCGGCGGCGGGCGCGTACTTCGCCCAGAGCAGCCTGCTCGACCGCAGCAAGGCCGAGCAAAAGGAGGAGCTGCTCACCGCCAAGGACAAGGCGACCATCATGATCATGGGCGTCGATGAGCGCGCGGGCGACGTCGGCCGCAGCGACACCCTCATGGTCGCCACCATCGACCCCGCCAAGAACGAGGCGGCGCTGCTCTCCATCCCGCGCGACACGCGCGTCGCCATCCCGAAGAACGGCTACGACAAGATCAACGCCGCGTATGCCTACGGCGGGGAAAAGCTCACACAGCGCACCGTCGAGGATCTGCTCGGTATCCGCATCGACCACTACATCATCATCAACACCCGCGCCTTTCAAAAAATCGTCGACGCCATCGGCGGCATTGATATCAATGTAGAAAAGCGCATGTACTACGAAGACCCGTGGGACGACGACGGCGGGCTCATCATCGACCTGCGCCCCGGCATGCAGCACATGGACGGCAAGACCGCCGTCACCTACGTCCGCTACCGTGACGAGGAGGGCGACATCGGCCGCGTGCGGCGCCAGCAGAAATTCATGCGCGCCTGCGTCGATGCCGTCACCACCCCCGCCATCCTCCCGCGCCTGCCCGCCATCATCGCCAGCGTTATCGACAGCGTCAAGACCGACCTCAGCGTCCGTCAGCTGCTCGAGTTCGCCGGCACACTCAAAGAGTCGCAGGCAAAGGGGCTGCGCACCGAGATGGTTCCCGGCCGTCCCCTCTACATCGACGAGGTCAGCTACTGGATCCCGGACATGGCACAGCTGCGGCGCAGCATGGTCAGCGTCCTCGGACTCACCCTCTCGCAGGCAGAGCGCACCCGCATGGAGCGCGCCATCCGCGCATACGAGGACTCCATCCCCGCCGACGCGACCGAGGTTCCCACGGGCGACACCTCCGTCGGCCGCGCCGTCAGCGCCGATGAGGCGCACAGCAGCGGCACGCGGAAGAAGGAAAAGGACAAAGACACAAAAGACGCGAAGAGCTCCCCTGCCGACCGCGCCAAAGACGAGACGAAATCCCGTACCGACGAAAGCGCCGCCGAGGACGCCCCGTCCCGCCGCAGTGCGGACAGCACCTCCTCCGACAGCGGCACGCGCCACGCCAGCCGCCGCATCGCAGACGGCGCAGAGCAGCGCACCGGCGGCTCATCCGACGCCGCAGATGCCGCCCCCTCGCGCGGCGCAGGCGGCAAGGGCGAGTAGCCGCAATTTATTGTAGGAAAATCGGCGCAAAGCGCCTTTTTCACCATCCATACAGCACACAGCGGGCGCCGTATACGCCGCCCGCCGTGTGCAGGGAGCAGTCCCGCAGAAAGGAAGATTTATCATGGCAAGTAAATTCGACGCAGAGGCACTCGACCTACACAAGCGCCACCACGGCAAACTCGCCGTCACACCGACCGTCCCGCTCGGCTCGCGCGACGACCTCAGCCGCGCATACACCCCCGGTGTTGCAGCGCCGTGTCTTGCGATCAAGGAGAACCCCGAGACCATCTACGACTACACGACCAAGGGCAACATGGTCGCCGTCGTCACCAACGGCACCGCTGTCCTCGGACTCGGCAACATCGGCGCAGGCGCGGGTCTCCCGGTCATGGAGGGCAAGTCCATCCTCTTCAAGGGATTCGCCGGCGTCGACTCCGTCCCCGTCTGCGTGAACAGCGAGAAAGTCGAGGACGTCGTCAAGGTCTGCCAGCTGATCGCTCCCACCTACGGCGGCATCAACCTCGAGGACATCAAGGCACCCCAGTGCTTTGACATCGAAAACGAGCTCAAGAAGACCCTCGACATCCCCGTGTTCCATGACGACCAGCACGGCACGGCGATCGTCGTCGTCTCGGCGCTCCTCAACGCATACAAGTATCTCGACCGCGACCTCAAGACGGCAAAGATCGTCATCAACGGCGCAGGCGCAGCGGGACAGGCGATCGCACGCCTCCTCTTCGCATACGGCATCCAGACCGTCGTCCTGTGCGACACCACCGGCGCTGTCTACGAGGGACGCACCGAGAACATGAACCCGTACAAGGACGCCCTCGCAAAGGTCTCCAACCGTCAGAAGGAAAAGGGCAGCCTCGCACAGATCGTCAAGGGCAAGGACATCTTCATCGGCGTCTCCGCTCCCGGCAGCCTCACCCCCGACATGATCAAGACCATGAGCCCGGAGCCCGTCATCATGGCGATGGCGAACCCCGTCCCCGAGATCCTGCCCGACGAGGCAAAGGCAGCAGGCGCACGCATCGTCTGCACCGGCCGCTCCGACTTCCCGAACCAGGTCAACAACCTGCTCGCCTTCCCGGGCATCTTCCGCGGCGCGCTCGACGTGCGTGCAAAGGAGATCAACGATGAGATGAAGATCGCCGCAGCGAATGCGATCGCTTCCCTCATCTCCGAGGCGGAGCTCAACGAGACCAACATCATCGCGAGCCCGCTCGACCCGCGCGTCGCCCCCGCCGTCGCCGCCGCCGTCGCAAAGGCAGCGCTCGACACCGGTGTTGCACGCCGCACCGACCTCACCCCCGAGGATGTCGCCGCCCATACGCGCGAGCTTCTGGGGCATGCGGCCGGCTGAGCCGATAGAACACACCGACAGGACTGCACTGCAGTCCTGTTTTTATATGTCTTCCCGGCGGCATATTATCGTGACGATAATGTATCTGTATATATGACAGGAGAGTTAATAAATAAAGTATATTTTTTCATCTTTATTTTAGATGATATACTTATTTTTATTATGTATATTTGCTTGCAATCATAGCAAATACGCATACGTCTCAATTTTATAAGGGGGTATATATATGGCGGGAAATCGTATCAGTATGTGGAGGTACAGGGGGAAGAAAAGGGCAGCAATCCTAACGGCTCTTTCCCTGTATCTCATCGGTGGAACAGGGATTGTATCCGCAGAGGATCTCGATCAAGAGGTCAAAAAGTCGACGCAGGCGATCGGTGTCTCCTTGAAGGAGGACGCTGACAAAACCTACGACAATGTCAATCTCCTGGTCAAGGGGAGCAGCGGCGGCGCAAAGTATGAGGTCACGGGCATATCGCTGAAGACCGGCGCGCAGATGACGGTCAACGGCAATTTCAACCTCATCGTGCAGAATACGAGTCCCGCTGCCATCGGAAAGACGTTTGCCTCCGGATCGGATGCAGCGCACTACAATATGAGCGGTGTCTACACGGGATTCGGCGGCGGCGCATACCGCACGACCATGTTCACGCTGAACGGCGTAGCGAATATCGACACTGTCGGCGTGGCGCTCCAGGCGAACAAGGATTCGCAGATCACGCTGAAGGGCGGCACGGTCCGCACGCGTGTCGTAAGAACCGCTGATACATACGCCATGCTCGCCGAGGATGGGGGCAAGGTGTTCATGAACACCGGCACGAACGGCAATGCACCGGGAACGGCAGATGTGGATGTCTACGGCAATCTCGGCGTGCTGAACAAAAACTACGGCACGAATCCGCCGCCGAGCGGCGAGGATAAGCTGTCGCTCGTCTCGCTCGGGCTGACCACAGCGCACTCGAAACTCGTGGGCGGCGTGCTGAACGAGTTCGCAGAGAACGGCACGAATCCAAAGAACTCCGGCGTCGATCTCTATCTCTCGAACGGTGCTTCGTGGGAGAACCGGTGGCTCTTTACGCACCGCGCTGCGGCAAAGGAGGATCGCGCGGACAAGGACAGCTATCTCTATAAGGGCAGCAAGATCCGTAATCTCGTCGGCGGCGCATCAGCAGCAACGCGCGGCAACATCTTCCAGCGTGAGGACAAGCCGATCACCGTTGATCATTACAGCGGATATCAGCGCGTCTTCTACGGACGCAGCGCGGACGGCGGCATCTTCGGCGGCGACTTCATCGTAAAGAATGCTGCGGCAGGTTCGCATATCACGCTCACAACGGACAAGACATGGCTGAACCCCGCCTCCACGGACGCAGCGGAGCAGGGGAAGGTGAACTATACCCTCAATGCCCTGGCGAACAAACTGCGCTATCTGGGCTACGCCAATGGAGAGCGGAACCTCACGGGTCAGGTGGAGATCGCCGAGGGGCTGACTGCGCCCTCTGCCGTCCTCAAGGTCGGGGCGATCACCTACAAGGCGGACGGACAGGGCTCCTACGCCTACACCGGAACGGGAACGAAGCCGCTGCCTGCGGACTCTGCCGTCTGGGACAAAAGAATTGAGAAGCATACATCGGATGCAGCAGTCGGACAGGCATTCGGAGACCGTGATGATGCGGTCTGGACGGGCAATGTCCTCGTTGATGTCTCGGGCAAGGGCGTCGCAGGAACGGTGAAGAGCAACAATGTGACGGGACTCTCCCTCACGGACGGCAGCTCTCTCACCGTACACGGCAAGCTGAAGGTGAACGTTGCCAATGATGCCCCCGCGACAGAGGGTGTCGGCGGCGGTGCGGATGCTGCCCACTCCTATATGAGCGGCATCTACGCAGGAGGCGGCGGCGGCGCGTACGACGATACGCGCTTTACGCTGCACGGCATCCTCGATATGGATGTCGTCGGGGTTGGTCTGCAGGCAGCCAGAAACGGCAGGATTACTGTCGACGGCGGCACGATCAAGACGCGTGCGCTCACGACCTCGGATACCTATGCGCTCCTCGCCGAGGAGGGCTCCGTCTTTATGAATACAGGGGCAGACGGCAATGCCGCCGGGGAGAAAAAGGTGAACATCCTCGGCAACCTCGGCGTGCTCAACAAGAACTACGGTGCGGACAAGAACCCGGGAGAGCGTGCCTCACGCATCGCTCTCGCGCTCACGACGGCAGACTCCAAACTGACGGGCGGCGTGCTCAACGAGTTCGCAGAGAACGGGAAAAACAACGACGCGACAGCAGAGTCCGGTGTGGATCTCCATCTGAAGAACGGCGCCGTCTGGGAAAATGAGTGGCAGGGCGCGCACCGCATCGCCGTCACGAGCCGCCCCGCGAGCAAAGGCGCACCGAACACCTATCTATACAAGGGCAGCAAGATCCGGAATCTCTTCGGCGGTGCCGACGAATCCACGGCGGGCAATATCTTCCAGAAGGAGAGGACCCCCATCACCGTGGATCGCTTCAGCGGCTGGCAGCGCGTCACATACGGGCGGGCGGCGGACGGCAGTCTCTTTGGCGGGAACTTCATCGTCAACCATGCAGAACCCGACGCCCATGTCATCCTGCGCACGGACAGCACGGGTCTCAACACCGCCTCGACGGCGCCCGCCGATCAGGCAAAGCTGACGAAGGCATTCGAGGAGCTTGCGGGCAAGCTCTACTACAAGGACTACATCCACGGCGGCGACAACCTCGCGGGTACGCTCGAGATCGCCGAGTCGCTGACGGCACCCTCTGCGGCGAAGAAGGGCTACATCGAGTTTGAGGATGGCACGGGCAAGGGGCTCTATACCACAGAGCCGACAGACCTGCCGTTCACGGCGGTCAATAAGTTCGAGGATCACACCGATGAGCGTGCGATCGGCAAGGTCGTCGGAGAGGACAGCCAGGAGACATGGGAGGGCAATACGCTCGTCAACGTCTCCGGTGTCAGCGTGGCGAAAGGACGCAAGAATCATTATGTCACGGGCATCCTCCTCGACGAGGGCGGACAGCTGACGGTCAACGGCGATCTCAAGGTGCGCGTGAAGAACACGGCACCCGCAACGCAGGGAGATACAGCTACGGCTGCGACCGCGCACTATCGGATGAGCGGCATCTATGCAGCGCTCGGCGGCAGAATCGGGAATGACGTGGACGGCTATGAGGATCATGACCATACGCGCGTCACTGTCAACGGCAAGGTAGATATGAACGTCACCGGCACCGCGCTGCAGGCAGGCAAGGACTCCCATATCACCGTGCGCGGCGGCAAGATCCGCACGCACGCGCTGGAGAAATCGGACACCTATGCGCTCCTCGCCGAGGAAGGCACGGTCTTCATGAATACCGGTGCGGACGGCAAGACCCCCGGCACGAATGATGCCGATGTCTACGGCAACCTCGGAACGCTCAATGCGAACTTTGACCAGGCGGGTCAGATGAAGAACCCCGGTGTCCACCAGTCGCTCGTCTCGCTCGCACTCACGACGGGCAAGTCCAAACTGACGGGCGGCGTGCTCAACGAGTTCGCAGAGAACGGCAGGAATCCGCACGACTCCGGCGTGGACCTCTACCTCTCGAACGGGGCGCAGTGGCAGAACAAATGGATCGGCGCGCAGCGCGCCGCCGTATCGGACCGCCCCGCCGATCAGGGATCGCCGAAGTCCTACCTCTACACGGGCAGCAAGCTCCGCAATCTCATCGGCGGCGCAACGCGCAATACCGCCGGGACGATCTTCCAGAAGGAGTCCAAGCCGATCACCGTTGACCATTACAGCGGCTGGCAGCGCGTCATCTACGAGCGCAATGCAAAAGGTGTCTTCGAGTCCGGGGATTTCATCGTGAAGCATGCCGCGCCCGGCTCTGGCATCATCCTGCGCACGGACAGCACCGGGCTGAACACAGGCTCGGCGGATCCGACGGATCGCCTGAAGGTGAACGACACGCTCCACAGCCTCGCGCAGAAGCTGCACTATGCCGCCTACCAGAGCGGCGAGCGCAACCTCACGGGACAGGTGGAGATCGCCGAGGGACTGACCGCGCCCGCAGCCGCGCTCAAGGTCGGTGAGATCAGCTACACCCCCGACGGCAGAGGTGCGTATGCAAGCACGGAGAGACTGCCCCTGCCGACCACCGAGAGGAAGATCGAAAAGCATAACAACGGCTATAACATCGGTAAGCAGATCACCGGGAAGCAGGAGATCTGGAACGATAACGTCATCATGGATGTCTCCGGTTCCAGCGGCGGCGCAGCGCACAAGAATGTGACGGGGCTTTTCCTCCTCGACGGCGGCCAGCTGACGATCAACGGCAATCTAAAGCTCCGTCTTGCCAATGCTGCACCGGCGACACGCGGTGCTGCGCCCGGCGCGGATGTCGCCCACTACTACATGAGCGGCGTCTATGCGGGCTATGGCGGTGTCAGCGGGGACGGCGACAACGATAACACGCGCTTCACCCTCCACGGCGACCTCGATATGGATGTCGTCGGCGTCGGTCTGCAGGCGAACAAGGACGGCTACATCACCGTGAACGGCGGCACGATCAAGACACACGCGCTCACAACCTCGGATACCTATGCCCTCCTCGCCGAGGAAGGCTCCGTCTTTATGAACACGGGCAAGCTCGGCCAGGAGCGCGGTATGCAAAAGGTGAACATCACCGGCAATCTCGGCGTCCTCCACAAGAACTACGGTATGGAACCGAATCCGGATAAGCACGGCTCCTTTATCTCCCTCTCGCTGCCCACCGCGGACTCCGTGCTCACGGGCGGCATTCTGAATGAGTACGAGGAAAGCGGTGCAAACAAATACGACTCCGGCGTCGATCTCTATCTCTCGGGCGGCGCACAGTGGAACAACCAGTGGCTCGGCGCGCATCGGGCAAAGGCCGTACAGGCGCGCGCAGACGCAGAGTCCTACCTCTACAAAGGGAGCAAGGTACGCACCCTATTCGGCGGTGCAACCTATCGGCAGCAGGGCAACATCTTCCAGCAGGAGGATCAGCCGATCACCGTCAACAGCTATCGCGGCTATGAGCGCGTCATCTACGGACGCAAGGCGGACGGCAACATCGCGGGCGGCGACTTCATCGTCAAGCACGCTGCCCCAGGCTCGTTCATTACCCTGCGCACGGACAGCACAGGCCTCAACACCTCCTCGGAGGATGCCGCAGAGAAGGCGAAGGTCAACGATACACTGAACACGCTCGCGGGCAAGCTGCGTTACCAGGGCTATGCCAATGGTGAGCGGAACCTCAGAGGTGTCGCTGAGATCGCCGAGGGTCTCACGGCAGCATCGGCATCCCTCCGCTACGGCGAGATCGGCTACAAGGCCGACGGACAGGGCGAATTTACAGGCACATCCAAGCGTTCGCCGCAGTCGAACGACCTCATCGACAGCGATATGGAGACGAAGGTCACACGCGGTGATTCGGAGACACAGATCATGCGCGGCGCGAAAAATGCAGCGACAGGCTCTGCCATTTTCTGGCGCGGCAATAACAACGACCTGCAGCGCCGCATGGGCGAGCTGCGTCTGGGGAGTGCCGAGCGCGGCATCTGGGCGCGCTATCTCGGCGGCAAGATGAGCATCGACCAGCAGCGCACGAACATGAGTCAGCGCTACAACATCATGCAGGTCGGCTACGACCAGAAGGTGCGCGACTGGACGGTCGGCCTCGCAGGAGAGTACGGCAAATCCAGCGTCTCGTACGGGAATGGCAGCGGTACGGGACACCTCGGCGGGCTTGCCGTCTATGCCCTCCATCAAGGACGGCGCGGCGACTATTTCGATGTCATCGGCAAGTTCAGCAACATTCAGAACGAATACAAAGTATTCAACGATATGGCTCACCATGTCGAGGCGGACTACCGCACGAACGGCATATCGCTCAGCATGGAGTACGGCAGGCGGATCGCACGGCCGCACGGGTTCTACATCGACCCGAGCGTCGAGCTCACGACGGGCTATCTCGCGGGCAAGGACTACGATGCACCGAGCGATATCCCGGGCAAGGTGCTGCACGTTCAGCAGGATGCCGTCAGCTCGACCATCGGCCGCATCGGCATCGGCATCGGTCAGGAGACCGAGAAGAGCAACGTCTTCCTCAAACTCGCGCTCGCACATGAGTTCAGCAGCAAAGTCAAGAACACATACAGCGCACACAATGAGCCGACAAGCACCACCGAGGTGGATCTGAAAGACACATGGCTCGACCTCGAGTTCGGCGGCAGCTGCAAGATCAGCGACACTGCCTATGTCTACGGAACCCTCACAAAGGATTTCGGCGCCGTGCTCAAGAACAACTGGCGCGCAGATGTGGGCGTACGATTCAGCTTCTAACCAACTTATTTTCTAAATAGACAAAACCGCCGTCTGCGGGCATCCCATAGACGGCGGTTTTTCTTTTTACATTTGGCGTACGAACCGCTCCCAGATCTCTGTATATGCATTTTCCATATCATGCACATACATCTGCACATTCGTCAGCGGTGCATGGGAGAGGATACTGCGCAGGTGCATCCGCAGGGCGTGCAGGGTGGAGGGATCAGAGGCAAGCGCCGCCGCGATCCGGACATAGTCGGCGGAGGTCTCGGCGATCAGCTCCGGCAGATCCGCATTCCTCAGCAGACTCTCGCCGAACCGTGCACCATGGCTCTCCCCGCAAAGCGTGACAACCGGCACACCCATCGAGAGCGCCTCGCAGGTCGTGATGCCGCCCGTGTAGGGGAATGTGTCGAGCGCGATGTCCATATCAGCGTATTCTATGAGATGATCGCAGCTGAATCCGCGCATCTCTGCCCGCTCCAATGGAATGCCTGCACGCAAGAGCCGCTCCTGCCCGATCTCACGCCCCTCCGTATGTGTGAAGAGCTTGCTCTTGAGGAGGAGCCGCGACCCAGGCACTGCTGCCAGCACCTGCCGCCAGAGGGCGAGCACCTCATCCGTCACCTTGCTGAAATTATTGAAGCTGCCGAATGTCACATATCCATTCCGCTCCATCGGCGGCGCTGTCACGGCGGGCAGTCCATCCGGCAAAGCATAGCAGAAATGACTGTGCGGCAGACGGATGATCTGCTCGGTAACGGCGGCATCCTCCGCTCCTGGGGGATCGGTATGCATGTCACCGAGCAGATAGTCGACGGCAGACAGTCCCGTCGTGTTGAAATAACCGATGCCCGTTACCTGTACAGGAGCAGGCCGATGCGCGAGCACAGGAAGGCAGTTGTCCTCTGTATGTCCAGATAGATCGACCAGAATGTCGATCTCATCGCTGCGTACGCACGCTGCCGCCTCCTCTGCCGTCATCCCTCGGATGCTGCGCCAGTGTACCGCACCATGACGCAGCTGCGCCGATACGGCATCCTCTGCGCCCGCAGCATAGCAGTAGACAGCGAACCGTTCCCGCGAGAAATCCCGCAGGAGCGGGCGGATGAACGCTGCCACGGGGTGGTCCCGCAGATCCGGCGAGATGTAGCCGATGCGGATACGCTCGTGCCCGCGTGCAGCGTCCGCAGCAGACGCAAGTGTCTGCACATCTGCAAAGAGCGCCCCGTAGCCGCGCGCGAGTCCTGCATGAGCAGCACGCAGATGCGGCGGCAGATAGTTCACCACAAAGAGTGCGTTGCTGTACTCGACCGCCTTCTGCGCGCGCGCTGTCTCAAGCGCACTGGAGGCGAGAAACGCCGCCGCCGCCGGTGCAGGCTCTCCCGCGAGTGTCAGCGCAGCCCCGAGATGGCTGTACGCACTCGCGAGAAAGACACGCGCAGCATCGACCTCTCCGCCCGCAGCGATGCGCGTCCGCAGCATATCGATGAGGGCGTAGAGATGCGTGATCTGCATCTTTATCTTCCCCTCTGCGCGGTCGATGCAGATCTCCTGGCGCGCTGCCCCCGCGTGCATCGGATGCGTCTGTCGGATGCGGGCGATCTCTGCGCGCGCCGCATCGTACGCCCCGGACGCCGTCAGCGCAGCAGCGAGGATATAACGCATCTCCGCATCCCCCGGCAGAACCGCGAGCAGCGCGCGCGCTGTCTCTGCCGCACGCGCATACGCGCCCTGCTCATAGAGCGCGTTCGCCTCCAGCAGACGTGCCAGACGCGTCTCCTGCACGTCCTCCATTGCATCCCCCTCCTTTTGCGTCAAATCCTTGATTCGTATTCGACGGCAGGGCGCAGAATTCCTTTCCGCGATGCCCAAACATAGACTTTTCCCCGTGAAAATGCTATAATCACAGTGGACTATTATGGAACGAACACGAAGAGGTGACATTTTGGATCTGGATTTTGGACAGGGGCGCGTCGTCCCGGTCAATCTCGAACACGAGATGAAAAACTCCTACATCGACTACGCGATGAGCGTCATCGTGGCGCGCGCGCTGCCCGATGTGCGCGACGGGCTGAAGCCGGTACACCGCCGCATCCTCTACGCGATGCAGGGCTCCGGCATGACGAGCAGCAAGCCGTACAAAAAGTCGGCGCGCATCGTCGGTGAAGTGCTCGGTAAATATCACCCGCACGGCGACAGCTCCGTCTACGACGCGATCGTCCGCATGGCGCAGGACTTCTCCATGCGCTACATGCTCGCGGACGGACACGGCAACTTCGGCTCGGTCGACGGCGACTCCGCCGCGGCGATGCGCTACACCGAGGTACGCATGTCGAAGATCGCCGAGCTGATGCTGCGCGATATCGACAAGGAGACCGTCGACTTCACCGACAACTACGACGGCTCGGAGAAAGAGCCGACCGTGCTCCCGGCGAAGTTCCCGCAGCTGCTCGTCAACGGCACGGCGGGCATCGCTGTCGGCATGGCGACGAACATCCCGCCGCACAACATGGTGGAGGTCATCAACGGCACGCTGATGCTCATCGACAACCCCGAGACCACGGTCGAGGAGCTCATGGGCGTCATCAAGGGACCCGACTTCCCGACGGCAGGCCTCATCCTCGGCACCGAGGAGATCCGCAAGGCATATACGACGGGACGCGGTGTGGTAAAGATGCGCGCACGCGCCCACATCGAGACGATGTCGAGCGGCAAGCCGCGCATCATCGTCACAGAGCTGCCGTATCAGGTCAACAAGGCACGCCTCATCGAGAAGATCGCCGAGCTCGTGCGCGACAAGCAGATCGACGGCATCACGGATCTGCGCGACGAGTCCGACCGCAGCGGTATGCGCATCGTCATCGAGCTGCGCCGCGACAGCACGCCAAACGTCATCCTCAACCAGCTCTACAAGCACACCCAGCTGCAGGACAGCTTCGGCGTCATCATGCTCGCGCTCGTGGACGGCCAGCCCGTCATCATGAACCTCCGGCAGATGCTCGGCCACTACATCAGTCATCAAGAGATCGTCATCACGCGGCGCACGCAGTACGAGCTGGCAAAGGCCGAAGCACGCGCCCACATCCTCGAGGGTCTCACCATTGCTCTCGATCATCTGGACGCTGTCATTACAACGATCCGCGAGAGCCGCACAGCAGACATCGCACGCGCAGCCCTCATGGATGGGTTCAGCCTCACGGAGAAGCAGGCGCAGGCGATCCTCGACCTCCGCCTCCAGCGCCTCACGGGTCTCGAGCGTGAGAAGATCGAGGAGGAGTACCAGGAGGTGCTGCGGATGATCGAGGAGCTGAAGGGCATCCTCGCCGACCGCACGAAGGTACTTGCGATCATCAAGGACGAGCTCATCGAGGTGCGCGACAAGTACGGCGACGAGCGCCGCACGGAGATCACCTTCGATGCGAGCGAGATGGACATCACCGACCTCATCGCCGAGGAGGACGTCGTCGTCACCCTCACGATGAGCAACTATATCAAGCGCATCCCGCTCGATACCTACCGCCGCCAGCGGCGCGGCGGCGTCGGCGTGCGCGGCATGGCGACGAAGGAGACCGACATCGTCAGCGATCTCCTCATCACCACGACGCATCACTCCATCCTCTTCTTCACCAACCGCGGGCGTGCCTTCCTGCTGAAGGCATACGAGATCCCCGAGAGCGGACGCCAGGCGAAGGGCACGGCGATCGTCAACCTCCTCGCCGTCGAGAGCGACGAGCGCATCACCGCCGTCATCCAGGTGAAGGAGTTCAAGCCCGACCGCTTCCTCTTCCTCGGCACGAAGCGCGGCGTGGTGAAAAAGACCCCGCTCGCCGAGTTTGCAAACATCCGCAAGAACGGTCTGCGCGCGGTCAACCTTGACGAGGACGACGAGCTGATCGGCGTGAAGTTCACCGACGGTGAGAACCGCATCATGCTCGGCACGCGCGGCGGCAAGGCGATCGCCTTCCCCGAGGACGGCGTGCGCTCGATGGGACGCGTCACGCGCGGCGTGCGCGGCATCACCCTCGCCGACGGCGACGAGGTCGTCGCGATGGATATCCTAAAGCAGGGCTCCGAGGTGCTCACCGTCACCGAGGGCGGCTACGGCAAGCGCACCACCGCCGAGGAGTACCGCACGCAGACGCGCGGCGGCAAGGGACTCATCAATATGAAGGTCACCGAAAAGACCGGTCCTGTCGTCGGCATCCGCGTCGTGCGCGAGAACCAGGAGCTGATGCTCATCACGACAGAGGGCATCGTCATCCGCACCTCCGTCGATGAGATCTCACTCATCAGCCGCAACACGCAGGGGGTCAAGCTCATGACCATCGCCGAGAGCGACCGCGTCGCCTCCATGGCAACCATGAACAGGATCGTGGACGCTGCGGGAGAGTAACGATACAGACATCCGGCGCATCCCGCCGGATGTTTCTTTTTGCGCAGAAGGAGCATAAAAATGGATGTTTCTATCCTAAAATCCATCAACTTCCCGCAAAAATATATGCTGGATGGAAATGTGCCGATCGTCACGGTCGGTGAGATGTCCTATCTCGTAAGCGGCATGGTGGAGTCCGGCAGCAGCGACTGCAGCATCCTCGTCGGCAGATACACCTCGATGGCGCATCGCATCGTATTCCTCCTCGGCATGAACCACGACCACAACGCCCTCACGAGCTATCCGCTGCAGATCATCACGGGAGAACGCCCGTCGCCCGATTGTGTCGATCCGCCCGCCTACCCTGCCAATCGGCATCAGATCCTCATCGGCAGCGATGTCTGGATCGGGGCGGATGCCGTCCTCATGGGCGGCGTCCACATCGGCAGCGGCGCAGTCATCGGTGCGGGCGCAGTCGTTGCAAAGGATGTCCCGCCCTATGCTGTCGTAGTGGGCAATCCCGCGCGCATCGTGCGCTACCGATTCGACGCGGAGACCGTCGCGGCGCTGCTGCGCATCAAATGGTGGAACTGGCGGCAGGATGAGATCAGTGCGCACATCCCGCAGTTCATCCATGACCTGCCCGCCTTCATCGCGGCATTCGACCATCCGATAGAGGAGGACAGTATGGACGATGGCGCAGCGGCGATCCGCCGCCTGCGTGCAGAGGGATACCATATCTCCTATTTCATCCCGGATCTGGAGATGCCGGAGGAGTTCTCCGTATGGACACATGTGATCAATGATCATCTCTCCATGTATAGCGCAGCCGACAAGAAGGCGCTCGTCATCGCTCTTTCTGCTGCCGCTGCGGAGCACTACCGTCCGTGTCTCATCGAGATCACCCGCCGCATCTCGGCGCGCGGACAGGATGCACCGCTCATCCTCATGCAGGTAACAGAGCAGCCATTCTCCATCCCTGCCCTTCAGGCATCCGACTGCTACATCACGACGCGCGAGTCAATCGCCGCCGTCGCGGCGGAGTTCGCCGCCGACGCACAGGCAGCCATCCGCTACGGACTCGACCGCAGCACCATCCAGTTCTCCCCGCGCGAGACGATATAGAAAAAGCCGCCCGATGAGGCGGCTTTTTCGTGCGCTGATCTGATGAAAGGTTATTCTGCTTTTACCTTGAAGATCCCCTTTTTCAGCGGGGCAGGCGCATCCAGCATCACACCGGAACGATGGACATCGACAGGAAAGCAGATGAGGAAATCACCGGGGTGCATGACTGCCGATGCCGCGAGCGTCCCCTCTGCGGGTGTGAAATCCCTGTCCTCCTCATAGGCGCCCATCTGCATCCGCGTGATGTGGTTCACATCGATGCGCTCTGTCCCCTCAACAATGACATGGATATCGATGTAGGTGCGATGCGCCTCCCAGATTCGATCTGCCGCTTCTCCCGTCGTATAGCGTGCGATGTTGACATAGAGCGCATCGCCTGCAATCTCACAGCGTCCCTCGGGAAGCGATGCGAGGTCATGCGTCCGCGCAAAGGATAGCGCCTGCTGAATGGCAGGCGGGAGAAATGCATAGGTTTCCTCATCGTGAATATTGCCGTAGATCATACGAACCTCCTCGTATCAGTGATTTTTCGTTTTCTCCTATTTCTCCTGCTATGTTACCAGTCCCGCAGACTTTGTGCAAGTCTCTGACAGATCTCCATCTCGACATCACACACGTCAATACACTCTCACAGGAACTCATAGAACCGATATCACATGAAACAAGATGCATTGCAGACATCTCCTACGGTATTTCTAGTGTTATTTATTATTATTTATCTTAATTTATAGTATAATATTTTATATTGTTTTATATAAAACAATAATCTACGAAATAGATGCTCCTGCTCCACCATGCCCAGAACAGCCCACGCGTCGGGAACGGGTAGAACCCGCCCGTGTAGATGTCCTCGATGCCGAAACGCTCGTGAAAATCTGAGAAATATGTCAAAAACCGCGTCCCAGCATAGTCGTAGCCGGCCGCCGCCGACAATCCTGCACCCGCGCCGATGAGAATGCATTCGGCAGAGGCGAGGGCATCTTTCAGTTTCGCAATTGCTTCTTTCATGACAGCAGTCTTTCGTAAATCATACGATCCTCATCTTTGAACACGTTGAACACGATGCGCTCAATGGATCTGGACGTACCGAGAAATGCGCGCACCTCACGCACGGCGATCTCAGCCGCTTCTTTGTTTGGGAAGTGGAACTCACCTGTCGAGATGCAGCAAAAGACGATGCTCCTGAGGCCATGCTCCGCCGCGAGATGCAGGCAGGAGCGATAGCAGGAGGCAAGGAGCTCCCTGTGTTCATCCGTCAGAGCCCCGCTGACGATCGGCCCGACCGTGTGGATGACATGGCGCGCAGGGAGATTGTACCCCTGCGTGATCTTCGCCGTGCCCGTCTCCTCCGGATGCCCCTGGCGCTCCATGAGCGCGGCGCATTCCGCACGCAGCTGCAGACCAGCCGCGCTGTGAATCGCGTTATCGATGCAGCGGTGGCAGGGGATAAAGCAGCCGAGGAGAGCCGTGTTCGCCGCGTTGACAATCGCATCCGCACAGAGGCGCGTGATGTCGCCCTGCCAGAGGGTAATGCGCTCATCCGATGGGACGGCGGACAGCGCCGTCACATCGATGACGCCGCGCTCCTGACGCTCTGCGGCGAGCAGTTCATCCTGCAGACGCACGAGCTGCTCTGTGAGCGGCAGGGGAGGACGGACATTCATGAGCGCACGCAGCAGATGCCGCTGCGCTGCCTCCGTCTCTCCGACCCCCGCCGCTTGCCCGCGATACTCCGGCATCTCTGCAAGGAGCATCTCATTCAACTGTTGAATGAGAGCAAGGGACATCGAACCACCTCCTTCATAGATTTTTGATCACATTTACGCCTGCACGAGAGAAACACATATACATATTTAGTAATTATTTCGATTACAAAATGAGTATAGCATATAAAAATCATAATTTCAATAGATACAATATTTTTTAAAAAAGAAAAAGGACGATACTGTAAGCAAACGACCTCAAAAGAAATCAAATTACAAACTCGAAACTGACGAAATACGCAGATCACTGGCCGCCTGCTCAAATGTGATGCCCAGATCCTGCGTGAAGTGCGCGGTCAGCGTATTGCCGCCCCAATCGTACGGCGTGCGGTTCCACTGATCCTTGACGATGCGGCACATACATGATAAAATAGAGACATAAAAAGGGCACTGTCTAGCGGTCGCCCCCATAGCAAGCGAGATTTCCCCGCCAGGGTTTGGTAGACGCAAGGCGGGGTTTTCTCTTTTATCGTTTAACGGATATAATCAGCACGGTGAACACTACAATAAACGTGAGAAATTCGTAGGTCTCCATACCAACCTCCCCCTTTCCAGGGAGCAAGATTCGACCGCCCTTTCGACAGTGCTTGAAAATAGTATATCATAAGAACATATGTATGACAAGAAAATCCCCTTGACGCAGGAATGTCAAGGGGATTCTTCTATATATTATACAAACAAAATCAGATATCCAGATTTCGCACGAGGCGTGCATTCTCCTCGATGAACTGGCGGCGCGGCTCAACCTTGTCCCCCATGAGGATGGTGAAGAGCTCATCCGCGGCCTCCGCATCCTCGGCAGCAACACGCAGCATGGTACGTCCCTCGGGGTTCATGGTGGTCTCCCAGAGCTGCTCGGGGTTCATCTCGCCGAGACCCTTGTAGCGCTGGATGGTCACGCCGTCGCGCCCGATCTCATCGAGCTTCTTTGCCTGCTCCTCATCGGAGTAGGTGTAGAAATGCTTCTTGTCCTTGCGGATCTGATAGAGCGGCGGCTGTGCGATATAGACGTGTCCGTGATCGACGAGCGGCTTCATGTAGCGGTAGAAGAACGTGAGGAGCAGCGTGCGGATGTGCGCGCCGTCAACGTCTGCATCCGTCATGATGATGATCTTGCTGTAACGCCGCTTCGAGAGGTCGAACTCCTCGCCGATGCCCGTGCCGAACGCCGTGATCATCGTGCGGATCTCGGCGTTTGCAAAGATCTTATCAAGGCGTGCCTTCTCGACGTTGAGGATCTTACCGCGCAGGGGCAGGATCGCCTGGAACCTGCGGTCGCGTCCCTGCTTCGCAGAGCCGCCTGCGGAGTCGCCCTCGACGATGTAGATCTCGCACTGATCGGGATCCTTGACGGAGCAGTCCGCGAGCTTGCCCGGCAGGCTCGAGACCTCGAGCGCGTTCTTGCGCCGCGTGAGCTCACGCGCCTTGCGCGCTGCCTCGCGTGCGCGCGATGCCATGAGCGCTTTGTCCAGTACACGCTTTGTGACGGCGGGATTTTCCTCGAAATACTCCGTGAGCCCCTCGGTGACGATGGAGTCCACGATGCCGCGCACCTCGGAGTTGCCGAGCTTCGTCTTGGTCTGGCCCTCGAACTGCGGCTCGCGTACCTTGAGACTGATGACGGCGGTGAGACCCTCGCGCACATCCTCGCCCGAGAGGTTGCCGTCCTTGTCCTTGAGCACGCTCAGACGGCGGGCAAAGTCGTTCGCCGCGCGCGTGAGGGCGATCTTGAAGCCCGCAAGATGCGTGCCGCCCTCCTCAGTGTTGATATTGTTGACGAAGCTGTATATATTTTCCTGATAGCTGTCGTTGTACTGCATCGCGATCTCGACGACCGTATCGTCCTTGACCCCGTTGAAGTAGATCGGCTCCTCGTTGATCGTCTCCTTCTTGCGATTGAGATGGGAAACGAAGGAGCGGATGCCGCCGTCGAAGTGGAAGGTCTCACGGCGCTCCTCCTCGCCGCGCTCATCGACGAGGGTGATCGTGATGCCGTGGTTGAGGAACGCGAGCTCGCGCAGACGGTGCTTCAGCGTCTCAAAACTGTACGTCGTGACGGTGAAGATCTCCGGATCGGGAACGAAATGGACGCGCGTGCCCGTCGTCTCAGACGTGCCGATCTCGTGCATCTTTTCCTGCGTCACGCCGCGTGTAAAGGAGATCTCATGGATCCTGCCGTCGCGGCGCACCTGCACATCCATGGAGGATGAGAGCGCATTGACGACCGAGACGCCGACACCGTGGAGTCCGCCGGAGACCTTGTACCCGTCGCCGCCGAACTTGCCGCCCGCATGGAGGACGGTCAGCACGACCTCGACGGCAGGCATGCCGCTCTCGTGCATATCGACGGGGATACCGCGTCCGTTGTCGGTGACGGTGATGCTGTTGTCCTTGTGGATCACGACCTCGACGTTGTCGCAGTAGCCCGCAAGTGCCTCATCGATGGAGTTGTCCACGACCTCATAGACGAGATGATGCAGACCGCGCTCGGAGGTCGATCCGATGTACATGCCGGGGCGCTTGCGTACCGCCTCGAGTCCCTCGAGCACCTGGATCTGTCCTGCGCCGTAGTCGGCATCGACGGCAGTCACCTCGCCGCTCATCTCCTCCGTGCCGATGGCGACACCTGTGAGATCGGGTGTGTCCGCCATCTCGGCAGCCTCCTTCGCCTCCTCCGGGGTGAGCGGGCGTACCTCTGCCTGCTCTTCGTTTGCACTCAGGTCGATCTTCTTTGCCATCATTTCCTCCTTGGGATCGTTGAACTTCTTAAATCTCATCACAATGCTTTACGATAATTTGCAGGATCTGCGCATCCTTCTCGCTGACGATCATAAAGGAGTATCTCCTCCCTTTCGACGTATTTCTTGAAGATTTTATTCTCCTCCGGGATTCTTGTGATCATATCGATTTCTTTTCCTAGGGCTTCTTCAAGGTCTGCATAAAGACCCCCGAGTTCGAGAAACCTCATCTCTTCAGTCGTCTTGACATGAAAGTCCACGTCGCTGTCCTCGCGCGCCTCACCGCGTGCGTACGAGCCGAAGATCCATATCTTTTCGACCTTGTATTTCTCGCAGATGGGGCGGATTTTCTCTCGGATTTCGTCGATGGTGAGGATCATGGAAATCGCCCCTTTCGTTATGTTATGATTTCTTCTTTGCCCTGCGCTGCTTCATCTCTTCCCAGAACTCCCGCGTGGTGATGAGCTCGTTGCGCAGCTCCCAGAAGGTGCTCTGAATCTTCTTCGGCGTAACCTCGGCAGGCGGGAGACCGCGATGGAGCATGGTGAGCATCCGTGCGTTCTCGCTGTCCTGCGCCGTGTACGCCGTCTCACCCGCGATACTGCGGATGAGATCGGCACGCTCGCTCCCGAGCATGAGTGCATCGCAGGCAGGGACGCGCTGAACGATATCGCCGAGCTTCACCCACGGCTCGCTGCGCAGAATGGCACGCACCGCACGCCGGATGCTCCGCTCCCCGCTGCGGCGGCAGTCATGGCAGACACCCGCGACAAGCCGTCCGCAGGAGGGGCAGGGACTGAGGCCGCGCTGCTCCTTCAGACGGCGCGCCTTGCACGTCGTCTGATAGGCGCGGCGGATGTGCAGGGCGAGCGTCTCATCCGAGGCGGCAGCGGCAAGCCGCGCCCCGCAGGCGATCTCCTCATCCGTCAGTCCCGTCTGCACGAGCGCACGCGCGTAGGCAGCAGGTGTCTCCTCTGCCGCACCCTCTGCCCCATCCTCGATGGGAGTACGCGCCGTGCGGGTAAACCCGATCTCCCGCACGAGCCGTCCCCCCGCATACCTGTTGACGCGCTGGACAATCTCGGGGGCGCTCATGCGCATCTCATTCTTCCAGACCGCATCGGGTGCATAGAGGAGGAGTTTCTGATCCTTGACCGCGACGGCGCGCACGCGGCGCGCGACCATCTCGCCCATGATTTCCGGCCAGCGCGAGAGCGTGAGGTGGGTGATATAGCTGCGCTCGAACGCGGCGCCGAGACGGTGGACGGCAGCGCGTACCGTCTCGCCCGCATCCGCCTTGCCGAGTATCGCGCGCATTGCTGTCCCCCCTCACAACATCCTCTGCCGTACGATGTCCGCCGCAGGCAGCCGCCAGCGGCGGAAGAGGTTTTCCTCCTACTGCGCCCGCACAGTCCCATGCGCTACATACCGATACGTTCCCATGCGTTCGGCAGGGAAATACGCTGCATCGGTTGCAGTGATGAATGTCTGGATTTCCTCACATCGAATGAAATCCAGCAGCGCACGGCGGCGCTCCGCATCCAGCTCGCTCATGACGTCATCGAGCAGGAGGATCGGTGCCTCGCCGACGCTGTCGCGCAGGTAAAAGAGCTCGGAGAGCTTCAGCGCAAGCGCGCCCGTCCGCTGCTGTCCCTGAGAGCCATAGCTCCTGAGACTCATCCCGCCGACAGAGAGCACGAGATCATCCAGATGCGGCCCGACGCCCGTTGCAGCGCGTGCGATATCACGCGCACGCCCCTCGATGAACATCTTATTATACCATAGTTCGAGACGCTCTGCCATGCCCTCTTTCGATGCCGTAAGCTCTGCTGGCGCATGTGCTGCCTCATAGGAGAGGGCGAGTTCCTCTCCGTCCGCGATCACTGCCTGCACGCGCGCAGAGAGCGCACTCAGCTGCTCTGTTGCCGCGATCCGCCGCGTGACAATGTACGCAGCACTCTTTGCCAGCTGTGCATCCCATGGGAGAAGTGCATCAACGGGCGCCAGCCGCTCGCGGATGTCCTTGAGGAGAGCGCCCCGCTGACGCAGGATGTGCGTATAGCGCAGGAGTTCTCCGTAGTAGGCGGGACTCGCCTGCGAGAGCTCGGCGTCCAGATAGCGGCGGCGCAGCGCAGGTGCGCCCTTCACGAGAAAGAGATCCTCGGGGGAAAAAAGCACCATCGGCAGGATGCCGACCAGATCGCGCTGGCGCAGCTGCTCCCCTGCGTACGCGATGCGTCGCCGCGCGCCGCGTGCAAAGGTAAAGGAGAGCGTTCCCGGCACATCATGCCGCAGGAAATCGAGTGCAATGTGCGCGCCCGCATCTCCCATACGAATAAGCTCCGCATCGCTCGACGTGCGATGGGAGCGTCCGAACGCGGCGTAGTAGAGCGCCTCGATGATATTCGTCTTGCCCTGCGCATTCGCGCCGAGAAAGACCTGCACCCCGCCGTCAAAGGAGAGATGCAGTGCCTCATAGTTGCGGTAGGAGTGCAGTGTCAGCTCTGTGATTCTCATGATGACTGCGTGACACGGTATGTTCCGCCGCCATTCACTGTGATGATATCACCATGGACAAGCTGACGGCGGCGCGCCGTCTCCGGCACACCGTTGCGCAGGATCATCCCATCGGCGAGCAATGCCTTGACCGTACCGCCGCTCGCGACCTCGCCCGCAAGCTTGAGGAACTGATCGAGCTGGATCGTATCCGTGTATATCGTTATCTCTGTCAATGTGTCCTCACCGGCGTTACAACGTATATATATTTAGTATCTGCTTCCTCGCGGATCGTAATCGGCGAGAGGTTGATCCCCTGTTCGTTCGCTCCCTGCAGAGAGAGAACGAATGTATCGCTGTCGAGCGACTTCACCGCGTCCAGGAGATAGGATGCGTTGAATGCAATCGCAACATCATCACCCTCGACCGCAGCGGGGATCGTCTCCTCGGCCTCGCCGATCTCAGGACTGTTCGAGGAGATGCGCATCTGCCCCTGCTCGAAGGCGAGCTTTACGATATTATACTGATCCGTACGCGCGATGAGCGAGGCACGCTCAACAGCCGAGGCGAATGCCGCGGCGTCCAGCGTCACACGCGTACGGATGCTCTCCTCATGCGGGATGACGCGGCGATAGTCAGGGAATGCGCCCTCGATGAGACGCGAGGTTATGTAGATGTGATTCGAGGACATGCTGATCTGGTTGTAGGAGCAGGCGACATGTACGTCGGCAGGAACCTCGCTCGTGAGGGTGCGCGTGACTTCCTCGAGGAACCGCGCAGGGACGATGATGCGGATCTGTCCCGCATCCGTCTCGATCTGCTCGCTCTTGACCGCGAGGCGGTGGATATTCGTAGCGGCGAACGTGATCTCCCTGCCCTCCACCTCGAGCTGACAGCCCGTAAAGATGGGGCGGCGGTCGCGCTGCTCCTCGCGCAGGCAGGCGAATGCGGACTTCTTGACAAGACGTGCGAGCGTCCTATCTTTTATAGTAAAGTTCAGTGTACCGTCCATACGCTGCATGACAGGAAAGTCGTTCACCTCCATCGTGCGGAGGGTGAACCGCGCCGCCCCTGAGCGGATGACGGCGAGTCCGTCTGTGCTGTTTGTATCGATGGAGAGCTCCTCAGCGGGAAGCTTGCGCGTGAATTCCGTAAGATACTTTCCCGGAAGAACCGCTGTGCCTGCCGTATGGATTTCGGCGGGGATGGTGAGGATGAAGCCGATCTCGTAGTTCGTGGACTGCAGTTCGAGCTGTCCTTCCTTTGCACTCATATAAATGCCCGAAAGAATTGGGGTCTGCGGCTTTGTCGAGAGACCCTTGCTGACAATTTGCAGTGCGGCGATGAGATCGGCGCGGCTCAGCGTGATGTTCATAGGTATTCCTTTCAGATGGGGAACGTTTCTTGACGTTCGGCGGTTTTTTCTACGAATGCGTGTAGTAAATAAATATAGTAGTGGTAGTAGTAGGGGCTGTGGATATGTGGAAAAGCGGAGAAAATCGAGCAGCAGAGCGGAGCCGCCTGTGGATAAATGGGATGGAGTTATGCCTTACTTATCCACAGTTTACACAGATGAGGAGTGGATGAATCGTTATCCACAAAACGTCAACATGAAATGAGGCGGCGTATGCACATAGATATCCACAGGGATCGCGCGGCTGTTCCGGCGTGCGGTTAGATGCCCTTGATCTGGATGCTCAGAGACTTGATGAGGGCGTCGGTGGCGGCATCCTCGCTCGTCTGGTTCTGGATCTTCTTGTGCGCGTGGATGACCGTCGAGTGATCGCGGTTGAAGAATCCGCCGATCGTCGGCCACGATACGTCCGTCAGCTCGTGGCAGAGATACATCGCGATCTGACGCGGGTAGGCGATGTCGTTGCTGCGCTTCGTGGAGCGGATATCTTCGCTCGTCACCTTGAAATGCGTGCAGACGATGCGCTCGATCATCTCCATTGTGATGCGCCGGCCCTTCTCCCCGCGCAGATAGTTCCCGAGCGCTGCGACGCAGGTCGTCTCGTCAATCGGCACGCCCATCATGGAGGCGTATTTGATGAGACGGGTAAGAGCGCCCTCGAGCTCGCGGATGTTGCTGTCCACGCGGCTTGCGATGTAGGTCACGACATCACCCGGGATATCGACATCCTCGGACTGGGCCTTTTTCTGCAGGATCGCTACGCGGGTCTCGAACTCCGGCGGCTGGATATCGACGACCACGCCGCCGGCAAACCGCGAGATGAGACGATCCTCGAGACCCTTGACATCCTGCGGCTGGCGATCCGAGGTCAGGATGATCTGACTGCCGTTGTCGCGCAGCTTGTTGAACGTCTGGAAGAACTCCGTCTGCGTCTGCTCCTGCCCCGTAAAGAACTGGATATCATCGATCAGCAGCACGTCGATGTGATAGTATTTCTCACGAAAAGCGTCCATATTCTTCTCGCGGATCGAGCGGATGAACTCATTCGTAAAATCTGTACTCGCGATGTAGAGCACGCGTTTTTCGGGATGATCCGCGAGGATCTTGTGGCCGACCGCGTGCATCAGATGCGTCTTGCCGAGCCCCACGCCGCCGTAGATAAAAAGCGGGTTGTGCGAGGGCAGCCCCGGCGCGTCCGCGACCGCCTTTGCCATCGAGTAGGAGAACTGGTTCGAGCGTCCCATGACGAACGCTTCGAACGTATACTTCGGATTCAGCGTCGATGCGTCGTCCGGTGCGGGGGCATTCGTCTCGGCAGGCGGTGTGAGCGGGAGACTGCCCTGCGTGGGGGCGGGCGGATCGATGCTCTCGGCGGTGCCGTATTCCGCGGCGGGATCTTTTTCCTTCTTCGCAGGCTTCTTCGGCGCTGCTGCCGCAGGATCGATGACCACACTGAACGTATAGTCTGCCCCGAGCGCCTGCTGCACGATATCGCCGAGCAGCGCACCGAGACGCGTCTCGATATACTGCTTGCGGGCTGCTACATCCACAGCGAGTACGAGCTCATGTCCCTCGCATGCCACGGGGACGCAGGGGGCAATCCATGTGTTTACAACATCTTCATGAATGATTCCGTCGGTTTTTTCCAGTACTTTCTGCCAGAGCTGTGCAAGCGGGCGATTCAATTCTTCGGACATGGGGTCGCGTCCCTTCAAAAAAATTTTGCTGCGTTTTGTTTATCCACAGTGTTATTCACAGATGTGGATAACTCCGCTGATGAAAATAGTCAGATTTCAAGGGGGAATACGAAATCATGCACGGTTTTTTCACAGGTTTTCCACAGAGTGTCGGGGATATTTTAGCAAAAAAAAGGGCACTTATCAACAGGGGCTTTCGCACTATGTTTGAAAAAAACCCGCAAATGAAGCCCGCGCGCCTTGACAGTGCCCGATTGCTTCGTCTATAATGTCCGTTAGTAATCATAAGAATTGCCCTGCAGTGACATGGCCGCAGTGTATGAGACGAAGGAGGTGACGAGAGGTGAAGAGAACCTACCAGCCCAACAATCATTGGAGAAAAAAGACACATGGATTCCGTGAGCGCATGAAGACGAAAGGCGGCCGCCTCGTACTCAAGAGAAGGCGTCAGCGCGGAAGAAAGAAGCTGTCGGCCTAATCCGCAGCTCTTCAAGAGGTCACCGCGTGTGGCCTCTTTTTTAACGAACATGAACGAACACAGATACACACTCCCGCGCGCGCGCATGATCAAGCGCCGCAGCGACTTCCAGTACGTCTATCAGAAGGGGGCATCCCTCGCAGGGCGGGGGATGGTCCTCTATGTCCTGCGCGACGCACGTGTCGCCGGCAAGGTCGGATTCGCCGCGGGGAAAAAACTGGGCTGCGCAGCTGTGCGCAGCCGCACGAAACGCCTCCTGCGGGAGGCATATCGCCATATCCAGCACGAACTGCGCAGCGATGTCGGGATTCTCCTCATCGGACGCGCAGGGCTTGCCGAGGGTAAGATGCAGGACGCAGCCGTCGAGCTGCGCCGTCTTGCGCGCCGTGCCAAACTCCTGACGGGCGGCAGCGCAGCATCCCGCACGGGGGAGCGCCGATGACACGGCTGCTCCTCCTTGTGATTGCATTTTATCAGCACTGCATCTCACCGCTCACGGGGCCGCACTGCCGCTACTATCCGACCTGCTCCGCCTACGCAGCGGAGGCAGTTAGGCGCTATGGTGCACGGCGCGGCGGCTGGATGGCGCTGCGGCGCATCCTGCGCTGTCATCCTTTTCACGCGGGCGGTTACGACCCCGTACCGACTGTTCCCACCATTCAGAATGAAACACCATCAGAGCAAACTTCCGCACAGTAGGAGGAAATCCACTTGATCGAATTTTTCAGCAATCTGTTTGAGCCCATTATTCATCTCCTGCAGATGATTCTCGGCGCGTTCTATGACATCACCAGCGCCGCAGGACTCGAGAGCTACGGCTACCCCATCATCCTGCTGACCATCCTCATCAAGGTTGTCACCTATCCCCTCACCGTCAAGCAGATCCAGTCGATGAAGGCGATGCAGGAAATCCAGCCCAAGATGAAGAAAATCCAGGAAAAATACAAGAACAACCCGCAGATGCTCCAGCAGAAGACGGGCGAACTCTTCCGCGAGGCAGGCGTTAACCCGCTCGCAGGCTGTCTGCCCCTGCTCGTGCAGATGCCGATCCTCATGGGCATGTATTACGCCCTCTTCAACTTTACATTCCCGAGCGAGGCCGCCGCGGCATTCTACTGGCTGCCCAACATGAGCGACCCCGACCCTCTCTACATCCTGCCTGTTCTCTCCGCGCTGACCACCTTCCTCCAGCAGAAGATGACCTCCACAGAGATGAACGCTCAGATGAAGATCATGATGACCATCATGCCCCTCTTCATCGGCTGGATCAGCCTCAACTTCCCATCCGGCCTCGTTCTCTACTGGGTCACCATGAACACTGTACAGATCATCCAGCAGTGGTGGATGTCCCGCAGCGAGGGATCTGCGGCAAAGGAGGCGATCTAAATGGCGGAGATCATCGAGACCACCGGCAAAAGTGTGGAGGATGCCCTCTCGGCAGCACTCGACAAGCTCGGCTGCGGCCGTGCAGAGGTCACCTACGAAGTCGTACAGGAGCCCTCGGGCGGCTTTCTCGGCCTCTGGGGCAAACGCGAGGCGCGCATCCGCGTCACCACCCGCCCCGTCATCCCGCCGCAGCGCACCGAGATACAGACCCCGCCGCCGCCTACCGTCATCGCGCAGAGCGCGCCCGCAGTACCCGAGAGCAGCAGCGGGGACGACGGCTTTGCTGTGCGGCCGCGGCGGTTCCATACCGATCTGCGTACGAGCGCACAGCGCACGGCGGAGGATGCGCCGCAGCGCAGCGCACGTTCCTATGGCGAGGAGCGCCGCCCGCGTCCTGCGCGCAGCGAGGGCTATGACAGTACGCGCCGCAGAGAGCGCACAGAGAGTCAGCCGCTCCCGCTCTCGCCGGAGATGGCGGCAGCAGCGGAGCGCTTCCTCGGCGAGATCTTCACCGCCATGGAGCTCAGCGTCAGCCTGCACCGCACGGATACCCCGTCCGGCACCATCTACAACATGCAGGGCGAGAACCTCGGCATCCTCATCGGCAAGCACGGCGCGACCCTCGATGCGCTCCAGTACCTCACCAATCTCGTCGTGAACAAGATCCCCGAGACCGGCTACGCGCGCATCATCCTCGACGTCGAGGACTACCGCGCCCGCCGCGAGGAGACCCTCACGCGCCTCGCGGGACACCTCGCGGACAAGGCATGCCGCATCGGCGAGGAGATCCATCTAGAGCCGATGAGCCGCCATGAGCGCAAGATCATCCACATGGCGCTGCAGGACAACCGCCGCGTCACCACATACAGCGCAGGCGACAATCCGCGCCGCTACGTTGTCATCGTCCCCCGCCGCCGGCGGTACGGGCGCGACTACGAGGAGAGCGGATACGAGCGGTAAAGACAGATAGAAAAGGCAGCGCAGGCTGCCTTTTTTTAGCGGTAGACAGAGGAGGACGCGCATGACCGAGGACACCATCAGCCAGATTGCGACGGCGCGCGGGGCGGGCGGCATCGGCATCATCCGCGTGAGCGGCGCACAGGCGCTCACGGTTGCCCGTACTGTATTCCGTCCCGCTGCGGGCGGCGTACTCGGGGAGGTCGCCCCCTACACGGCGCGCTATGGTCATGTCATGGCGGCGGACGGCAGCATCATCGACGAGTGCGTCCTCCTCTATATGCGTGCGCCGCATTCCTACACAGGGGAGGATACCGTTGAGCTGCAGTGCCATGGCGGCAGCATCGTTCTGCGCGAGGTGCTGCTCCGCACATGGGAGGCGGGAGCGCGTCCTGCAGCGGCGGGAGAGTTCACCAAGCGCGCCTTTTTGAGCGGACGGCTCGATCTCGCGCGCGCTGAGGGCATCATGCAGCTCATCGCGGCGAAGAGCGCCCGTGCCGCCCACGCCGCGCGGGAGCGCATCGGGGGTGCTCTTTCGGCGGAGATCACGGAGATCCGCACGCGTCTCCTCGGATTGATTGCACGCATTGAGGCGGGCATTGACTTCCCCGAGGATGACATTCCAGAGACAGAGGCTGCTGCGCTCGCAGCGGATATTGCAGCGGCGGCGGCGTCTGCTGCACGTCTGCTGGCGGGGGCGGAGACAGGACGTATCCTGCGCGAGGGCATCAAGACCGTCATCGTCGGACGGCCGAACGTCGGGAAATCGAGTCTCCTCAATGCCCTCCTCGGCACGGAGCGCGCCATCGTCACCGATATCCCCGGCACGACGCGGGATGTTATCGAGGAGGAGCTTGTCATCGCAGGGATTCCGCTGCGTCTCCTCGATACGGCGGGGCTGCGCGCGGCGGAGGACGCTGTCGAGCAGATCGGCGTGCAGCGCACCGCGCAGCACATGGAGGATGCAGAGCTCATCCTCGCCGTCTTTGATGCATCTATGCCCCTCACAGCGGAGGATCGGGATCTCATCGCGCGGCTCTCCTCCGTCAGCGCGGACATCATCCTCCTGTGCAACAAGGCGGACTGTACGCCCCTGCTCACGGCGGCGGATTTCGCTGCACTGGATGCGCCTGTCCTCATGATCTCGGCGCGTGCGGGTACGGGACTCGATGCCCTGCGGGAGACCATCGCCGCGCGGACGGCGACGGCGGACGGCGGACTCAGCGACGGGGCGCTCCCTGCCGGTGAGCGTGAGACCGAGGCGCTGCGCCGTACCGCGCATCATCTCAGTGAGGCGGGCGCGGCATGCGCGGCGGGACTCGGCACGGATTTTGTCTCCATCGATCTCCGGGCTGCCTACGACACCCTCGGCGAGATCCTCGGCGAGACGGTGGACACCGATCTCATCGACCGCATCTTCAGCGAGTTCTGTATCGGGAAGTAGGATGGATGCACGGTGAAGAAGATGGATCAAATATATGATATAAAGGATGCATAGTGTGAATTGTACTACAACCTATGATGTCATTGTCGTCGGTGCGGGCCATGCGGGCGTGGAGGCGGGGCTCGCGGCGGCGCGCATGGGACGGCGGACGCTGCTGCTCACGCTCTCGCTCGACAACATCGCGATGATGCCGTGCAACCCATCGGTCGGCGGCCCCGGCAAAAGCCATCTCGTGCGCGAGATCGACGCGCTCGGCGGCCAGATGGGGATTGCGGCGGATCGTGCGAGCATCCAGCGCCGTCTGCTGAACACGGGCAAGGGGCCCGCCGTCCACGCCCTGCGGATGCAGTCGGATAAATTCCTCTATCAGCGCATCATGAAGGAGACCGTCGAGAATACCGAGAACCTCGATGTGCGTCAGCTCCTCGTGACGGCGCTCATCACGGAGGAGGACGCGGGAGGAAAGCGTGTGACAGGCGTACGCTGTGAGACGGGCGAGTGCTTGACAGCGCATGCCGTCATTCTTGCGACGGGGACGTATCTGCGCGGACGCATCATCCTCGGCGAGACGATCTATGACAGCGGGCCGAACGGACAGCGCCCGGCGATGGCGCTCTCGGACTCCCTGCGGGAGATCGGGCTGAAGCTGATGCGGTTCAAGACGGGAACGCCCGCACGCATCGACCGCCGCACGATTGATTTCAGCAAGACCGCTGTGCAGGAGGGCGACCCCGCTGCACCCGCATTCTCCTTTTTGACGGAGGAGATGCCGCGCGTGCAGACGCCCTGCTGGCTCACCTATACGAACGAGGAGACGCACGCCGTGATCCGCGCGAATCTGCACCGTGCACCGATGGCGAACGGTGTGATCGAGGGGATCGGCCCGCGCTACTGCCCGTCGGTCGAGACGAAGATCGCGCGCTTTCCGGATAAGGAGCGGCATCAGCTCTTCCTCGAGCCGGAGGGACTCCATACAAATGAAATGTATGTACAGGGGATGTCTACCAGCCTGCCGACAGATGTGCAGGAGGAGTTCCTTCGGACGATTCCGGGACTCGAACAGGCGCGTGTGATGCGTCCGGGCTATGCGATCGAGTACGACTGTCTCGACCCGCTGCAGCTCGCGCCGAGTCTTGCGGTCAAGGGCATCGCGAGACTCTACTCTGCAGGGCAGGCGAACGGCACGAGCGGCTACGAGGAGGCGGCCGCGCAGGGGCTCATCGCGGGCATCAATGCTGCGCGGGCAGTGACGGGGGAGGAGCCGCTCATCCTGCGGCGCAGCGACGGCTATATCGGCGTTCTCATCGACGATCTCGTGACGAAGGGAACGGAGGAGCCCTACCGCATGATGACGAGCCGCGCGGAGTACCGCCTCGTTCTGCGGCAGGACAATGCCGACCTGCGCCTCACGCCCCTCGGGCGCGCCGTCGGACTCGTGACCGATGCCCGATGGATACGCTTCACGGCGAAACGGGATGCCGTTGACGCGGCGCTCCGTCTCCTGCACGAGCGGCGGATCAGCCCGAATGCCGAGACGGAGGCGCTGCTCGCGGGCGCAGGCATCTCTCCGCTGCGCGTGCCGATGAGTCTCTTTGCCCTGCTCGCGCGCGAGGGGGACTACCGCCTGCTCGCCCTGCTCTTTGATATGCCCGCACTCGCGGACGATGTGCGCGAGGAGGTCGAGATCACGGCGCGCTATGACGGCTATATCCGCAAACAGCAGGAGCAGATCGCGCGCATGGAGCGCCTCGAGAGCCGCCGCATCCCCGATGGTATCGACTATGCACAGATCGCGAGTCTGCGTCTCGAGGCGGCAGAGAAGCTCGCCGCCGTCCGTCCGCGCTCTATTGGGCAGGCATCGCGCATCAGCGGGGTCTCACCTGCGGACATCTCCGTGCTCCTCGTCTATCTCGAACGGGCGCGCCGCATCTCCTCATAGAAGAACCCTCCGCCGCTGCGGAGGGTTTTCCTATGACAGGGGCAAAGTATACCGCGCAGGAAGCAATTTACAAGGGGGGCGATTTATCCTACAATAGCAGGTATGTAAAGAGGCGCTGGCCGCATGCGGTCCGTCATCGCAGCGCACGCGCCCTACCTCGAGATCGCCGTGCTGACGCTGGTGGCGAATGCGCGCTACTATATTGACACACAGCACGCGCCGTAGTATCCTGCGGAAAGACCTGGGAGGGGGATATTTTTGCAGTTCTATACCTACGACTACATCATGGCGCGCAGCCAGTTCGGCGAAAACATCTGGTACGCGCTCTCGTTTCTCGCGCTTGCGGCGCTGCTCTTCGTGAGTGTAAAGTACCTGCGCAACCGTCTCGTCACGCGCTACCGCGATCTCATCGTCATCCTGTTTCTCGCCGTGGCATTCCTCGGCGGTATGCAGTGGAACGACTACAACAGGTCAAAGAGCGACGCCTATGCGACCTCGCGCATGGTGCAGTTCCTCCGCAGCCTCAGCACGGATGTCGATGTCCCCGTGCGGGAGATCCGTGTGAACGCTACCAACCTGAGGCAGGGGATGCTCGTCGATGTCCGGGGGACATTCTATGTGGTGACGTTCAATGCGGACTTTACCGCGTTCCAGTATGAGCGGACGCATCTGCTCAACCGAGAGATTCAGATCGTGGACAGGGGGGACTGACATGCTCATCTACTTATTGATGCTGGGCAAGCTCGCCCTCGGTCTCTTGTGCCTCATCCTGCAGATCAACCTGCTCGGCAAGGGCAACCTCGCGCCGAACTCCGCGACCGACCAGGTGCAGAACTACGTCCTCGGCGGCATCATCGGCGGCGTCATCTACAATAACGCCATCTCGATCCTAGACTTTCTGCTCGTCCTCATCGCATGGACGCTGCTCGTGCTGATTCTGAAATATCTCAAGATGAACAGCGCCGCGATCAAGGACTTTGTGGACGGCAGCCCCGCCGTGCTCATCGAGCGCGGGAAGATCCTCATGGACGAGTGTATGCGGCACGGGATGCTCGCGCACGATATCACGCTGAAACTCCGTATGGCGGGTGTTTACTACATCAAGGACGTCAAGCGCGCCGTGCTCGAGCCGAACGGCCAGCTCACCGTCATCCAGTACGGCGAGCAGAACGCGCGCTATCCGCTCATCCTCGACGGACAGGTGGACGAGGAGATCCTCGAGCTCATCGAAAAGGACCGCGTCTGGCTGAACGCCGAGCTGCGCACCGCGGGCTATGCGCTGAAGGACATCTACATCGGCGAGTACAAGGACGGCGCACTGATCGTCCATCCGTATGAGAAAATTACGGGTGTGCGTAAGGTGCAGTGAAAGGGGCTGTGTGTGCAGCTCTCCCGCAGTGAGGCCAAACGCTCGATCGAAAAGCGCAGGAAAGCGATTTCCTGCGCTTTTTGTATAGGGTGTGCGCCCGCTGCGGGCGCGCAGCAAATGAAAAACCCGCCCGCAGCGCGGGTGGGCGATCAAAGTGATATCAATTTTTCGTTTCCGCTATCCTCTTCTCTCTGTGAGGACGCGTCCCTCCTTGCCCGTCATGTGGGCGATGCTCATCTGAAGGATACAGAACCGCTCCCATGTACGGTCGATCATCTCACTGTGCTGCGCCTCGGTGTTCTCGGGGGCGTACTTGACGGCGAGCCTGCGCGCAGCGGCGCGCTTCTCGGCATCGTTCTCGATGATGCGGATGCTGCCGAATGCGATGACGCTGCGGTAGGCGGTGGTATATTTCTCCGGGATGACCTCGTCCTGGTCGATGACGGCGAAGGACGCGTTCGGATTGCGGCGGATGGCGTCGAGCTTGTGCCCCTCGACCGCACTGTGGAAATAGATGTGATCACCGTCGTAGACGTAGCTGATGGGCACGGCGTAGGGGAATGCCTTGTCCCCCGTGAGAGCGAGCACGCCCGCCGATCCGCGCATGAGCACGGCCTCCGTTTCCTCTGCGGAGAGCTGCTGAACGCTGCGGCGCATCCGATAAAACATACTGCACCTCCATCGAAACACGAATGAAATATAAAACGGAGGCATCCCTGCGGATCCTCCGTGTGTCGTCGCAGATGGTGGAGACGAAGAGGATTGAACTCTCGACCCCCAGATTGCGAACCTGGTGCTCTCCCAGCTGAGCTACGTCCCCGTGACTGACATGGGACATTATAACGCGCGGATGAGAAAAATGCAAGCGGTTTTTTGAGACTGTATTTGTTGAAAGCTGTACGGCAAAAAGGATATAATAGAAGCCAGAAAGGGCGCTGTCGTGTAAACGATCAGCCCTATTTAGAACTTGGATTTAGAAAACCTGTCTAAACTTGCTGGGGCTAGACGGGTTCTCTTATTTCACCGCATCGCCCGCAGTACGTCCGCCGCGATCTGGGGGGCGGTGAGGTGATACGTGCGTGCGAGTTCGTCGGGGTTGTAGCGGTTGAAGAACTGTTTCGGCAGGCCGTAGTTCTTCACGCGTACACTGCCCTGTGCACCGTAAAATGCGGCGACCTTCTGACCGAATCCACCGTCGATGATGCCGTCCTCGATGGTGAGGATGAGGCGGTGGTTCGCCTTGAGCGCATCGAGCAGCGCCGTGTCGAGTCCCGAGAGGTAGAGCGGATTTACGACCGTCGCATGGATGCCCTCGCGTGCGAGCTCTGCCGCCGCCGCAGAGGCGAGCGCGGCGAAGTTGCCGACGCCGATGAGTGCGGCATCTGCGCCCTCGGTCACCACGATGGATTTGTTCAGCGTGCCGTAGTCCGCACGCACGGGGTAGGGGCTTTCATCATAGCCTGTGTACGGCATGCGGATCATGACGGGGTGCTCTCGCTGCTCTACGGCCCAGCGCAGGACGGCGATGTGCTCCGCGACGCTTGTGGGCGCGAGGTAGACGAGGTTCGGGATGTGGGAGAAAATCGAGATGTCGTAGAACCCGAGATGCGTCACGTCGGTCGAGCGGTAGAGCGACGTCCCCGTCGCGAGGAAGACGGCAGGGCTGCGGTTGATGCAGACATCCTGCGCCATCTGGTCGTACACGCGCTGAAAAAAGGTGCTGTATGTGCCGAACACGGGACGCGCGCCGCCGCGTGCAACGCCCGCTGCCATCGCGACTGCGTGCTCCTCGGCGATGCCCACATCGACGTACTGGCTGCCGAGCGCCGCACGGTCGGCAGGAGTGAGATTGATGCCGCCGACGATGCCCGCCGAGAGATAGACGAAGTTCGGGTTCCGCTGCGCCTCCGCCAGGACGAAGTCCACCGTTGCCGCCGCATAGGGGTCGGGCGCAGCGATTTTTTTGTGTGCACCGCTCTCGATGTGAAAGGGGGCATGGCGGTGCCAGCCCTCGGGATCGGCTTCGGCGAAGGAGAGGCCCTTTCCCTTTTGCGTATGGATGTGGAGCACCACGGGGCGGCGTGTATCCTTGACCGCCGTGAACGCAGCGATCAGCGCCTCGGCATCGTTGCCGTCCGCGACATAGCGGTAGGCGAGGCCCATCGCACGAAAGAGGTTGTCGGGGGCTGCTCCGTTCGTCTCGCGCAGCTCTTTGAGTTTGCGGTACATTCCGCCGTGGTTCTCGGAGATGGACTGATCGTTGTCGTTGAGGATAATGATGAGCCCCGTCTCCATCTCGCCGGCGACGTTCAGCCCCTCGAGTGCCTCGCCGCCCGAGAGCGAGCCGTCGCCGATGAGGGCGATGATATTCTCGCTGCGCCCCGCCAGATCCCGTGCCTTGGCAAGGCCCGTCGCGAGACTGATCGAGGTCGAGGTGTGCCCGATGCTGAAGATGTCATGCGGGCTCTCCTCGGGATTCGTAAACCCGGAGACGCCGCTGTACTGCGCCTCATCGAGATACGCGCCTGCGCGCCCCGTGAGCATCTTGTGCGGGTAGCACTGATGCGAGACATCGAAGATGATCTGATCGCGCGGGGAGTCAAAGACCGTATGCAGGGCGATGACCGTCTCGATGATGCCGAGATTCGGCCCAATGTGTCCGCCGACCATGCTCGTGCGGCGGATGAGTGCAGTGCGCATCTCCTGCGCGAGTGCGCGGCGCTGGTCAGCAGTATAGCCCCGTATATCTGCGGGGCTGCTGATATGTTCAAGATACAAGGCAGATGCCCTCCTAGGTTGACAGATGCAAATAAATTGCTCTCATTATAGCATAAATTCTAAAAAAATAATGCGATCGGATAAATTTTAGTTATTTTCCCGATGGAACAGAAAGTAAAAGCCTCGGAGATATGCTCCGAGGCCTCGTATCTGAGATCTGACGCATCCTATGGACGGCGCAGCGCGGTCAGCGTATCCGCCGCGATCTGCGCGGCGGTGAGGTGATGCGCGCGTGCGAGCTCCCTGCTGCTGTATCTGTCGTGGAACTCCTTCGTGAGCCCGTAGCAGCGCACGCGGATGCCCGCGTCCATGCCGTAGTATGCAGCGACCGTCTGCCCGTAGCCGCCGTCGACGATGCCGTCCTCGATGGTGAGGATGAGGCGGTGGTTCGCCCTGAGATCATCGAGCAGCGCCGTGTCGAGCCCCGAGAGGTAGAGCGGATTCACGACCGTCGCATGGATGCCCTCCCCTGCGAGCTCCGCCGCCGCCGCAGAGGCGAGCGCGGCGAAGTTGCCCACGCCGATGAGGGCGACCTCTGCGCCCTCGGCGACGCGGATGGCTTTGTTCAGGTCGCCGTAGTCCGTGCGTACGGGGTAGGGGCTCTCCTCGTAGCCGCCGACGGGCATGCGGATCATGACAGGGTGGCGTGTCTGCTCCACCGACCAGCGCAGCACCGCCTCATACTCGGCGAGACTCGTCGGTGCGAGGAAGACGAGGTTCGGGATGTGGGAGAACAGCGGGATGTCGAAGAACCCGAGATGCGTCACGTCATTCATGTAGTACAGGGACGCGCCGACCGAGACGAAGACCGCGGGGCTGTTGTTGACCGCGACATCCTGCGCCATCTGGTCGTAGACGCGCTGGAAAAAGGTGCTGTATGTGCCGAACACGGGACGCGCACCGCCGCGTGCGAGCCCCGATGCCATCGCGACCGCATGCTCCTCGGCGATGCCCACATCGACATAGCGGCTGCCGAGCTCTGCACGGTCGGCGGGTGTGAGCCCGATGCCGCCCATCGTGCCCGCCGCGAGGAAGACAAAGCGCGGATCTTTCCTCGCCTGCTCCTTGACGAAGTCCACCGTCGCCGTCTGATACGGGTCGGTATATAGGTGCTTCAGCGCGCCCGTCTCGATGTCGAACGCCTGCCGATAGTGCCACGTCTCGGGGTCTTCCTCGGCGAACTTGTAGCCCTTTCCCTTCTGCGTGCGGATGTGCACCACGACGGGGTGCGTGCTGTCCTTGACCGCAGAGAAGGCTGCGATCAGTGCCTCGGTGTCGTTGCCGTCTGCCACATAGCGGTAGGCGAGACCCATCGCGCGAAAGAGATTGTCGGGCGCTGTACCGTTCGTCTCGCGCAGACGGCGCAGCTGCGGGTACATCCCGCCGTGGTTCTCCGCAATGGACTGATCGTTGTCGTTGAACACAATGATGAAATTGGTGTCCATCTCGCCCGCGACATTCAGCCCCTCGAGCGCCTCGCCGCCAGAGAGCGAGCCGTCGCCGATAAAGGCAATGATATTCTCCTGCCGTCCCGCCAGATCACGCGCCTTGGCAAGACCCGTCGCAAGGCTGATCGAGGTCGAGGTGTGTCCGACGTTGAAGAAGTCGTGCGGACTCTCCTCCGGATTCGTATAGCCGGATACCGCATCATACTGCGCCTCGTCAAGGTATGCCTCCACGCGCCCCGTCAGCATCTTGTGCGGGTAGGACTGGTGCGAGATATCATAGACGATCTTATCGCGCGGCGAGTCGAACACCGTATGCAGCGCGATGATCGCCTCGACTGCGCCGAAGTCCGGGCCGAAATGCCCGCCGTGCACGCTCGCACGGCGGAGCATCGCATCGCGCATCTCGCGCGCGAGCACCTGCCGCTCCGCTGCGCCGTAGCCCTTGATATCCGCAGGCGATGTGATCTTTTCCAAATACAAGTCAATTCCCCCTTTGCTCGAAGCCCCATTGAATAGCTGCATTATAGCATCTGCGGACGCGCGCGTGTCAAGCGGAGATTTACGGCTTTGTATCCAATGCAACGGATTATTTTCAGCCGAACGTGGTAGAGTGGACGGATACAAATGGGGAACTAGCATAAAAATGGAGGATTCTATGCACAACTGCCATATGAAAGACAGCCGTATTGTTATCAGCGAGGTTATGATGCCGAGTCAGGCGAACCCGAACGGGAACGTCCATGGCGGCGAGATTATGAAACTGATGGACTCTGCCGCGTATGCCGCTGCGCGCCGCTATGCACGCGCGAACGTCGTGACTGCGCGCGTCGATGAGCTGGAGTTCCACCTGCCCATCCGCATCGGCGACCTCGTCGTCGTGACGGCGGATATCGTCTACGTCGGGCACAGCTCGATGGAGGTTGCCGTCAACGTCATCGTCGAGGATCTCGACGACGGCGGCACGCCGCAGCTCGCGCTCTCGGCGTACTTCACCATGGTCGCACTCGACCGCAACGCCCGCCCGAAGGCAGTCCCGCCCCTTGAGCTCGACACCGAGGAGGCGCGCGCCGCGTTCGAGGAGGGTAAGCGCCGCTACGAGGAGCACAAGGCGCGCAAGCGCCGCCGCGTATGCAGCGACGAGGGCTGCATCTGTCAGAGCATTGCCGCCGCTGCAGTCAGCGAGGACGCGCACGCGTGAGAGAGGGCCGGCATCGAGGGAGAAAGAGGCGTGTCATATCTCGACCCCTTCGATGCGCAGCAGCGCCGTTTTCCGCGGCAGCCCGCCCGCATAGCCTGTGAGGCTGCCGTCCGCGCCGATGACGCGGTGGCAGGGGATGAGGATGGAGATCGGATTGCGCCCGACGGCACCGCCGACCGCCTGCGCCGACATCCGCCGTCCAGCGTCCGCTGCAATCCGGCGTGCGATCGCGCCGTAGGTCGTCGTCCCGCCATAGGGGATCGTCCGCAGAATCGCCCACACCGCCTGCTGAAACGCCGTGCCCGCGGGATTGAGCGCAGGGATGAAGTCCGGCTCCTTGCCGGCGAAATACAGATCGAGCCAGCGCATGACCTCCCCGAACACGGGGAGGTCTTTTTCCTGCGCCGCCGAAAGATCGGGGAAATCCCTCTCTCCGTCGAAGTACAGCCCCGTGAGCGCCGCTGCGTCGCTCGTGAGCGTGATCCCGCCGAGCGGGGAGGCGTAGTGTGCCGTGTAGAGCATGGAGAACCTCCTGTCGTTTGATTTGCTTTTATTATAGAAAAAAACAGAATGCACGGCAAGATGGGACTGTTTGCAGAATTTAGGCGGATGCGGCAGAAATATAAGCCATAACAAAAGGGCAGATCGTGAAGGAAGATTTCACGGTCTGCCCTGATTTTGCAGCAGAGGGATGAACCTCAGATCTCGCTGCGGAACTTGATCGCGCGGATGATGCCGGCGTCGTCGATGTCGAAGGTGAGCGTAGCGGCCTTGTCATCAAATGCGTAGGTGCAGGCGGTGAGCCCGTCCTCGTTCGTCTCGGAGAAGGAGGGTTCGCCGTACATCTCCTCGATGTCCTCGTAGGTCTTTCCGACACAGAGTCCGCTGAGGGTGCGGACGCTCTGCCCCATGACATCATAGCTCGTTATGGTGAGGTTGCCCGCATCGCGCGTATCCTTCGCGCCTGTCACGGCGCGGAAAATGCAGTGTTCGGCGTAGTTAAAGTCGAAGGTGACGAAGCGCATGCCGTCGCCCGTGAAGTCCTTGCCCTGGTAGTCGTCCGCAAGTCCCGCGCGGACGACTGCCCTGCGGGCATCGCCGAGTGTGGATTTGCGCGGTTCCAGCTGATTCTGCCCGCCCGTAGCCGTATCATCCAGAACAAGTGTCGCCTCCCAATAGGTCATACCGTGGGCAGATGCTGTCGCCGCACTGAGGAGGATGCCTGCGGCAAAGAGGGCAGTACAGAGAAGACTGAGGAATCGTGTTTTCATGATGATCGCTCCTTTAGTATTTTCCACCGCCGCCGCCGTGACTGCTGTCACTGCTGGAAGAGGTGATGTAGGAACCGGAGGACGAGGTTTTTGGCTCGTATTTCGCCCGCCGGGATTCTGAGGTGCGGATGTAGAGGTCTTTGCTGTGTGTGATGCGGACACTGCTGTATGAGAGGTAGTCATCCGCCGCGGAGGCGTGCTCGGTGGTATCCATTCCCTCCTCGAGGTAGGAGGAAATCGAACCGTGGACGAGCGCTGCGAGGAGAAGAGCCGTGCCAAGAATCCCGACGATCGCCCATGGATCGAGAGGGATGTACGGTTTGCCCTCCTTCTCGTAGTAGGTCAGCATCTCGTCCACGGTGGCGGCAAATGCGGTGTATGCCTTACCGTATTGGTTGTCCTTGAGATCGGGGACGAAGCTGTCTGCGAGGTACTCGATGCCGTATTCATCGGTGATGCGCTGGCGCATCTTGTTGTCGGTGGAGACGTAGAAATCACGGTTTTTCGGCGCGAGGAGAAAGACGATCGTGCCGTTTGCGCCGCCGTCCGCGATGCGGTCGACAACGGCATTGGCGACCGCGCCGAGTGCCTGTCCGTGCGTGTCCTTGATGTTGCCGACGAGGATGCGCACGCCGTGTGCTTTTTCAAGCGCGGCGATGCCGGCATCGAGTTCCTGCTCCTCGGCATCGGTGAGGAGATCCGCCTCGTCCATGACGCGTGCGTTTCCGATGCCGGAGGCATCCGCCGCCTTTGGTACGGCGAGGATGAAAAGACTGAGGCAGAGGAGGAGCAGCGCGAGAAGTGCACTACGTCCGTGTTTCATTTCGTTCATCATGTGCCGTACCTCCTACCAATCCAAGATCAGCCACCCGATGTAGCAGGTGATGAGAAAAACGAGGACGGCGGGCACGAGGGGGCCGTAGCGCTCCTTGAACTTGTCCCGCGGCAGCGAGGAACTGACGACTTTGCCGGTCTGTCCGTTCATCATGAATGTGTAGGGCTTGCCTTTGTAATTCGTGGTGAGGATCCAGACGGGCAGCATCGCATAGCGAACGTTTCCCTCTTCCTTATGGATCAGCGGCGCGCCCTCGGGGGTGACGTTGGTGTAGTTCTTGACGCTGGTGGCGAGCACCCAGGAGGCGCTCTCTGCGAGACGGCTGTCGGCACGCGGCAGGGATTCCTTTACGTCGACATCGTATTTGTCCGCGAGGTGTCCTGTGAAATATGCGGCGGAGAAGGGAACGAGATCCTTGTAGTCAAAGGGCTCGATGCTGTCCATGAAGGAGTCGTCCATGCGCTTGCTGGCATCGACGGGGATCCCGTGGAACGTCATCTCGCCGCTGCGCTCGCAGCGGTAGTGGGATATTTCGGTGACGGTCTCATTCGTTGTTTCGCGGGTGTTCGTGAGCTCCGCATTGAAATTTGCATCGACGTTCACATGTGCGTCGAACAGCCAGAAGGGGACGTACATGGACTGGATCTCTTTGATGCGGTTCTCGGAGGTGAACTCCTTTGGGAGCAGGCGCTTTCCCTTGTAGGACTCCGTGAGTGCGGCGACTGCCTCCTCCTTCGTCTTCTTGAACGGAATGATGACATCGGGGCGCAGCATGCCGTCGAACCGGCGCGGGATCATGTTCGGGCTGCCGCAGTAGGCGCACTCGGTCGCCATGGTGTTGCCGTCGGAGACGAGCTCTGCACCGCAGGAGGAGCACGTCTGGATCATCATGTGCGCCGTCTCGGCATCATCCCATGTGCTGCGTTCTCTCTCGGTGTTCCACTGCGCCTCTTTTTTCTCCGCCGCCTGTGCCGCCTGCTCCTCTTTCTGTGCAAAGAGGGCATCCATCTCCGCGATGCTGATCTTGGTATCGCAGAATTCGCAGGTGACGTGGCTCCGTCCGGGGAGGAAGGTGAGCGGCGCGCCGCATTTGGGACATTTGTAACTGACGCTTGTATCGGGCATAGGCACCTCCAGGGAATCGCTGATAAAATAGACCCTCAGATTGGCGTAGATTTTTTCGTCCGAACAAGGAGGCAGACCGGACGCATAGCAAAAGCTATGTGGAGGATCGCGGCCACAGTTCGGGCAAAAAAGATGCGCTCAGATGGTGCGGCTAAATTTATCAGTGCTTCCCTAGTATTTCCCGCCGCCGCCGCCGTGGCTTTCGTCGCGGCTGGAGGTGGAGATGTAGGAACCCGAGGAGGATGATGATGTCTCCTTGTGCTTCGTCTCACGGGACTCTGTGGTGCGGAGGAAGACGTCCGCGCGGTGTGTGAGGCGGAAGCTGCCGCGCTCGACGTAGTCGTCCGCCTCGTGGGCACTTCGGACACTGAGCATGCTGTCCGAGAGATTGGCAAAGATGAACCAGTAAACGAGGGCGGCAGCGATGAGGGCACCGACGAGGGCGACGATGGTCAGCAGGAAGGCATCGGGTTTGAAGGGCTTTCCTTCCTTTTCGTAGTAGGTTACCATCTCATCTACGGCGGCGGCAAATGCGGTAAAGCCCTCGGCGTATTTGTTCTCCTTTAGGGAGGGGACGAACTGCCCGGCGAGGTGTTCGATGCCGTCGTCGTCGGTGATGCGCGTGCGCATCTTGTTGTCGGTGGAGATGTAGAAGTCGCGCTCTTTCGGCGCGAGGAGGAGGACGATCGTGCCGCTCTCGCCGCCGTCCGCGATGCGGTCGACGACGGCATTGGCGACCTTGCCGAGCACCTGTTTGTGCGTGTTCTTGACCGTACCGATGAGGATGCGGATGCCGTGCGCCTGTTCATACGCGGCGAGCTTTGCATCGAGTGCCTGCTCCTCGGCATCGGTGATGAGGTCGGACTCGTCGATCACGCGCACAGCACCCAGTCCCGCATCCCCTGTCTGTGTCCCCCCGGCCGCGACTGCGCGTGCAACGGCACTGAGCGCGCCGCCCGCGGTGAAGGGCTTGCCTTCCTTCTCGTAGTAGGTGAGCATTTCGCCCGCGACTTGCCCAAATGCCGTGAACATATCGGCGTATTTCTTGCTCTCGAAGGCGGGCAGGAATTTCTCTGTGAGGTGCTCAATGCCCTCGTCGGTAATGCGCGTGGCGAGCCTTGTATCCGTGGCGGCATAGTAGGTGTTGTTTTCGGGCGAGAGGAGGAGCAGGACTGCACCGTTTTCACCGCCAGGGGCAATGGTCTTGATGATGTTCTCGGCGAGCGGCTTCAGCGGCTTGTCCTTCCAATCACTGACGATTGCCGCGAGGATGCGGATGCGGTGTGTCCGCTCCACTGCCGCGAGCTGCGCATCGAGCTTTTGCACTTCGGCATCAGAGAGCAGGTTCATCTCGTCGATGACGCGTGCGTTTCCGATGCCGGAGGCATCCGCCGCCTTTGGTACGGTGAGGATGAAAAGGCTGAGGCAGAGGAGGAGCAGGGCGAGGAGTGTGCTGCGTCCATATTTCATTTCGTCCATCATTATGCCGCACCTCCTACAAGTTAAACATGAGCCGGCCGAGCCAGAAGAGGACGGCGAAGACGAGTGCGGACGGGATGAGCGGGTAGACGTACTCCTTGAATGTGTCCTTGGGCAGATCCGCACCGACGAATTTGCCGGTCTGTCCGTTCATCATGAAGGTGTAGGGCTTGCCCTGGTAGTTCGTGGTGAGTATCCAGACGGGCATCATGGCGTAGCAGACATCGCCCGACTGCTTTCGGATCTTCGAGCTGCCGCTCGGGGCAGTGCTGGTATAGCCGCTGACGGTTTTGCTCAGCGCGTGGATAACGCTCGCCGTGAGGCGCGTGTCGGCGCGCGGCAGGGATTCCTTGACATCGACATCGAATTTGTCGGCGAGGTGTCCCGTGAAATACGCAGCGGAGAAGGGGCGGAGCTCGCTGTAGTCGAACGGCTCGATGCTGTCCATGTACTTGTCGTCCAGGCGTTTGCTCGCGTCGACGGGGATGCCGCGGAACGTCATCTCGCCGCTGCGCTCGCAGCGATAGTGACTGGTCTCGATGATGATCTCGTCCGCCGTCTCACGCCGACTCCTCGTTTCCGCGCTGAAGTCCATGCTGGCGCTTACCTGCGCGTCAAAGAGCCAGAAGGGGACGTACATGGACTGGATCTCCTTGATGCGGTTCTCGTCGCGGAACGCCTTCGGGAGCAGTTTTTTCCCCTGGTAGAACTCTTTGAGCGCGGCGATGGCATCCTCCTTCGTCTTCTTGAATGGAATGATGAAGTCTGGGCGCAGCATACCGTCGAAGCGGCGCGGGATCATGTTCGGGCTGCCGCAGTAGGCGCACTGGGTCGCCATGGTGTTGCCGTCGGAGACGAGTTCCGCACCGCAGGAAGAGCAGGTCTGGATCATCATGTTCTCCGTCTCGGCGCCGTCCCATGCGCTGCCTGCGCTCTCGGTGTTCCACTGCGCTTCTTTTTCCTCCGCCTTCTTTGCCGCCTGTGCCGTCTGCGCCTCTTTCTGTGCATAGAGGGCATCCATCTCGGCGATGCTGATATTGGCGTCGCAGAACTCACAGGTCACATGGTTGTGGCCGGGGAGGAAGGTGAGGGGGGCGCCGCATTTGGGACATTTGTAGCTGACGCTGGTATCTGCCATATCAGTCACCTCCGCTTCAAAACGACTGCTTGTCTCTTTCGTCGAAGACGTCGCCGCACTGCGGGCAGAACTTCGGCGGACGGGTGGGATCGTCGGGCTTCCAGCCGCACTTGTCGCAGGCGTAGAGCGGTGCGCCCGCAGGCCTCGGCTTGCCGCAGTTCACGCAGAACTTGCCCAGATTCGTTGTGCCGCAGGGACACTTCCACCCCGCGGCAGAGGGCTGGGGCTTGCCGCACTCGGCGCAGAACCGTCCCGTGTTGCCCGTCTGCCCGCAGCCGCACGTCCATCCTGCCGCTGCTGCGGGGGCTGCTGCACCCATTCCGAGCGGATTACCCGGCGCCGCCATGCCGCCCTGCGGGCCGAATGCGCCCATGGCGCCCATGCCGGCATTTCCTGCCATGCCCATGCCCATGAAGCCGAACGCGCCGCCCATGCCCGCCTCGTTGCCGGCAGCAGTGCGCATGGCATCTGCCGTCGCGCCCGCAAGACGGCCGGCACGCAGGTTCGGGTCGCCCATGATGGCGCTGTCCTGGATCTCCTTGATGCGCTTTTCGTCCTCCTCATCCGCCTTGACGCTCGACACGCCGAAGGAGACGATCTCGATGCCGCGTTTCTTGCCCCAGTCCTCGGAGAGCTCGGCGGACAGTTCGTTACGAATGTCCTTTGTGTAGTTGATGAGCTGGGTGTAGCGGATGCCCTTGGCGGCGACCCGCCCGAACGCAGGCTGCAGTGCGGTCAGCAGCTCGCTCTTGAGCTGTGAGTCGATCTCGCTGCGCTCGTACACGTCCGCAACGCTGCCGCAGACGTTCGTGTAGAAAAGGATCGGATTTGTGATGCGGTAGCTGTACTCGCCGAAACAGCGGATGTTGACGTTCAGCGTATATGCGCCGATCATGGTCTCGAACTGGATGGACTGCGCCGTCCCGTACTTGTTGCCCATGATCTCCTTCGTATTGAAATAGTAGATGCGCTGATCCTTCGGCGCGTCGCCGCCGAACGTGAAGCGCTTGCCCATGTTCTTGAGGACAGCCACGAGGTCGCTTGCGAGATCGCCGCCGAAGACGGTCGGCTCGGTTGCGCTGTCATAGGTGAACGCACCCGGCTCGGCGCAGATCTCGACGACCCTGCCCTGCTCGACGATGATCATGCACTGCCCGTCGCTCACGGTGATGACGGAGCCGCTGGTGATGATGTTGTCTGTGCCGCTTGTATTGGAACTGCGACTGCCGACACGCTTTTGCCCCTTGGCAACGAGGGCGTCCTTATCGAGGCTGTCGCAGTAGAAAAATTCTTTCCACTGATCGGCGAGGACGCCGCCGACGGCGCCTGATGCTGCTTGGATGAGTCCCATGATGTGTCCTCCTTGCGTACAAATGTGATTTTTTCAATCAACACTATGCCTAGTGTATCATAACATGAGAGAAAATACACTGTTATAAATAACAGGATGTACGGAAAATTGCTGCAATTCAGCCAATTGTACCGGTATAGCCCTTCTCCGTCGCCTCGACCGCCAGGCCGACGATGCTCTTGTAGCCTGTTTTGGAGAGCATATTGCCGACGTGGAAGTTGACTGTGCGCTTCGTGATGCCGAGATCGTCTGCGATCTCGTCGTAGCTCATGTTGCGGCAGATGCGGCGCAGGATGTCGAACTCGCGCTCGGTGAGCGGCGTCTCAGTGCAGCCGAATGCGGAGGGCGTGCAGGCATCCGGATAGATGTGCATGCCCTGCATCGTTGCGCGGATGCAGGAGGCAAATGCCTCGCCTGAGGACTCCTTGTAGATGAAGCTGTCTGCGCCCGCCTCCTTTGCGTGCTCGAGAAAGGCAACCTCCTGCATCCCTGTCATGAGTACGACGCGCAGGTGCGGGAACACAGCCTTGAGCCGCTGGCAGATCTGGATGCCGCTCGTGCGCCCCTCCATGCAGATGTCCATGAGCACGAGGTCGGGGTGCAGGCGGCGGCACGCCTCCTCCGTCAGCTCGGAGAGGAGGCAGGTACCGAGGATTTCGATGTCCTCGAGGGGACTGAGGATCTTGATCAGGCCTTCGAGCAGGATCTTCTGATCGTCTACGAGCAGTATCTTGATCATGATGCCTTCTCTCCAATCTGTGCATGTAGTTCAAAATGCGGCGTGTGGGTGATGCTGAGGCGGCCGCCGAGCTCGTTCATCCGACGGATCATGCCCGTCAGCCCGCCGCCGAGGTGCAGCGCAGCGCAGCCGATGCCGTTGTCGCGGATATCGAGTTGGCGCTCGCTGAGATGGATGGCGACGGCGTTCGCACGACCGTGGCAGACGGCGTTGCTGAGCGCCTCGCGGATGAGGGCGGCAAAGGCGCGCGCGCGGCGCATATTGCGCGGCAGGCGCCCTGTGACTGTGAGCGCGATGCCAAGACGGCGATAGGTGTCCGTCATATCGGCGAGCAGCGTCTCTGGATGCGCCTCCTGTGTGAGCGGCACCGCCTCCAGGAGACTGTCGATGCGGACGATCGTATCGAGGGCATCTCCCGGCGCAGACCCCGTGAGGAGCTGCTGGAGCATACTGATGCGCTGACCGAGGACATCGTGTACGCGCGAGGTAATCTCCTGCAGCGTGCGGTGGCGTTCCGTCTCCTCAAGCGTTGACAGCAGATCCTTCTGTGTGCTGATCATGGCGGTGAGCTCTGCATTCTTCGCCTCGAGCTCCTGCACGACGGCATCGAGCTCCGTCACGCAGGAGGCGGTCAGCTGCCAGCCCGGGAGCGCCCCGGTCAGCTGCACGCGCTGGACAAGCCATGCATCCCCTGCGGCAAAGCGCAGGAGGATCGTGTCCTCCGTGTGCAGCTTTGCCGTCACCACAGGCGTATCGAGTTCCATCAGTGCCTGCCAGAAGACGGCGGCACTCCGGAACTGCCGTCCGCAGAGCCGCTGCATGAAATGCAGCATGGCAATGTTCACGAGCACTGCGCTGTGATCCGTGCGGGCAAAGAGGATGCCGTCGGGCAGGAGATCCAGCCCGGCACGGATGGAGGCGGCGGTTACTGTGCGGGGGCGGCGTGCGATGAGGAGGGCGAGCCGCACGGCGAGCAGGAGGATGATGAGCAAGGCGCTCAGCGGAAGCAGCTCATCCGTGCACGGCAGTGTGAGCACCCCGGCGACTGCGAGGAGGAGCGCGTGCAGCCGTCTGCGTTCCAGGGCGGCGATGCCGATGAGGAGTGCAGCAATGCCGACCCCCCAGCGTGTGACATGCAGCCAGTCATCGGGGGGGAGCCCTGCACGCAGGAGACTCCAACTGCCGCCGAGGAGCAGCGTCAGCTGGAAGACGACGGCAAGTGCTGCCGCCTCGGGCAGGGAGCGGCGGATGCGGTGCTCCGAGAGCCGTGTGACCGTGGCGCACAGCGCTGCGGTCTGCGCGATGAGAACGAGGCATGCCAGGAGCACGAGTATGCTCGTTTCACCGAAGCCGTATGTACTCAGCCGTTCCATCGTGCTTCCTCCGTCTCCTGTGTGGGACGTACCGTCAGCGCTAGCGCATAGCCGCGATCGCTGAGCGTCACGGCAGTATCCTGCCGCTCCTCCTCTGTCGCCCACACAGCAACCCACGGCGCAGGATCGAGCAGAAAGGACGCCTCTTCCCCCGTCATGCGGCAGAACAGACTCTCTGCCCCCGCAGCAGCAGCGCGCTCCGTGAGCGAGGCGAACGCATCGAAGAGTGCGAGCGCCGTCGCTGTCCGCAGCACCTGCGGCGCTGCCTGCTCCACCGCCACGCGCAGCCCGAGCGGACGCAGGTAGGCGCAGGTCTCCGAGAGCGCCATCTCCATCTCCTCCGCGCGGATCATGCCGCCCTCCTGCCCCTTGAGAAAGAGTACGCAGCGTTTCTTTAGATAGGAGGCGAGCAGGTTGAGCCGCCGGATGAGCTGCGTGACCTGCTCTGCATCCGTCGTCGCCATCAGCTGCTCGCGGAACGCGCGCAGGAGCGGCCGCTTGCGTGCGAGGATCTCCTCCAGATCGGCTGAGAGCTGGCGCTGCATCATGATCCGTATGAGCTTCGTGCGGACAGTGTGCTCCTCACGGAGCACACTGTGGGCGCGGCGAAGTGCGTCGCGGGCAAGCGCGAGGCGGCGTTGCTGCTCATGCAGACGGGAGAGATCCTCGTGCCAGAGCAGCGCTCCGCCGTCCACCTCCATCCGCGATGTGCGGCTGTCTGCGGGCGCATTACCCGGCAGCGATGCCGTCAACACGCACATCGACATCGAGGCAGTGGTCGAGCGCAATCCGGATGCGATCATCAAGGTCGGCGAGGATGGCGCAGCGCCCCAGTGGCAGGCGCCGGGTGCGGCAGAACTGGCGGCGCGGAAGCAGCGGCTCGCGGCACGTCCCGGATGGGATCATATCAAGGCGGTGCAGGATGACCATGTCCTCATCATGTCGCAGTATGTGCAGGGCGGCGCGGCGAAGATCATCGGAACGCTGTACATTGCAAAGTTCCTCTACCCGGAGCAGTTGCCTGACCTCCATCCGGAGGATGTGTTCCGGTACTGGGTGGAGCACTATCAGCACAAGGAGTATCAACCGGGTCATACCCTGCCCGCGTTCCCACTGACAGGAGCGCCGCAATGATACTGGAACAGGAATACCATGCGCATAGCCGCAGGAAGTATCTGATGATTGTAGCGGGGATCGTGCTGACGCTCGCTGCGGCCTATGCCTTTGCGACGCTCGGCATGAAGGACGCGGGCCCGATGCAGACGATGGAGGCGATCCGGCGGTATTTCGACGGGACGATCGAGACGGGTGCGGATGCGGCGATGAACAAGATCATCCTGCTCCTGCGCCTGCCGCGCGTGCTGCTCGCGATCATTGCGGGCGCGGGACTCGCGCTCGCCGGAGCGCTGATGCAGTCCGTGACGCGCAACTATCTCGTCAGCCCGTTTACGCTCGGTATCTCGGCGGCCGCGGCGCTCGGCGCCTCGCTCTGCATTGTGCTGGGGGCGGGGACTGTGCTCGACAGCGATCTCGGAATCATCGCCGCGGCATTCATGCTCTCCTGCACCTGCGGCGTGATCGTCTACGGGATCGCGCGGCGATCGGGGCTCAGTCCGGTGACCATCGTGCTGGTCGGGATTGCGCTGAACTATCTTTTCAGTGCGCTGACGGCGACGCTCGAGTTCTTCGCGCAGGAGCATAAGCTGGCGGCGGTCATTCAGTGGACGTTCGGCTCGCTGCATCGCGCCTCGTGGGAGTATGTGGCAATCGGCGGCGTGATCGTTGCGCTGGGGATTGCAGCCGCTCTCTTTTACGCGCTGCCGCTGAATGTGATGGCGGTGAGCGACGATGAGACGGCGCGCAGCCTCGGGGTGAATCCCGCGCGGATGCGGACGATTGCGGGGCTGACGGCCGTCTTTATGACGGCGACGATCATCAGCTTTACGGGGGTGATCGGCTTCGTGGGGCTGATCGCACCGCATATGGCACGCTTTCTGATCGGGACGGATCACCGCTTCTATCTGCCGTTTACGGCGGTGCTCGGCGCAGCCCTCCTCCTCGTATCGGATACGATCGGCAAGCTGATCCTCTATCCCGTGACCATTCCCGTGGGGATTGTGATCTCATTCCTCGGCGTGCCGCTCTTTATCCATCTGATCCTGCGCAGAGGGAGGTCGCTGACATGAGCGGAGAAAAGCGCCTCACGGCGGAGCATATCTCCTTCGGCTATTGGGCGGATCGGCGCATTCTCGATGATGTGTCGCTCAGCGTTGCCGCAGGCGAGGTGCTGGGGCTCCTCGGCCCCAACGGCACGGGCAAGACGACGCTCATCAAGTGCATCGCACAGCTGCTGCGGTCTCAGCAGGGGACGGTCCGCGTTGACGGCACAGATCTCTCTCAGCGCTCTCCGGGGGAGATCGCCAAGCGGATTGCCTATGTGCCGCAGTACACGAATGCGGCGTTCGGCATGACGGCGCTGCAGACCGTTCTGATGGGACGTCTGCCGTATGCGGGTCACCGCTATCGCGCGGAGGACGAGCGCATCGCGTTCGATGTGATTGCGCGCATGGATCTCGCGGACTTTGCCTTTCGCAATATCCAGGAGATGAGCGGCGGCGAGCGGCAGCGGGTCTTTATCGCGCGGGCGCTCGCGCAGGAGACGGGGGTCATCATCCTCGATGAGCCGACGGCGAGCCTCGATCTACACAATCAGCTGTTCATCCTGCGCACGATCACCGAGATTGCGCGGCGGGACAACATCGCCGTCCTCATGACGATCCACGACCTCAACCTCGCCTCGCTGTTCTGCGATACGCTCCTCATGCTGAAGGATGCCCATGTGTACGCATACGGGCAGACGCAGGAGGTGCTGACCGCAGAGAGTGTCGCCGCGATGTATGGCGTGCAGACGTGCGTGACCGTCGAGGATGGGGCGAAGCATGTGCGGCTGCTGAAGGATGGGTAGGAAAATGATGCAAATACAACGTGTGCCCGCGCTCCTGCTTTGCGTGATGTTTGTGGTCGCCGTCCTCGGCTGCAGCAGGGCACCGGCAGAGCGGGGCGGCGGGCATCAGGTGACGGATGCGCAGGGGCATGTCGTCACGTTCGAGGAAAAGCCCGTGCGCGTGCTGAACTATGCGCTCTGGCTGGACGATGTTGTGCTCGGCCTCGTGCCTCCGGAGCGCCTCGTCGGCATCGATCACCTGGCGGATGATCCGAACAGCTCCAATATCGTAGGGATCGCAGCGCAGATTCCTGTGAAGCTGAACCAGCCGTCGGCAGAGCAGGTCATGGCACTGCGCCCCGATGTGGTCTTTCTCGATGCGGGCAGAGATGCCGCAGTCGCGGAGAGTCTGCGCGATCTCGGGATACGGGTCGTTGCGTGTGAGAAGCCGCGCTCTGCAGATGGGGTGCGTGCTGCCGTCCGGCTCGTTGCCGCTGCGCTCGGCGAGGAGGAGAAGGGGACGGCGCTCATCGCCGTCTACGATGCGGCGTGCCAGGCGCTCGCTGATCGTGTCGCGGCGATTCCGCCCGCCGAGCGAAAGACGGTGCTCGTGATCTCGATGTCGCCGACGTTCGGGAATAGGGGCGGTCTGTTCGACCATCTCTGCACGATGGCGGGGGTCGTCAATGGGGCAGCAGAGATTGGACTCGAGGCGGGGCAGGCACTGACGAAGGAGCACATCCTCGCGGTGAATCCCGATGTCATGATTGTGCCCGTCTGGAACGACCACGGCACCTATGACATCGACAAGTTCAACAGGGAGTATCTGGATGATCCGGCGCTGCAGACTGTGCAGGCAATCCGTACGCAGCGGATCGTGCGTCCGCGTGAGGGATATATCTACAACGCCTCGCAGGATATGGTGTTCGGCGCACAGAATATCGCGCACATGGCCTACGGGGATCTCGTAGAGCTGCCTGTGGAGCGGCATCTGAGCGTGGTGGAGCAATAGAAATGATATTGCAAGGAGGACTTATGAAAAAGAAACAGTGGTTGGTAGGCATGACATGTGCGCTTTGCGCAGTTCCGCTTGCAGCACAGGCGGCAGAGGATGCTGTGACGACGGCAGATGTCAATGTGACGGCGCAGGGCTACGAGAAAGAGACGCTCATGACCCCGGCGGACACGACGGTCTATACCGCCGAAGAGCTGAAGAAAACAGGTGCGCGTGATGTGATCTCCGCACTGAAATTCAAGAATGGTGTGCATTTTACGAGCATGGGACCTGACGGGCAGACGTGGATTACGGGCAATGCGGGGGTGAATCTACGCGGCATCGACAGCGGGACGCTCGTCCTCATCGACGGCGTGCCCGCCTCGTTCAACAATGTGAGCCATCTCGATATGATGAGCCTCGATGCGGTGGAGCGCGTGGAGGTCGTGAAGGGCGGCGGCTCCGTGCTCTACGGCTCCGAGGCGTTCGGCGGCACGATCAACGTCATCACGAAGGCCGCGTACAAGAACAGTGTGCGCGTTGCGGCGGGCGACCGCGGACAGCGCGACTATGCGGCGACCATTGACCTCGGCAAGGTTGGCGTCGCTGTCAGCCGCTCGTACTACGGAAAAACTGGCAACCTGACGGATCGGATGGGGAATCTGAAAATCAATGGCGTTGAAACGCCCTATATGGTCGGATTCGGCAAGAGCCACAAGGATCATGTGAATCTGACCTACAAGATCAATGACGCGATGCGGCTCTCCTATATCTACAGCGGCAAGAATCACTCGATTCACTACAACGATACGGCAGGAAAGCTGCTTAAGTATTTCAAGTACGACGACGATGAGCATTTTGCGAACCTTAGCTATCAGGGTAAAAAGGGCTGGTCGGGCAACGCGTACTACAACTACCGCTCGATCTCCAACCCCGACTGGTTCATCGTGAATCCGAGCACAGTGGAGTGGGAAAAGAGCCATCACCGCCACTATGGTGCAGAGGTGAAGAAGGTCTGGAAGGACGACGTGAGCACCACACTGGTTGGTCTCTCAGCGAAGCGGCAGACCTATGTCAACGAGAATCATAAATACCAAAAATACAGAGAGAGCGACAGTGTTCTAAGACCCTATGCGAAGTTCGGCCCCTACGGCATGAACGAATACGCGCTGACCGCCTCCTATGACCGCGATCTCAGCCCCGTGACGGCGGCGATCGTGAGCATACGCCAGGACTGGGTGAACTCCTCGGCGGGCGACTACAGTGCCTTCCTCCCGCAGCTGCAGGTGACGACACGCCTCAGTCGCGACAGCGCCGTCTATGCGAGCGTCGGGAAATTCTTCCGCATGCCGAACTTCCGCAACCTCTACTACGCAAGTGGGGTGATGGTGCCAAACCCGAACCTGAGTCCTGAGTCCGGCTGGAACTATGAGGCGGGCTATAAGTACGACGGCAAGGGGCGACGCTTCACCGCGACGGTATTCCATACGAGCGTGCGTGACCAGATCGTTGGCATCAAGGGTGCGGATGGAAAGAGCTACCAGACGAACGCCGCATCCTATCAGAACACGGGGCTGGAGGTGTCCTACGCGCAGGATGTCGATGCTCATGTCACGTTTAACACGGGCTTTACCGTCGGCAATCCGAAGCGCAAGTACAAGGAAGGGCAGGACTTCGTGCGTGCGCTCGGACGCTACCAGGTGATGGCCGGCGTGAACTATGAGAACCGCGATCTCACCGCGGCGCTGAACCTCAGCTACTGGGGCGACCGCGGGTACAACGGCACGAGTGGGGAGCGCGTTCGATTTACCTCGATCTCCGGCAATCTCCTCGCCTCCAACCTCCACGTTGCCTATCGTTTCACACCAGAGCTTACGGGCACGTTCGATGTGGACAACCTCTTCAACCGCCGCGACTATACGAACAGCGGCACATATTATACAGTTGGACGCTCCTTCCTCGTCGGTGTGAACTACAGTTTCTAAGTCTTTTTAATGCAAATGCCCCGCCGGTATGCTGGCGGGGTATTTGTGTATTCGTAGGCAGTAAATTCATAAAAGAATGGTGTGATTTCTTGTGCAGCGATATGCTTCATGATACAATAAGATGAATTTATCAATATGAAATACGCAGAACGGAGGAATATCGTGCGATTCAATCATCTGCCCCTTTTCCTCGCGCTCCTTTCGATGCCTCTTTCGTGTGCAGCGGTGCAGGCAGCACCTGCCGCCGCACAGGAGCAGTCCGCTGCCACCCCTCGCGTGAGTGTCTGGGGGGACTATCGCTGGCTCTATGGCAAGGCGCGGATGGCGCTGCCATCCGTCGGTGCGCGGCGTGATGTGTTCCTCTCGACGCGTCGCTTCCGCGTCGCTCCGACCCTGCAGTTTGGCAGCGCATGGACTGTGAGCGGGATGCTCGAGGATATGCGCTATGATAAGGATACCATCGGCGGCACACATCGGAACGATCGCCACCTCTATCTCTCGCGTCTCTACACCGAACACGATAACGGACACGGCGCGAAGATCCGCGCGGGCAGGTACATCTTTACCCCGATCGAGGGCAACGTCTTTGATACGCGCGTCGAGGGGGTGCGCTGGCGGTACGGCGATAAGAGCGCCGGGATGACCTCTATTTTCTACGGGCGGACTGTCGGGCGGACGGCACGCGAGCGCAGGCGTGGGATGATTCTCGGCTACGAGCGGAACTGGGCGAGGTGGATGGGCGGCGCGTTCTACTATGACCTGCATACGGAGGCGCCGGCCGTCACTGCGGCGGAGGTGGGACGTGATCCTCTCGTGCTGCACCGCGGCATCGACCGACAGCGTGTCCTCGAGATCTTTGCAGGCCATCGGTTTGACCGCCATCGCAGTCTCGAGCTGGAGTATCTGCATGGGCGTGCGCGCACGGATCTTGATGGCTGGACAGCGCGGGACAGCGGACTCGTTGCCACGCTGCGCCTGCGTCCGTCGCCCAATGTCGAGCGGGCGGGCGACTACGGCGCGTGGATCGCCTACTATCATCAGCCGCGTGCGACCTATCTCCACCATACGATGAACGGCGACCCCTCCTTTTTCGGGCGTGCAGGCTTTCGCGGCTGGGGGGCGCGCGCCGATGTCGTCCTCACCCGTGGTGTCACGCTTGCCGTCGAGGGGTATGTTCTGCGCGCTGCCCATCCTGCGGCAGCGCTCGTGCCAGGGCGCAGCTACAGCGGCGCACGCCAGCACGTTCTCGGAACGACACTGACGGCGTACTTTTGAAAACTGAAGGGGCATCATGCCGTATCGGGTTGATGTCTCATCTCGGGCGACGGCAAACGTGAGTAATCTCCATGGCATAGAAAAACAAAGAACAGGTGTGCAATGCAGTATCTGCTTTGCACACCTGTTCTTGCGTTCAGGAACTATTCCATCGGATACGCCGCCGTAAAGAGGAGCGGTGCATCCTGCCGTGCAATCGTGAGGGTGAATGGACCCGCTGCATAGGAGGCGAGTACGGCCTCGGGGTAGTAGATGACGAGACTCCCGTCCGCTGCCATGTACCAGCAGAACGACGAGAGTCCTTTCTCTGCCGGATGCTGTTCGAGTAGCGTCTCCATGACGCCGCCGGGGAAGTCTCGCCCGATTGTCCCCGGGTACTGCGTTTGGAACGCCGCTTCGAGTGCGGCGATCAGCATCGTCCGATCCGTGACGATCTCATCGAGCGCGATCTGCCGCCCCGTTTTCCGATCGAACGTATACGCATCGACATGGGGGATGGCATGCGCGCCGCCCGCATAGGAAGAACCCTCCATAAAGAACGAGATGAGCTGGTCATCGACCCGCCCCCACTGCGAGATTGGCGTGATGTCGCTGTAATAGAAGGGGAGTTCGTATCCGTCGCTGCGTGCCTCCTCGCTCAAGGTACGGATCGGGCTGTGCCATGCACCTGTGCCGATCTCCGCATTCCACGCGATGAACGCTTTTGCAAGCGGCGAGCTGTCATCATCCACCAGTTCAATCTGGGGGTAGACGGCGCGGTAGGCTTTGATGTCGTTCTTGTCGTAGAACGTCAGGACATGATCCTCGATCGTGAGCCACGAGACAGGGGACTCTACGGAGCGTGACCAGTCCCGCGCCTCCCTGTCCTGTACCTCCTCCAGCATCTGCGGCGGCTGCGCGTACTCCTCCGCGCGGTCGTTTAGGACATTTTCTGCCGCCGCGGGAGGTGCACAGAGCAGGAGCGCGGACAGGAGCGCGGATAGAAACGTTTTGGTATGCATGGGCGTTCCTCCCTTCCTGGGGGTGCTTTACTTCTCGTGCAGCCAGATTGCGCGGATGCCGGGGCTGTGCTCGGTGCAGATGTAGAATGCGATCTGCGCTGTGTCCCCGTCGTAGAAGTAGCCGCAGACGGGTGGTGCATTGCGGCTGCATTTGGGCTTCGGCAGATAGCCGTATGCCTCCTCGAGATCCTCCACCGTGCTGTCCAGATGGATGCCGCGCGGTGTCTCGAGATACCGCGACTCCTCGGACGGCTTCGAAAAGTAGTCGTTCACGTCGTTTACACCGAGGTGTACGCTGATGACATGCCAGCCTAGGCTCGAGCTGCGGTACGTCACCTTGAGCGACGCGCCGTAGTCAATGGCGTGTATGCCGACATCCTCGCCGTTCCAAACATCCACGCCGTCCGCGTAGCGGTTGCCCGTGCCGTAGATCTCCTCGACCTCGGCACGCGTATCGCCGATGCGGATGCCGCCGAGCGCCATATCCTCATCCGGCAGATCCGCTGCACAGAGGGATGCGGGGAGAAGAATGAGGGCGAGGAGCGCGGTACAGAGAAATTTTTTTAGATGCATGCAAAACACCTCCGCTGTTCATGACCGTCTGTATATATCTTAGCATAAAAGATTTCCCCTGTGACCTGTCATGTATGACAGGTCGCAGGGGAAATTGGAAAAATTCGCGCACGGAGAGAAGGAAAATGAATCATAGACAACGAATGGTTTATCGTACAGAAATCGTATATTGAAAACATATTTCAATACACGCCTCTGGGAATGGGGACCAGGGCGTGTGATCAAAAAGGGGATGAGGGGATGAAACGGCTTTTTTTGCTGTGTGCGCTGCTGCTGGCGGCGCTCGCCGCAGGCTGCGGCGGGGAGCATGCAGACGAGGACCGCAGCGCACGGCTCGTCTACGCCTCGAAGGACTACGAGCAGATCAACGTGCTCGTGAATGAGTACAGCGAGGTCGGGCAGCTCCTATTCGACGGACTGATGCGGCGCGATGAGAACGATGAGATCGTACCCGCGCTTGCGGAGTCGGCAACGTACGACCCCGAGACCTGCACCTATGTATTTCGCCTGCGCGAGGGCGTGCACTGGCACGACGGCAAGCCGCTGCGCGCGGCGGATGTGAAATTCACCATTGAGGCGATCCGCAGTCCGACACTAGGCTCCCTCCACGCGCCGAACTTCGCGGAGGTGAGTGAGATCACCGAGCTCGACGATCAGACCGTGCGTATCCGCCTGTCCGCACCGAATGCTGCATTTCTCGACTACATGATGCAGCCCATCCTGCCGGCGCATCTCCTTGCGGGGCAGGATCTGACGACGACGGGATTCTTCCGCAGCCCTGTCGGCACGGGGCCGTTCCGTCTGGAGAGCTGGGAGGCGGGGCGTGAGATCGTCCTCGTGAAGAACGAGGACTACTACCGCGGCGCACCGAAGATTGATCGATTCGTCTTTCGGATCTTTGCGGACGATGCTGCGGAGGCGGCGGCGCTCGCTGACGGCTCGGTCGATATGGCACGGCTCGCGCCGCAGACGGCAGCGGCATTTGAGGACAGGGACGGCTACCGATACTACGCGATGAAGTCCGCGAACTATGCTGCCGTCATGCTCAACTGCAGCCATCCCTACTGGCTGCGCAACAGCGACCTGCTGCCCGCTGTCGCCTGCGCCATTGATCGTGATGCTGTTGTCCGCGATGCACTGTGCGGACATGGTATGCCTGCCTATGGGCCGCTGCAGCGCAACCCCTACAACAACCCGAACGTCGAGCGCTATGACTATGACCCCGCACGGGTACGGCGGATCCTCGAGGCGGCGGGCTGCAGGATGGGGAGCGACGGCTACTACATGCGCGGCGGCGAGGAGGTCGGATTCCGCCTCTCCGTGAAAAATGACAAGTACAGCCGCATCGGCATCGCCAATGCCGTGGCGGCGCAGCTGTGCGCTGCCGGCATCCACTGCACCGTCGAGATCCCTGCAAAGGTTGACTGGGAGGGACAGATGGCATACCTCAGCGGCGTGGGGAATGAGATCGATCCCGACGCGCACACCTACAAAGTCTTTTCGACCGGCGGGCGGGGAAACGACAGCCACTACTCCAATCCCCGCGTCGATGCGTACCTCCTCGCTGCACGCCGCACCGCAGACCCCGCCGAACGGATGCGGCTCTACGGACTCTTTCAGGACGAGGTGACGAGAGACCTCCCCTACATCTACGTCTGCTACCTCGACTACATCTATGTGACGAACCCGCGCGTCCGCGGCATCACGCCGGACAGACTGCTCGGCTACCGCGGCATCGGATTCTTCTGGAACGTGAACGAGTGGACACTGGAGTAAGCGGGGATCTATGATTGCCGCGCCTGCTCCGTGCGGTACGGAGGCGTGAGACGGTGCAAGCGGTGGAAGGGTGCGCACAGCGAGATATCCAGCATAGAGACAAAGACTGCTGCATGAAGTTTATTCGCTTCGTGCAGCAGTTCTTTCATGCAGCCGTCCAGGCGGCGTTTTTCTTGATGCGTTCTAGGATGCCGCGGATTTTCTCCGTGTATGTGAGCCCCTGAAAAACCTCCCAAAACTTTGCCCCGCCGAAATTCACGGGCTTGCCCAGCTCGGCGACATCCATCGTGCCGTTCTGCATGACCCACTCCATGATCTGGCGGATGAGAGCAATCTGTTCCTCGTTGTAGAGTGTGGTGTCGAGGAACTCGGAGAATGCGGTGCGTGCGGCCTCCTCCGAGAGGCCCGTCAGCGAGCGGATAAATGTACCGAGCGTATCCTGCGGCGGACGGCTGGCATCCACTGCCTTTTTTTGGCGGAGCATATCCACATACTCACGCTCGCTGCCGACCTCCTCCCAGAAGATCTGTTCCAGCTTCTCCCACTCCCCCTTTGAGAGCGGGATGTTGTTGCGCAGCTTCGTGAGGAGGGGATGATGCGCATTCTCCTGGACATAGCGGTTTGCACGCGCATAGTAGCCCTCGAGTGCGGTGCTCTTCGTGAGACGCGTACCTACCTCCGCGGAGATGACTTCGTCCGAAATATTGATCTCCTTCGTCCGGATCTCCGCGCGCAGATACTGCATCAGCCCGCGCAGATCGCAGCGGATGCGGTCGAGCTGCGGGAGGTCTGCATGCTGCCAAAACGCGGATGTACGGAGCTCTGCGAGCATCGCCGTCTGTGCTGCGACCTCCGGGATCGCCGTTTTGGCGGCGAGCCGTGCGGCGATCTGCTGCACGCGCTGCGCCGCGCGTTCGTAGATAGGCATCTCATGCGCCGCGTGTGCGAGCATCATTCGATAGACGATGACATCGAGCCGCCGCGCACTCTCCTCATCGCGTGCAGCGGGGATGAGCGGCGCGAGCCGCGTGATGATCTCCTCGGATGCAGCCGTATCGAGCGCGTCCAGAGCCGCAGGGGCGGCGTATTTATCGACCGCCGCAAGCTGCGCCCGTACCTCGAACCGCTCCCTATTCAGTGCGGCAATGGCGGCGTGCACCTCGGCAGCAGTCTCCGAACGGAATGCGGATAGCTCCTCCGTCTGATACGCTGTATTTTGCAGCTCCTGCAAGATGCGGACCTTCAGCGCGAACGCCTTTTCCGCGAGTGAGCCGGTATCTGTGCTCTCGATGCTCTTCGGATTCTGCGCGAAGAATGCGAAATTCCCCATATAGTCAAATATGTAGAACTGCGTCTTATCCGCACCTGCACCGAACAGATCCCTGCACAGGCGCGTCCCGCGACCGAACATCTGCCAGAACTTCGCCTTTGAGAAAACCTGCTTGTAGAAGACGAGATTCAGAATCTCGTGGATATCAATCCCCGTATCGAGCATATCGACCGATATCGCGATCTGCGGGAGTTTTGCGGGATCACGGAAATCGTCCAGCAGCTTCGCGTGGTCCTTCACGGCGTGATCAATGACACGCGCGAACTGCCCGCAGTAGTGCGGATAGAGATGGTCAAAGACCTTCTCTATGTGCATCGCATGGCGGTGGCTGCGGGCGAATATGATCGTCTTGCCGAGTTTGTCCCCGCCCTCGATCTTCAGCCCCTTCTCCATCAGATCCGAGATGATTTGACGCGTCGTATCTACGTTGAAATAGATGCGATTAATCTCGCCGCTCGTAATCACGTCGGGCAGTTCCTCACCCTCGTCGAATGCATCCTCGTATCGCTCCCTCTCTTCGGGCGTGAGCTCCGCGTAGGTGATGCCCTTCGTCGGGATGCGCAGCACCGTCGCCATACAGTGGTAGTCCGCGAGATATCCATCGCGGAGCGCCGTATCGTACTCGTAGGCGAATGTCGGCATATCGTTTTCCATATCAAAGAAATCGTAGGTATTGTGATCGACATCCGTCTTCGGCGTCGCCGTCAGCCCCACAATCAGTGCGTCGAAATAGCGGAAGATCGCGCGGTACTTCTTAAAAATGCTGCGGTGCGCCTCGTCGATCACGATGAGATCGAAATGCCCCGGCGTAAAGAGGCGTGCACCGTCCTTCGTACGCATCTCGTCAATCGCGTTCAGGATCGTCGGATAGGTCGAAAAGATGGCGCGTGCCGTGGGACTGCTCCCGTCGCGGTCAAGGAGACTGCACGTCGAGAGATTCGGCAGATGCTCCGTGAACGCCTGCTTTGCCTGACGCACCAGTTCCGTGCGGTCGGCGAGAAAGAGGACATTCGTCATCCAGCCCGCGGAGAGCAGCGCATCCACGAGCGAGATCACCGTGCGCGTCTTGCCCGTGCCCGTCGCCATGACGAGGAGCGCCTTGCGTCTTCGTGCGGCATATGCCGAACAGACGCTGTGAATCGCCTCCTTTTGATAGGAACGGTCGGTGATGGCGGCGTTGATCTGCAGCGTATCCAATCCCCGTGCCTGCGTGCGCCGGCTGATGATACGCACGAGATCGTCCTGGGAAAAGACAGAGTACACCTGACGCGGCGGATAGGAGAGATCATCCCAGAAATATGTATCATAGCCGTTCGTGTAGAAAATGAGCGGCCGCTGCCCCGTCATCTGCTCGAGACAGTCTGCATAGAGCCGAGCCTGCTCGCGTCCCGCCTCGGGAGTGACCGACGTCTTCTTTGCCTCGACGACCGCGAGCGGCTTATGATCCCTGCCATAGAGCACATAGTCGGCGAACCCCTTGCCCGAGCCGTTCGGCAGTCCGATCACGGGCACCTCGCGCATACAGTCCACATCGAACGTCCATCCCATCGCACGGAGGTCGATGTCGATAATCGTGCGGCGCGTCTCCTCCTCCGTCCTCGTGTGCGGGACATAGCTGTGCGCGGCGGTATTTTGTGCACGCAGAGCCGCCAGCTCCTCCTGCAATGCCTTCATCTCACTCGCAAGAGCTGCACGCTCGGCGGATCTCGTCTCCAGTTCCCCCCGCAGACGTGTGAGCTCCGCAGCAGATACGGCTTGTTTTGCCTCGCTTGCGAGCAGTGTCTCGTCAAAGTCGCGCTCCTCGTAGGACGACCCATAGCAATAGTCGATAAAGAGGACGAACTCGAACAGATTTTGAAGTGAGAGCACCGCCTCGCGGTAGGCGACCTTTTTGTTCGTGTGCGCCGAGAAATTGCCGAGCTTGATGATGAAGCGCAGACTGTTGATGATATTTTGGTCGACAAAGGCGGTAAAGGACGGATTGTAGACAAGCGCAGAGAAATTGTCCTTGTACGGCAGACGCAGGGAGCTGTCCACGGAGTAGAGCCACTTTACCGCGAGCTCCGCGCTTTTCCGTACGCCGAGCGCACAGAGTGCTGGGCTGACCCCGATGGATTTCTCCGCCTCGATGCACGCATCTGCAAACGCTGCAAAGTTCTTTTCGGCACGCAGAAAGTCAAAATTCGTCATGTGCGTGCTCCCCTCCCTGCGGTTTCTGCATTCTGTGTTGATGGTTTTTATTATGATAGGTTTTTAAGATTTTTGCAAGATTTTGCACGACGAATTTCGATTTGTCGACTTGTTCGACAAAGGCATAATAAGCGTTTTGAACTTCATTGGGGGGCTTAATGATTTCAAGCCGTGAAATAATAGGAACATTCAAGTTTAGCATGGTTTGTCCGACTGCCATATCTTCAAGAATCTTCTTGAATGAAGGAAAGGAAATGATTTTTTGCAGAAAGTCTGCTCTGACTTCTCCAAGAGTACGTATTATCATGCTTCCTGTTCCGCAGAGCAAACCAGATGTTTGTACGACGGCACAGCGACCCATTTCACCCCGTCTACCTAGAACAACATCATTCTCAAAAAGATGGTATGCAGATAGTTCTTTATATTTTGTTTCGGAGATTGTTAGTTTTTCATCTATAACGATGTTGCCATCATGTATGTGCGAGGGATTCACTACGGGATGCCCGCCCACAATGTAATCTTCTCTGTGGAGCAGTGAGCCGAATGGTCCAATTTTTATTTCGGCTAAGGCTGATAAGGAGACTTTCTGCCAGCCATGAGTATTCAATATTGGATCACCGAACATCTCTACAAATTGTGATTTGACACCTATGCGATATATTTTTGATGGGCGAGTTTCACGTTGTTTTGATCGACCATTGCGTACGCCATTGTTGTTTCGATCTTGCTGTGACCGAGGAGCTGCTGTACCTGCTCGATCGGCATCCCCTTATCGATTGCGCGTGTCGCGAGTGTACGGCGGAACTTGTGCGGGTGTACCTTTGCGATGCCGAGCCGTCGACCGAGCTTTCTGAGGCGGATCTCTACGCCGCTGATTGCGAGACGATTGTGCGGATTTTGCAGCGAGACGAAGAGTGCGGGATTGCCGTCGGTGCGGCTGCCCAGATAGGCACTTAGATGAATTTTCGTCCGTGCATCAAAATAGACGGGGCGTTCCTTGCTTCCCTTGCCGAATACGATACACTCGCGCCGCTCAAAGTCGATGTCGCTGCGGTTCAGACGTACAAGCTCACCGACGCGCATTCCCGTGGAGGCGAGCAGATCAATCATAGCGAGATCACGAATGTGCTCCGTATGGTCGCGCAGCTGCTCCAGTGCCTCATCGCTGTACGTTTCCTTGATGATCTTCGCCGTCTTGATCTTATGAATACGGCGCACGGGGCTCTTTAGGATGTAGTTCTCATCCTCGAGCCACGCAAAGAAACTCGACAGGATGCGGCGAATGTTGTCGATGTTCGCCCGACTGCACGCACGGCTCTCTTGATAGTCGGACAGATAGGCACGGAGGTCGTCGGTTGTGAGATGTGTGAGATGCTGATCAGAGGAGGAGAGAAGCCTCCGGATGGTTGTCTCATAGTAACGGATTGTTTTCTCACTGCACCCCTCGACCTTTTTCGCGGCGATGAACATATGGACGAGGTCACTGTTCTTGTGCCTCGGAGAGAGTTCCGAGTTCGTGTGCTCCGTCACCTCGCGCGCGGCGAGGCACCGTGTAAGCGTTGCTTGTAGCTGCACCATTTGAGCGTTGTCCAGATGAGGGAGCATTTCCTGCAATATCTCTGTAATGAGGAGGTCTTTCATGCCGTTGTTCCTTTCGACCGACCTCTGACACCGCAAAAAATCAGGAAAAATATTCCTGCATGAGGGCTGCTTTGAGCGTTTTCTGCTTTTCGAGGAGCTGACGAAGTACCAATTTCGATTTGTCGGTCTGTTCGACAAAGGCAGCAAATTCGTTTTGTAGGGCGA
>CAUQID010000009.1:0-93434 GCA_963518105.1 uncultured Selenomonas sp.
GGCCAAGGGTACTTCGTTGGAGACGACGTGGGAGAGTAGGTAGTTGCCGCAAAACAAAAGACTCGTGTCTTTCACGGGTCTTTTTTGTTGCTAGTTCCTCTCAGTTGTGAGATACCTTCTTGCATTTTCATTATAGTGTGACTATAATAGATTCTGTTTCGTTTTCTGAGTGCGCGGCGGTACAGATGACTGCACGCGAAAAAGGAGGTCGTTTTATGATATTGGATCGGTTAGAGAATCTGCCCCTGGGCAGGTTTCAGTATAAGCTGCTTGCTGTGACGGGACTTGGCTGGCTGTTCGACGCGATGGACACAGGGCTGATTGCATTTGTTCTGCCTGTACTTGCGCGTGAATGGGGACTTTCGCCGGCGCAGGTCGGCTGGATCGGCTCGATCGGACTCATCGGCATGGCGCTCGGTGCGGTGCTGGCGGGGACGGTCGCAGACCGCATCGGGCGCAAGCAGGTCTTTACCATTACGGTGCTTCTTTACAGCATCTCGACGGGATTGTGTGCCGTAGCATGGAACTATGAGTCGCTGCTGCTCTTTCGCTTCCTTGTAGGCTTTGGTCTCGGCGGCGAGCTGCCTGTCGCGGCGACGCTGATGAGTGAGTATGCTCCTGCGCGTCTGCGCGGCCGCTTCATCGTCCTGCTTGAGAGTTTCTGGGGGCTGGGCTGGCTGGCGGCAGCGTGCATTGCGTATCTGTTGATTCCTGTCTTTGGGTGGCAGGCTGCGTTCCTCATCGGTGCCCTGCCCGCACTCTACATCTTCCTCCTGCGTTTGCATATGCCGGAATCCATCCGCTATCTGCTCTCGAAGGGGCGTGTAGAGGAGGCAAAGGCGATTATCCGCGATATTGAGCGCCAGCTGGGAATGGCCGAGCGCCCGTTCCTTGATCAGCTTGCACCGGGCAGAGTCCAGGCGGAGCAGGTGGAGAACCCCGGCTTTATGACGCTCTGGGCGAAAGGGATGCGCCGCCGCACGGCCATGCTCTGGCTTGCGTGGTTCGGTATTGTCTTCAGCTACTACGGCATCTTTATGTGGCTGCCGTCCATTGTGTACGCGCAGGGCTTTGCCATTGTCAAGACGTTCGAGTATGTGCTTATCATGACGGTGGCGCAGCTGCCGGGCTACTATGCGGCGGCATATTTGGTGGATGTCATCGGACGCCGCTATACGCTCGGGCTGTTTCTGCTGCTGAGCGGCGTGTGCAGCTATTTCTTCGGAAACGCCGGGGATGTTGCGGCACTGCTCGCCTGGGGCGCTGCGATGAGCTTTTTCAACCTCGGTGCGTGGGGTGTGATCTACACCTATACGCCGGAGCAGTATCCGACGGCAATGCGTGCGCTCGGCAGCGGCTGGGCGGCGGGCTTCGGGCGCATCGGCGGCATGATTGCCCCGATGCTCGTCGGTGTGATGCTTGCAGATGCATTCCCGATGAGCGGCATCTTTATGATGTTCGCAGCAGTTTTCGTACTGATCTCGGGAGCGGTTATCCTGCTCGGCCGTGAGAGCAAGCAGCAGACGCTCGAGGAGCTGGAGCACTCGCTCGGATAAACGAGCCGTGTGGTGCTGCCCGTGTGAAAAAACTGGCGTAAAGCTTTGGTCTGTGCTACAATAGAGCGGATAAACTCTATTGTGGCACAGACTTTTTTTGAGGTGACATTTTGCTGTATTCTTTGAAGCGCCTTGCAGCGGCGTCTCTTTTTGCACTCACGATAAATTTTCATACACCGGTGATGCATGCGATGCCGCCGATTCTTCCGTACAGCGAGGTCGCGGAGGGAATGCAGGGGACAGCCTATACGGTGGTCGACTCCTCGGGCGAGATCCGTTCCTTCCCGGTTGAGATCCTCGGACGCATGGAGGGCGGCAAGGGCGCGCAGCGCATGATTATGGCGCGCACGAGCGGTGATTTCATCACGCAGGTCGGCGGTGTCCTCCAGGGAATGAGCGGCAGCCCTGTGTATGTGGACGGCCGCCTCATCGGTGCGCTCGCGGCAGGGCTGAAGGATCTGAGCCCCTATACGTTCTTCATCACGCCGATCGAGGATATGACGCCGCTCTGGACGATGCCGGACACGAAGAACCAGACGTCCATCGAGACGGTCAATCTTGTGCAGGCGCGCGAGGAGCTCAAGCAGGCACAGGAGAAGGAGCAGCTCCGTGCGCGGGAAAAGGCATTCGCGAAGATGTCGCGTGCCGAGCGCGAGGCGGAGTGGCGTGACATGATGGCTGCGCTGAACGGCGAGAAGACGGCCGACGACGATGCTGCCGCTGCGCAGGCGGATGCAGCACAGGCGCATGCTTCCGCGTCGGCGGACGCACCGTCTGAGGAGACGGCAGAGGATGCGGCGCCGGAGGAAAAGGCGTATTTCTTTACGCGCGGATTCGATGCGGCGGGACTGCGGTATCTTGAGGGGCACCTGCCCGCAGGTATATCCTTCCTCCCGCTCGGTGCATCCGGCACATCGGCAAAGATGCATACGCGGTACGATGCCTCCCTCACGGGCGGTCAGCCCGTCGGCGTGGCGCTGGTCTACGGCGACTTCAGCGTTGGTGCGACGGGGACGGTGACAGCGGTCGACGGCAGAAAGGTTGTGGCGTTCGGCCACTCCTTTATGCATAAGGGGAATGCGAACTATTTCATGACGGATGCGGATGTCGTCGGCACGATCGCGGGGCAGAGCAACGGCGTGAAGATCGCGAATATCGGCAGTATTATCGGCCGTATCAATCAGGATCGTGAGACGGGGGTCGCCGGCGTGCTCGGCACGTTCCCGACTGCTGTGCCTGTGCGCATTCATGTGAAGGACAAGGCCCTCGGTACGGAGGAGACCTTCGGTGCGCAGATCGCATACGATGAGGATTTTCTTCCTATCCTCTCGGGCAGTGTTGCCTACGCTGCGATGAGCCGCGTTGCGGACGCACTCGGCGCGAGTACGGCACGCGTGCGGTTCACCATTCGGACGAATGCCTACGAGGGCGGACGGTTCGAGCGGCGCAATATGTATTACAGTGCCGCGGATGTCGGGCAGGTTGCGGTCACAGAGCTGCTGCAGGCGATGAATACCATCGTCGCGAACGCGGAGCAGGAGTCCGATCTCATTGACGTTGATGTGGATGTGGAGCTGGACGGCGGCCGTCAGACGGCGCTCCTCGTCTCTGCTGTGCCGGACAAGATGACGGTGCGGCCGGGGGAGAAGGTAACGTTCAAGACGAAGATCCGCCCCTATCGGCGGCCGGAGGAAACGCTTTCGATTGCCTATCAAGTACCCAAGACTCAGCCCGCCGGCACGCTGCACCTCGATATCCGCGGCGGCGGCTTCGTGCCGGTGAATCCGCTGATGCTGCTTGCACAGGCGGGACTCGAGGTGCCCGACGACGAGGAGCAGTTCAAGACGACCGAGGAAAAGCTGCGCGAGCTTGCCGAGCAGGGACAGAACAATGAGATCATCATCGCGCCGGGCGCAGCACCTGCCCCCGCCTCGGAGAAAGAGATGAAGCGCCGCATGAAGGCGGCGGCAAAGGCATCACAGCGCCCCTCTGCACAGGAGGAGGAAAAGCGCATCACGCTGCTGGCAGATCCGAAGAAGAAAGAGGAGAGGGAGAAATTCTTTGCTCCCTATGTCATCGAGAATGTGATACACGCGACACTCAAGGTAGAGGAATAGGGATTTGCTGAATGTATCAGCGCTCCCTCACCGCAAGGAGGACAAGGGCGAATGGAACAACTGGTGATTCATGGAGGGAATCCCCTGCATGGACGCGTGAAGATCGGCGGCGCAAAGAATGCCGTGCTGCCCATCATCGCGGCGGCACTGCTCGGCAGCCGCGGGGTGAGCGTGCTCGAGGATGTACCGGCGCTCGAGGATGTCTATACGATCTCCTCGGTGCTGGAATCGCTCGGCGTGCGCGCGGTCTATACACAGGAAGACCATCGTCTGCGTATCGATGCGACGCAGATCGCAACGGTCTGCGCACCGTATGAGCTGGTGCGCAAGATGCGCGCATCCTTTCTCATCATGGGGCCGCTGCTTGCGCGTGAGGGGCGCGCAGAGATCTCCCTGCCCGGCGGCTGCGCCATCGGGACGCGTCCCATCGACCTGCATCTCAAGGGCTTCGAGGCGCTCGGCGCAGAGATCGAGATCACGCAGGGAGCGATTCACGCGCGTGCGCCGCACGGCCTGAAGGGCGCGCGCATCTACTTCGACTTCCCGAGCGTCGGTGCGACGGAGAACGTGATGATGGCGGCATCCTGTGCAGCGGGGCAGACCATCCTCGAGAACCCCGCGCTCGAGCCGGAGATTGTCGACCTGGCGAACTATCTGAACGTCATGGGAGCGAACATCCGCGGTGCGGGGACGAACCGCATCAAGATCGACGGCGTGCCTGGGCTCATGGCGGCGGACTATACGATCATCCCCGACCGCATCGAGGCGGGGACGTACATGGTCGCGGCGGCGATGACGCGCGGCGATGTCTTCATCGAGAACGCTATCAGCGAGCATCTGAAGCCTGTTGTGGCAAAGCTCAAGGAGGCCGGCGCACTGATCGAGGAGGATATCTCTGGCATCCGCGTCCGTGCAGACGGCCCGCTGCGTGCCATCGATCTCAAGACGCTGCCCTACCCTGGATTCCCGACGGATATGCAGGCGCAGTTCATGGCGATGCTCACTGTCGCAGAGGGAACGAGCATCGTTACGGAGACGGTCTTCGAGAACCGATTCATGCACGTTGAGGAGCTTGTCCGTATGGGGGCGCGGATCCGCGTGGACGGACGTACAGCGGCAGTTGAGGGGGGCGCACGCCTCTCCGGCGCACCCGTGCGCGCGACCGACCTGCGCGCGGGCGCTGCGATGGTGCTTGCAGGACTCGTAGCAGATGGAGAGACGCGCGTCGGCTACATTCACCACATCGACCGCGGCTATGATGATCTCGTCGCCAAGCTCGTCGCTCTCGGCGCGGACATCCGCCGTACCGAGGGAGAATGGCCGGATTGAGGAAGAAAAAACTTGCATAAATAGGATTTATGCGATAAAATGAGGGAACATCGACCGATTGAGGAGGAATGAGTCATGAAGCACATCAAGACGGTCAACAAGCCGACGATGCAGTCCACGCTCTATACGGGCGGCTGCGGCGAATGCCAGGCATCCTGCCAGTCCGCTTGCAAGACTTCCTGCACTGTGGGCAACCAGCCCTGCGCGAAGTAAGTCAGGGAATCGGGGCGGGGACTGCTGCACGAAGTTTTCTAGCTTCATGCAGCAGTCCCCGCTTTTCTGTGTGATTTTCGGTACAAAGGAGAAGACATGAAAGTCCGAACGCATAAGTTCAAGCAGAACGATATGCATATATTGGTTGACATCAACAGCGGCGCTGTCCACGTCATCGATGAGATGATCTATGACATCATGGACGACTTCGACGGGACGAACGACGAGGCGGTCGTCGCGCGCCTTTCGGGGCATTATCCGGCGCGTGATCTGCGTGAGGCACTGGGCGAGCTGCATGAGTTGATGGCAGCGGGGGCGCTCTTTGCGCCCGATATCGACGTGCCGCCGACGTTCAAGTCGCGCGGACTCGTCAAGTCGCTCTGTCTGATGGTGGCGCAGGACTGCAATCTGCGCTGCAAGTATTGCTTCGGCGACGGCGGCAGCTATGGCGGACATCGTGCCGTTATGAGCCCCGAGGTCGGGCGTGCGGCGGTGGACTTCATCATCAACGGCTGCGGTCCGCGTAAGCACTGCGAGATCGATTTCTTCGGCGGGGAGCCGCTGATGAATCTGCGCACCGTGAAGGAGGTCACGGAGTACGTTCGCAAACGCGAACAGGAGACGGGCAAGGAGTTCAAGCTGACGCTCACGACAAACGGGATGCTGCTTTCCGATAAGAATATTGCGTGGCTGAACGACAACAACATCTCGGTTGTCCTCTCCTCAGACGGACGGCGCGAGGTACATGATGCCATGCGCCCCGATGTGCGCGGCAACGGCTCGTATGATGTCGTGATGAAGAATTTCAAGAAGCTCGTCGATGCGCGTGACGGCAATGACTACTACCTCCGCGGGACGTATACGCGCGAGAATCTGGACTTTACGAAGGACGTGCTCGCGATGAACGAGGCGGGCTTCGATATCCTCTCGATGGAGCCGGTTGTGCTGAAGGACAGTCCGCTTGGCTTCACGGAGGCGGATCTGCCGCGCATCTTTGCCGAGTACGACCATCTGACCGAGACGTATCTCAGTCGTGTGCGTGCGGGCAAGGGGTTCTTCTTCTTTCACTTCAACATGGATCTCAACCATGGACCGTGCGTGGCGAAGCGCCTCGCGGGCTGCGGTGCGGGGCACGAGTACTATGCCGTCGCAGAGAACGGCGACCTCTATCCGTGCCACCAGTTCGTCGGGCGCGAGAACTATCGTCTCGGCTCTGTCTTTACGGGCGTGGAGAGCATGGAGCTGCCGACGTATTTCCGCAACTCCCATGTGCTCAACAAACCTCTGTGCCGTGACTGCTGGGCACGGTTCTACTGCAGCGGAGGCTGCCACGCGAATGCAGACCTCTTCTACGGCGATATCCGCCATCCATACGAGGTCGGCTGCGAGATTCAGAAAAAGCGCCTCGAGTGCGCCATTCTCGTGCAGGCAGTGCTTGCACTTGAGCAGGAAGCCGCGCAGGAGGACGTGCGCAAGCAGGCGTAAATGCATCTGTTGCACACAAAAAGGGCAGCCGCTCATGCGGCTGCCCTTTTCTGCTGCGCTCCTCAGAGCGTGAACTTCTGCACATCCTTCTTGAGACTCTGCGCGAGTGCTGCAAGTGTGCCCGTGGAGGCAGCAATCTCGGTATTCGAGGCCGCCTGCTCCTCGGCGAGCGCAGAGACGTCCGTTGCCGATTGGTGGATGATGTGGGAGACCCTGTGCAGCTCGTGGATTGCTGCTGTCGCACTCTCTGCACCGATACGCGTTTCTGCGCTGGCGGCGGCGATCTTTTCGATCTCTGCGGTCAGATTGCGGATCAGCTCGGCGATGGTATCGAACTTGCCGCCCGCCTCTTTGACGTGCGAGACGTTCTCTTTCACCGTCATCTGCTGTTCCTTCGTGAGGTCGAATGCGGTCTGGATCTGTGCGCTGTTGTTGCTGATGATGCCGTTGATCTGCTGCGCTGCGGACTCGGATTCCTCCGCGAGTTTGCGAACCTCCTCGGCGACGATGGCAAATCCGCGGCCCTGCTCGCCCGCGCGCGCTGCCTCGATGGCGGCATTGAGTGCGAGCAGCTTGGTCTGACCGGCAATGTCCGTGATGACCTTGTTGATGTCGGCGATGCTCTTCGACCCGTCATAGAGCTGGCGTACGGCATCGCCCACATGGGTCGCGTCCTCGGCGAGATGCTCGATGCTGCGCACGAGATCGGCCAGCATATCGCGGCCCTCCTGCGTCTCCGTATGGGTCGCCTCTGCGACGGCGGTCACGTCGGAGACTGCCTTGGCAACGACCTCCATCTGTCCCGTCGTATCCTGTGCCTTTGCCGTGGCATCCTCGACGATGCGGCTCTGCTCTGCCGTCTGTTCGACGATGTTGATGACGGCGGATGCGGCAGACTGCGATGCCGCTGCCGTGGTTGAGGTGCTCGCGGACAGTTCCTCGGATGCCTCGAAGATCTGGTCGGAGGCGCGTACTGTGCCCACCGCCATATCATGCAGGAAATGAAGCATCTTGGCACAGCCGTTCTGCAGTGTGCCGATCTCGTCGGTACGGGGACTCTCTGCGAGGCTGTGCGAGAGATCGCCGCCGGCGGCGCTGCCCATCACGCCCGCAAGTGCGGACAGAGGGCTCGTGATGTTGCGGATGAACAGGGTGATGATGCCGCCGAGGATAAGGAAGGCGATGAGACTGACGGCCGCGATGACGATGGAGACGTGTGCTACGGGGGCGAATGCCTCGTCATGCGGGACATTGACGACGACCGTCCAGCCTGTATCGTCGATTGGCTTGGCGGAGAAGTACATCTCTTTGCCGCCGAACTCCGCCTCGAACGTCTCCTCCCTGCCGGACATCAGGCGTGCGGCGAGTTCCTTGTATTTTCCGCCGTCCATCTCGGGCATGGCGGGGCTGGTGAATGCATAGTCGTGGTGGTAGATGAACTCGCCCTTTGGCCCGAGGACAAAGACCGTGCCGGTCTCGCCGACCTGCACGGCATCAAAGAGCTGCATGACATCGGCGAGGGAGACGTCCGCGCCGATAACAGCAACGAGAGCACCGTTTTGCATCAGTGCCTGTCCGAGCGTGACCGTGATGCCTGTACCGCCGACGGTCGACATATACGGAGCGGACATAAAGACGTCATTCGATGCGACTGCGCCCTTGAACCATGGGCGTGTACGCGCGTCGAAGTCCGGCGGGGGCGGAATGTTGGAGCGCATCACACCGTTGGGGTAGGCGAGCAGGAAGGCTGAGATACCCTTGTAGTTGGCGACGGCATGGATGGTCTCATTGAGCTCTGCCTGCTCCGGCAGTTCGTTGTTCCATGCGTATCCGACGGTGCGGAGCATCGCCTTGCGCTCACGGATAAAGTCGTCGAGTGCCATCTCGCAGCGTGATGCCGTCTCGCGCATAATGGCAGCAGTCGATGTCTCGATGGCGCTAATCGCGATGGTGCGGATGATCAGTCCGAGGATGAGGAAGGCAAGGAACAGCGGTATGCCGATCCCTATCATGAGTTTTGGTCGTAGTTTCATGGCAAATTCTCCCCTTGTGCAGTGAATCCATTCATTCAATTCGTCTCAGCAATTTCCTCTCCCCCATGGGCGGTCGCTTCTTTCTAAAACGATTGATTCTTATTGATTATATCATATGTTTTTATTTATTTCTATCAACAATATAAGATTCGCTTATTTTATTTAGAAAAATAAGGAATAATAAAATAGAGAATCCTAATAAATAAGTATTTGAAACGAATCTATATTGTATATACACAAAAAAGGATGGGTAGTACATGCGAAAAAATTCCTTGACAAGCCCCCCCGTATTCGATATAATTCCCTATGTTGCTAACAGCGACACAGGGGTATCGCCAAGTTGGTAAGGCACGGGATTCTGAATCCCGCATGCGTTGGTTCGAGTCCAGCTACCCCTGCCATTTGAACAATCGGAGCCGCAGCAGAGACTGCGGCTCTTTTCTGTTACAGAGGAGAGAGGAAAATATGCAGAGGAAACACAGAATATTTTTAAGGATTGAAACTCATTCCAGATTCTGATACGATGGGTGAGACTGTTACTAGAGCAAAGGAGCTGCTGCTATGAATGACATCAAACAACGAGCGGGCGTGACCGACATCCTGCTCATGCTGCTGAATATCGTGTTTTTCATCGGGATGGAGACGGTGCTCGAACCGTGCGAGGTACATGCGGAGGGAATGCCGATGCCCTGCCACTGGGCGGGGAATGCACTCTCGGGAATCTCTGCTGTGCTCGTTATCATCTGTGTGATGCATCTGGTGGCGCGTCCGCAGGTGAAGGTGGGGCTGTCGCTCGCAATCATCCCGCTTGCGGCACTGGCGATTGTCCTGCCCGGGCATCTCATTGATCTCTGCATGATGGAGTCGATGCGCTGCCATACGGTGATGCAGCCGGCAGTGATGGTGATCTCGGTGCTGAATATCGTATTGGCAGCTGCAGACATCCATGTGCAGCGCAGGGAGGAGTAGGATGGCGCTGGCACGATTTCTTGCAATGCGCAGCTGTCGGACGCACACGGGGCGCACTGCGGCGCTTGCACTTGTGGCGGCGGTGCTCGCCTTTGCCGTCTTTGGCGGATCTCTTGCTGCACTGAGTCTCCAGCACGGGCTGTCACGCTTTCAGGAGCGGCTCGGGGCGGATGTCGTCGTCCTGCCGCGGGAGGCCGCAGCGGCAGGGGCGTTTGAGGGCGTGCTCGTGCAGGGCGTGCCCGCACACTTTTACATGGAGGGGCACTATCTGGATGAACTGCGTGGCATGACGGGGGTCGCACAGGCTGCGCCGCAGTTCTTCCTCGCATCGGCACACGCGGGATGCTGCTCGGTCGCGGTGCAGATCATCGGATTCGACCCTGCGACGGACTTTACCATCCGCCCGTGGATGCAGGAGAGTCGCGATACGGCGATGGGATTCGGCGAGGTTCTGGTCGGCAGCGGCATCTCCGTGCCCGCTGATGCGGTGCTGACGTTCTACAACACGCCCTGCCGCGTCATCGGGCGGCTGAATCCGACGGGCACGGGCATGGATACAGCGGTCTACACGGACATGGAGACGATGCGCACGATGATGGCAAATGCGGATGCAGCGGGCTTTGACTATTTCAAAGAGATTCCGCCCGATGCCGCCATCTCCGCCGTGATGATACGAACGGCGGACGGGTTTACGCCGGAGGGTGTCGCAGCAGCGATCAATGAGAGCTATCCGACGCTTACGGCAAAGGCGGCACACGGTATGGTGCATGCTGTGGAGCAGGGACTCGGCGGCATCACAGCGGTCATCGGAACACTGCTCGCGATCGTCTGGCTGCTTGCTGCGCTCGTGCTCGCCATTGCGTTCCGCATGGTTATCCGTGAGCGTCGGCGCGAGTTCGCCATCCTCCGTATCGCAGGGGCGCAGCGCGGCCTGCTGATGCGCATGATGCTGACAGAGGCGGTGCTCCTCTCGGGGATGGGCGGCGCGGCAGGCGTTCTCGCAGGTGCAGGGGTGCTTCTGCCGTTTGCGGGACTGATGAAGGAGAGCCTCATGCGCCCCTATCTCGTGCCGGATCTCTCTGTCATTCTGCTGCTCGGTGTGGGAGCACTGGTGCTGACGGTACTGTCGGCTGCCGTGTCTGCAGCGTGGACGATGCGCAGCGTGACGGCAGGGGAGATGGATGAGATGCTGCGGGAGGACGGATGATGGAGCTGCGTGCGGAGAAGATCAGCAGGGACTTCCTGCGGTACAGTGCGAAAGACGGCTACTTTACGGCGGTGGCGGAGACGGACATGACCCTCGCGGGCGGTACGCTCACGGCAGTGACGGGGCGCTCGGGCAGCGGCAAGAGCACGCTGCTCCACATGCTCGGCGGTCTGATGCAGCCCGTGACGGGGCGCGTCCTGCTGGACGGGACGGATCTTTATGCATGCAGCGAGTCGGCGCGTACGGCGCTGCGCAGCCGTCACATCGGCATCGCGCCGCAGCGGCTCATGGCGCTCGCGGGACTGTCGGTGCGAGAGAACATTCTTCTGCCCGCCCTCCTCGCAGGGAGACAGGCAGATGCGGGAGAACGGGCGGATGTGCTCATGGAGCAGCTCGGCATCCGAAAGCTCGGCGCTGTGCCGCCGTCTGAGCTCTCCGGCGGAGAGCTGCGCCGCGCCACCATCGCGCGTGCCCTCGTGATGCAGCCCGGCATCTTGCTCGCGGACGAGCCGACGGGCGATCTCGATGCAGAGAACACGCGTCTCGTCCTCGACATCCTGCGTGCGGCCGCCGATGCGGGGGCGGCCGTCCTCCTCGTGACCCATGAGGAGACGGCGGCAGCGTATGCCGATGTCTGCTGTACGATGGAGGCAGGGAGGCTGGTGCTGCAGTAATCAAATTGTATCGTCAAGAGCATCGTTCGCTATGCAGGAGCAAGAGTGACCGCTTGCCGCATAGACGCCCCTTTGATGGAGATATCATACCGGACAGCACTATTCTGTTTTCACGCAAAAAAACCTGCTTTACGAAAAACTCGTAAAGCAGGTTTTTTGTCTATGCCCGCAGCAGCATCAGCGCTTCCTTTGGGAATTTGACGTACAGGATACTGCCCGCCTCTGCACCGCGTGCTATCCATGCCGGCTTTGCAACCTCCCAGCGGATGGGGACTGCGCCGTCTGCAAACTGGAGCATGACGATGCAGGTGAAGGTGCTCTCGATGACCTCTGCGATGCGCGCGGGGAAGACGTTTTCCTCATGTGCCTGGACGACAACGAGATCGTGCGCGCGAATGGCGATGTAATGCACCTCTGCTGCTGACGGTGGGATGCAGAGTGTGATGCCCCAGTCGAGCGCGTCGGCGTGTGTGCCGCTGATGCGGTGTGCGGCAGAGATGTTCTTGCAGCCCGTGAGAGCGGCAGCAGCGCGTGTACCTGGGCTGCGGAACAGTGCGTGTTTATCCATGGGGGGGGTGAACTGTCCGCGCTCGATAGTTGCGATCCCCTCGGCAATACGGAATGCCTCATCGCGATCGTGCGTGACGAGGATCGCTGCCAGTCCCTGCGCGGCGAGAATTCCGCGCAGCGCCGTCTCGATCTGCCACTTCAGATGCGTGTCGAGCGCGGCGAGCGGCTCGTCGAGGAGCAGCAGATCCGCCCCGCGCGCGAGGATGCGGGCAAAGGCGACACGCTGCTGCTGTCCGCCCGAGAGCGCCGCAGGATAGGCATCCTCCAGCCCCTCCAGCGAGAAACGTACGATGTTCTCGGCGACGATGCGCTCCTGTTCTGCGCGTGAACCGTCCAGCGCGAACGCGATGTTCTCGCGTACGGTCATATTCGGGAACAGCGCATAGTTCTGAAAGAGATAGCCCACCCCGCGGGCCTGCGGCGGCAGGTCGATGCCCTGCGTGCTGTCGTAGAGCGTGCGCCCGTTCAGTACAATACGCCCGCGGTCGGGGCGCTCCAGACCGGCGATACACTTGAGCGTCATGCTCTTGCCGCTGCCCGATGCCCCGAGGAGGGCGAGCGTCGTGTCCTGCAGCGTGAAATCCGCTCTGAGCGTAAAGTCGCGCAGGCGCTTCTCAATGCCTACGATGAGCTCCATCAGCGCACCTCCCGTTTCAGATAGAAGTTCATCGCCCCGATGAAAATGAGCGAGAACAGGGAGATGATGACTGCCCAGCGAAAGGCGAGGTCGTAGTCGTTCGCCTGTACCGCTGCATAGATGGCGGTCGACATGGTCTGCGTGCGTCCTGGGATGTTGCCCGCGAACATGATGGTCGCGCCGAACTCGCCGAGCGCGCGCGCAAATGAGAGCACAAGTCCCGCGAGGATGCCGTGACGCGCATTCGGCAGGATGATCCGCCAGAAGATGCGCCAGTTGGAGACACCGAGCGTCTGTGCGGCGTGGATCATGTTCTGATCAATCGCCTCAAATGCGCCGCGCGCTGTACGGTACATGAGCGGGAGGCTCACGATGACCGCTGCGATGACCGCCGCGCGCCAGGTAAAGACGAGCGGCAGATCAATCGAGAGGAGAAAGCCTCCGATGGCGCTGCGCTTTCCGAGCAGGAGCAGGAGGAAGAATCCGACCACGGTCGGCGGCAGGACGAGCGGCAGGGTGATCACTGCGTCGGCGACCGTGCCCGCGAGGCGGCTGCGGATCCGCAGCACGCCGTAGGCGAGCGCAATGCCGGCGAAGAAGGTCATCACCGTTGCGAGTCCTGCGACCTCCAGCGAGATGATGAGCGGCGATAGCGTTTCGTCCGTCATTACTTCACTTTGAAACCGTATTTCTCAAAGACCCTCTTCGCCGCATCGCTCTGGAGGAAGGCGAGGAAGTCCTTTGCTTCCTTCATATTCTTCGACTCCTTGAGTACGGCAGCGGGGTAGACGATGGGCTTGTGTGTATCGGCGGGGGCAACGGCGGCGAGCTTCACCTTGTCCGAGACGGCGGCATCCGTGGCATAGACGACGCCGCAGTCCGCATCGCCCGTCTCGACCCATGCGAGCACCTGACGTACGTCAGAGCCGTAGACGGCACGCGCCTTCACATCGTCGAGGATGCCGAGCTTCGTAAAGACCTCCTCGCTGTACTGACCGACGGGTACGCCCTTCGGCTCGCCGAGTGCGATGTGCTTCACCTCGGGGGCGAGCACCGCCTTGAAGTCAGGCAGGTTCAGCTTGCTGTCCTTCGCTGTGATGAGCACGACCTCATTGACGAGCAGATCGGCGCGTGTGCCCTCTGCGAGGAGTTTCTTCTCATCGAGCGCATTCATCTGCTTCTGCGCAGCAGAGACGAAGACATCGGCTGCACCGCCGTTCTCGATTGCCTGCTGGAGCGCGCCGCTGCTGCCGAAGTTAAAGACGAGCTTGGTGTTCCCGTGCTCTTTCTCGTACATGCCCCCGAGCTCCTTCATCGCATCTGTGAGGCTCGCTGCTGCAGAGACTTGCAGCTCGACAGGAGCGGATTTCGGCGCCTCCGCCGCCTTGTCTCCGCCGCCGCAGCCTGCTGCGAGGAGTGCCATGGATGCGAGTGCCGCCGTGAGTAATTTCTTGAGTTTCATGTGATATACTCCTTTACAAATGGGTGGGCATGACCGTTTCCCGTCATACCCTGTGACAGAATCCGTCAGGCAAGAGATCATAGCGGTGCTCCGCCGTAGATCATTCTTGCTCGGAGTGTGTGCCGGAAAGCCCGCGCTTTCCCCTCAGCGGACGAATGTGCCGCTCTTGCCGCCGGACTTGCGCTCGAGGCGGATGTCCGTGATCTCCATGCGCTTGTCGAGCGCCTTGCACATATCGTAGATGGTGAGCAGGGCCACGCTCACGGCGTGCAGCGCCTCCATCTCGACACCTGTCTCGCCCGTAACCTTTACGGCGGCGGTAACATAGACGGCACGGCGCGGCACCTCCTCGAGCGCGAAGTCGATTGTACACTTGGCAAGCGGCAGCGGATGGCAGAGCGGGATCGTGTCCGCCGTGCGCTTTGCCGCCATGATGCCCGCGATGCGCGCGACGCCGAGCACGTCGCCCTTTGCCGCTGTGCCGCCTGCAATGGCGGCGAATACCGCATCGCTCACATAGATGCGTCCGCTCGCAATCGCCTCGCGGTGCGTCTTGTCCTTGCCGCTGACATCGACCATGATGGCAGCGCCGCCCGCGTCGAAATGCGTCAGTTCCGTTGTCGGCATCGGTCTTCCTCCTTTCCTTCTAAATATTCTAATCATAACGTAAGCAGGGAAGAAAATCAAATAATATGTGTTTGGCCTATGTTATAATAGAAAGAAACTAGCAAAAATATTTCTCATTTATGAAAAAACATAGAGAAAATTTATTTCTTGTGATATAATCTATAAAAAGAATATATGTGGATGAGAATGATTTTTAACCAAGGACTAATTTAAGACGGAATACTGCGGGTTTGCAGGAATTGTGTATTATACACTGTATCGAATGGGGCGGTGCAGATGCCGGAACAGGGAGGGGACTATGCAGGAAGTTCGCGTTCAGGATGCAGTCGGGATGGTGCTCTGCCACGATATCACGGAGATCGTGCGCGGGGAGCGCAAGGGGGCGCGTTTCCGCAAGGGGGATATCATCCGTGCAGAGGATGTCCCCGTGCTGCTGCGCCTCGGCAAGGAGCATATCTACGTCTGGGAAGACGATGAGAATATGCTGCACGAGAACGACGCAGCGGCGGTGCTGCGCGATCTCTGCCGGAACGAGTACATGACGGCGAGCGAGCCGAAAGAGGGCAAAATCGAACTGTCGGCGACAGTGGACGGCGTGTTCGAGGTGAATGAGGACGCGCTCGATGCGGTCAATGAGATCAAGGACGTGATGATTGCAACCATCGCGCAGCACTACCCCGTGAAGGCAGGGGCGAAGCTCGCGGGGATGCGCGTGATTCCCTTGGTCATCGAAAAATCTATCATGGACCAGGTGCGGACGGCGGCAGGCGCCGAGCCGCTTCTTCGCGTGCTCCCATACCGCAAGATGCGCGTGGGCGTCGTGACGACGGGCTCGGAGGTCTTTCACGGGCGGATCAAGGATACCTTTACCCCCGTTATCGACAGCAAGCTGCGTGCGTTCGGTCTGCGGGTGGATGAGCACCGTCTCTCGGACGACGGCACGGAGCACACGCGCGATGCGATCGCGGAGCTGCTGGACCTCGGAATGGACATGGTGCTCTGTACGGGCGGCATGAGCGTCGACCCGGATGACCGCACGCCCGCTGCCATCCGTGCGACGGGCGCGCGCGTCGTGACCTACGGAGCGCCGGTGCTGCCGGGTGCGATGTTCCTGCTCGCCTACTATGAGAAGGATGGACGGCAGGTACCGATCATGGGGCTGCCTGGCTGCGTCATGTATTCGCCTGCCACCATCTTTGACATCATTCTGCCGCGTGTCGTTGCGGGCAGCGAATGGACGCGGCGGGAGATCGCACATCTCGGCATCGGCGGGCTGTGCATGGAGTGCAAGGTCTGCCACTATCCCGTCTGCCCGTTCGGGAAATAGACAGCAAGTGATACTTTAGGATATAGATATACAGGAAACGGGAGGGAAATCACCGTCATGCAGGACATCGAACTCGAACAGGCAGTAGAGGTGCTGCTCGCGCATACTGCGCCGGTCAGCGAGACGGAGCGCGTTCCGCTGCTGGAGGCGCTGGGACGCGTCGCTGCGGAGGATGTGCGTGCGGGCTTTGACAACCCGCCGTTCGACCGCTCGCCGCTCGACGGGTACACGTTCGCCGCAGCGAGTACGGCAGCCGCCTCGGCAGAGCATCCTGTCATGCTGCAGGTCATCGGCGAGGAGTGCGCGGGCGATTTCTTCGCCGGGACGGTCGGGGCGGGCGAATGTGTCCGCATCATGACAGGCGGCGCGATCCCCAACGGCTGCGACTGTGTTGTCCGCCAGGAGGATGTTCGTGAGGACGGCGATAGGATTCATGTCCCGTTTTCCTCCGAACCGTATGAGAACTACTGCTATGCGGGCGAGGATATCAAGAAGGATACCCTGCTCGTGCAGCGGGGGCAGGTCATCCGTGCGGCGCATCTGGCAGTGCTTGCGAGCGAGGGGTATGGCGACGTGATCGTCTACCGCCGCGTGCGCGTCGCTGTGGCAAGTACGGGAGACGAGCTGCTGCAGCCGGGGGAGCCGCTGCGCCCCGGGAAGATCTACAACAGCAATCTCTATCTGCTCGCAGGGCGGCTGCGGGAACTGGGCGCAGAGGTGACGGTGGTCGGTGCTGTCCCCGATGATGTCGAAAAGGCAGCACGGGTCATCGCCTCCTATGCGGACAAGGTGGATCTCTTCCTCACGTCGGGCGGTGTATCCGTCGGGAAAAAGGACATCATGCACGGTGTCGTGCCCGCGCTCGGTGCGGAGCGCCTCTTCTGGCGGGTCTGCATGAAGCCGGGCGCGCCTGCCATCGCCTACACACGCGGTGCAATGCTCGGCATTGCACTGTCGGGCAACCCCTTCGCTGCCTATGCGACGTTTGAGCTGATGGCGCGTGCGGCTCTGGCACATTTGGCGGGACAGCGCGAGGTGCATCCTGTGCGGCGGCACGCCGTACTCGCGGATGCGTTCCCGAAGGACTGCCCCGGGCGGCGCTTCCTGCGCGCGCGGATCGAGGCGGACGGGCGCGTCTCGCTGCCCGATCAGCACGAGTCGGGGTCTCTCTTTTCGGCGGCGGGCTGCAATGCATTTGTGGATGTACCGGCGGGCACGCAGCCGCTGGCAGCGGGAACAGAGGTAGAAGTGGTTCTCCTTTACTAGAATAGAAGGTTCATCATGCAGGATCAGTTTCAGCGGAAAATCGAATATCTGCGCATCTCGGTAACGGACTGCTGCAATCTCCGCTGCCGCTACTGTATGCCGGCGCACGGCGTGAAGAAGATGGCGCACGCAGACATCCTCACCTATGAGGAGATTCTGCGCGATGTGCGCGCGCTGGCGCGGCTCGGCATCCGCAAGGTGCGCCTGACGGGCGGAGAGCCGCTGGTGCGGCGCGATATCACGCGGCTCGTGCGCGGTCTGAAGGAGATCCCCGGCATCGAGACGGTCGCCGTCACGACGAACGGCGTGCTGCTCGGCACGATGATGGACGAGCTGATCGATGCGGGACTTGACGCGGTGAATCTCAGCCTCGACACGCTCGACGGCGGGAAGTTCTTCTCCATTACGCGGCGGCCGCTCTTCGGCGCGGTGATGGAGACCCTGGAGCGGCTGACGCAGGAGACGCGGCTCGACGTGAAGATGAACTGCGTGCCGATTGCGGGGGTCAACGACGACGAGATTACGGCACTTGCGGCGCTGGCACGGGATTATCCCATCAAGATGCGCTTCATCGAGCTGATGCCGATCGGCTGTGCCCGTACGGAGGGCTACCGCGGCGTACCGATGGATGAGGTGCGCACGCGGCTGCGTGCAGCGTTCGGTGCGCTTCTGCCCGTCGGCGAGGCGACGCACGGGCGTGCCGTCCCGAAGGGGCCTGCCGCCTATGTGCAGCCTGCAGGATTTGCGGGGGCAATTGGATTTATCGATGCCATGGAGCATAAATTCTGCGATACCTGCAACCGTGTGCGTCTGACGGCGGAGGGATTTTTGAAACTCTGCCTATACAGCAATACAGGACTCGATACGCGTGCGCTCCTGCGCGGCGGCGCATCGGATGCGGCGCTTGCGCGGGCGATCGCGTGTGCTGTATGGAAGAAGCCCGAGGAACATTATTTTGAGATGGATGCCGAGACACGCGATCGGCGCGCCATGTATCAGGTAGGAGGCTAATATGGGAGAGATTCGGGCACTGTGCATCAGTGAGAAGCGCGGTACGCAGAAACACGCGATGGACCGCGTGTTCTTCATGACGGAGCACGGCATCGACGGTGATGCCCATGCGGGCGACTGGCATCGGCAGGTGAGCCTACTCGGTCTCGGCGAGATCGACGACTTCCGCGCACGCGGCGCGGATGTGGACTACGGCGCATTCGGTGAGAATGTCGTCGCCGAGGGCTTTCGGTTCAAGGAACTGCCCATCGGGACGCGCCTGCGCGTCGGGGATGTGTTCCTCGAGATTACGCAGATCGGGAAGGAGTGCCACAGCCACTGCCAGATCTACCATCAGGTCGGCGACTGCATCATGCCGCGCGAGGGCGTCTTTGCACGCGTTCTGCACGGCGGCTGGGTGACGGTCGGTGATACGATGGAGATCACGACGGAGAAGATCCCGCTCGATGCCGCCGTCATCACGGCGAGCGACAAGGGCGCACGCGGCGAGCGGGAGGATGCGAGCGGCGCAGCGATTCGTGAAATGCTCACGGAGGCGGGCTACCACGTCGCGGGCTTTAACATCGTTCCCGACGAGAAGGAGCAGCTCATGCGTGAGATGACCCTCTGGTCGGAGCGCGGCGTGGCGCTTGTCCTCACGACGGGCGGCACGGGGTTCTCCGTACGCGATGTGACGCCGGAGGCGACGCGTGCCGTCATCGAGCGCGAGACACCGGGCATCCCCGAGGCGATGCGGGCGCTCTCTATGCAGGTGACGCACCGTGCCATGCTCACGCGTGCAGCAGCGGGCATTCGCCGGCGCACGCTCATCGTTAACCTGCCGGGCAGCGAGAAGGCGGTGCGTGAGTGCCTCGGCTTCATTCTGCCGCAGCTGCAGCACGGCATCGAGATCCTGCGCGGCGATACGGGCGAGTGTGCACGATGAACCTCTCGGATCTGACCCTCGTCGTTGCGGCGGGGGGCAGGAGTACGCGCATGGGGCAGGACAAGCGGTTTCTGCCGCTTGCTGGGGAGACCCTGCTCGCGCGTACGCTGCGCCGTGGACGGGATGCGGGCTTTGCCGCCATCGTCCTCGCCGCTGAGGAGGTACGCAGCGATCTCACCGCGCTCGCAGAGGAATACGGAGCGGTACTCGTCACGGACGAGACTCCCGCACAGGGCCCTGCCGCGGCGATCGCAGCGGGGCTCTCGGCGGCAGAGACGGCGTGGTCCCTCGTCCTCTCGGGCGATATGCCTTTTTACGACTTTGCGCTTGCGCGCGCACTCCTGCCGGAGGCGGCGGGCAGCGTGCAGGTTGTCCTGCCGACGCTCCTCGGCTACTGGCAGCCGCTTGCCGCGCTCTATCGGCGCGATGCAGGCCCTGCGTTTGCTGCGGCAGTGGCGCGCGGCGACCGCAAGCTCGGCGTCATCCTCAGGGAGCTCTCCGTGCGGGAGCTGCCGCTCACGGCGGATGCGGGGCTGTTTTTCAACGTGAATACGCCCGCTGCCTATCGTCTGGCGCAGGGACGGCTCGCGAATGAGCAGCGGACGCGTCCTGTGCTCTCCGTCGCGGCCCCTGCCTCGGGCACGGGCAAGACGACCTTTCTCGAGCGGCTCATCCCGCGTCTTGCGGCACATGGTGTACGGACGGCTGTCATCAAGAGCGACAGCCACGGATTTCAGCTCGATACGGCGGGCAAGGACTCGGCGCGGTTCGCTGCAGCAGGGGCATCGGCGGTCGCCGTGAGCGCCCCCGGCGGCTACTTCATCCAGCAGCAGACCGAGGGACGGCGGGATCTTATGGAGATCATCGCACAGATCGACGCGAGCACCGTGGATCTCTATCTCACGGAGAGCAGGTCGCGCGGCGTGCTGCCGACCCTCCTGCTCTACCGCGATCGGGGCACACTTGAGATTGACGGGCGCACCGCCGCACTCTTCGTGCAGGGGACACCGCCGCAGGGGACGGCAGACGTGCTCATCTGCGGCCTCGATGATATCGAGACCGCCGCACGGCTTGCGCTCTTTCTCATGGGACGGCCGCTCTGCGGGGCGGACGGCGCGATGTTTTTGACAATGTAAAAGGGAATGGGATCTAGGGAATGGAAATTCAGCGCAGCAAATATATAGATGTTGCAGTCAGCCGGTACACGGCAGAGGAAAATGCCTTCGTGCCGGATCATAAATATACGTCCGAGGAGGTCTACTTCGACATCGATCTCAACGGGGAAAACTTTACCACGGCGTTCTGCTCGCCCATCGACTTCGAGGATCTCGTGATCGGCATGCTCGCCCAGATGGGCCGCATCCGCACCTACGACGACATCGAAGAGCTGACGGTGGATGCGGCGCATCTCACTGCCGCGGTGCGTACCACGGCGGATGCGCAGCGCTGGGCGGAGGAGGCAGTCAAGAATCCGCGCTATTTCTCGGCACGTCGGATTCTGAAGCTGCGCCCCGAGGAGATCTTCGAGCGGCCGCGCGACGTGCGGTTCTGCGCGCGGGACATTCTCGCCACCGCAGATGAACTGCTCTCGCATCTCTCCAAGACACACGACACGACGAACGGCGTCCACAGCGGCGTCCTGTTCGATCAGACCAATAGGAAAATTCTCGTCTTCCGCGAGGATGTCGGCCGCCATAACGTCTTTGACAAGCTCTATGGCTGGGCGCTCAAGAACCGCGTGGAGATTTCTGATAAAATCATCATCTTCAGCGGGCGATGCTCGTCCGAGATGATGCTGAAACTCGGGCGCATGGGCATCGGGGCAGTCGCGGCGAAGTCCGTACCGACCACGCTCTCGCTCGATGTGGCGCGCAAACTCGGCATCACGCTGTGCGCGCGCATGGCGCCGGGATCATTCTGTGTATATGCGAACTCGGAGCGCATTGTCCTTTAATTTGATGAAAATACGGGATGCCCGTTTTTCATAGATGGATTTTCATAGGATTTAGGAGAGTCTGTCGGCGGATATCCGCCGATATGAAAGGAGAATCACGATGAACCTTAGCAGACGTGACTTTCTAAAAGCCACCGGGCTAAGCGGCGTCGGGCTGGCTCTTGCGAGCCTCGGCCTCGATGTTGCGACAGTCGAGGCGGCTGCGAAAGAGTACAAGCTGACGGGCGGTCGGGAATTCACCTCCGTCTGCCACTTCTGCGCCTGCGGCTGCGGAACGGTCGGCTATGTCAAGGACGGCAAGCTCATCAACCTCGAAGGTGCGGCAGACCATCCGGTCAACCGCGGCGGTCTCTGCCCGAAGGGCGTAGGCTATGGACACATCCCGAACGCGGCGAACCGGCCGAAGTCCCCGATGTACCGTGCGCCCGGCAGCGACCACTGGGAGGAGATCAGCTGGGAGGAGGCCATCGACCGCGCGGCGCGTGCGCTCAAGAAGGCGCGCGACGAGAACTGGATCGGCGAGGATGAGGTCAAGGGGCAGAAGTTCATGAGCAACCGTACGGATGCCATCGGACTCATCGGCGGCTCGCAGGTCAACAACGAGGAATGCTATCAGCTCATCAAGATGACGCGCGCCCTCGGCGTGGTCAAGCTCGACAACCAGACGCGTGTCTGCCACGCGACGACACCGCCGGCACTCGGCGCGGCATTCGGGCGCGGCGCGATGACCGGTTCGTGGTACAACGTCAAGCAGGCAAAGCTCATCTGGATCGAGGGCTCGAACATGGCGGAATGCCATCCCATGGGGATGAAGAACGTCATGAAGGCAAAGGACAACGGCGCGATCGTCGTCCATGTGGACGTGCGCTATACCCGCACCTCGCGTGTGGCAGATCATTTCTTCCAGCTTCGTTCCGGCACAGATATCGCATTCCTCGGAGCAATTATCAACTATATCATTCAGAACAAGAAATACGATGCCGATTATCTGCGCCGCAACACGAACGCATTCTGCCTCCTGCGCGACGATTACAGCTTTGATGCGGGCATCTTCTCCGGTTATGACGCAAAGACGCGCACCTACGACAAGACGACCTGGGGCTACAAGCTGGATGCCAACGGCAAGCCGATGAAGGCATCCTCGATGGCAGCCGAGGGCACGGTCATGGATCACCTCGCGCGGCATTTCTCGCGCTACACGTTCGAGAAGGCATCGGCGATCACGGGCATGCCTGTGGAGGACATCCAGAAGGCGGCGGAGATCTTCTCCTCGCATACGCCGACGGTTATGATGTACGCACTTGGTATGTGCCAGCACACGATCGGTGTCGGCAACATCCGCTGCTTCACCATCCTGCAGCTGCTGATGGGCAACATTGGCGTTTCGGGCGGCGGCATCGATGCGATGCGCGGTCAGCCGAACGTGCAGTCCTCCACGGACTACGGCATCATGTTCCAGTATCTGCCGGCATACCTTTCGTATCCGACGCATAAGACGGATACCCTCGCGAAGTGGACGCAAAGCAACGGTACGGCCAAGGCGAAGTACCTCAAGAACCTGCTCAAGGCATGGTTCGGCGATGCGGCGAATGCGTCGAACGACTATATGTTCAACGCGCTGCCGATCCGCAACGGCACGCACAATGACTCGCTCTATGTCATGTTCGAGAAGGCGATCGAGGGCATCGTCAAGTGCATCTATGTCTGCGGACAGAACCCGCAGGTGTCGAATGCGAACCTCACGATGATCAATGCGGGGCTCAAGAACCTCGACACACTCATTGTGCAGGATGTCTTCGTCAACGAGACGGCGGCGTTCTGGGAGCGGCCGGGCGATAATCCGGCGGATATCAAGACCGAGGTCATCTTCCTGCCCGCGGCATCCTACCTTGAGCGCTGCGGCACGATGACGAACTCGCAGCGCATGATCCAGTGGCGCATGAAGGGCCCCGATCCCGTCAACGACTCACGTCCAGATTACTGGATCATTGATAAACTCTGGAAGCGCATCGTGGAGCTCTACAAGGATTCGACCGCGCCGAAGGACAACATCATCAAGATGCTCACATGGAATTACGGCGATCCCGATAACGGTGAGACGTATGTCGAGAACATCATGAAGGAGTGCAACGGCTACGACCTGAAGGACGGCCATCTCCTGCGCGGCATCCGCGAGATCCGCGACGACGGCACGACGATGGCGGGCATGTGGATCTTTACGGGCGTCTACGGCGATGGTGTCCACATGGCGCGCCGCCGCGGACAGGAAGACAACGGCAACATGGGGATCTATCCGAACTTTGCATGGGTCTGGCCGGACAATATCCACATGCTCTACAACCGTGCCTCGTGCGACGAGAACGGCAAGCCTGTCCGTCCGGGGCAGAAGCTCGTCTGGTGGGATGAGGCAAAGGGCATGTGGGACGGCTACGATGTCCCGGATGTCGGCGACCGCACGCAGGGGCCCAATACACCTGCGGGGCAGAAGCCCTTCCGCATGAATGCAGAGGGCATTGCCCGTCTCTTTGCCGCCGAGCACAGCGACGTGGAGAACGGCATGACGCGCGACCACTCCTCGACCCCTGCGGACGGCCCGCTGCCCGAGTTCTACGAGCCGGTCGAGAGCCCGACGAAGAATGTGATGAACGAGGGGCAAAAGACCGAGTTCAACCCCTGCGTCATCTATCCGCGTGTGCCGGAGTACCACAAGATCGGTTCGCCCGATGAGTATCCGCACGTCCTCTGCTCCTCCAGTCTCACGGAGCACTGGTGCTCGGGTACGATCACGCGCAACATCCCGTACCTTAACGAGCTGGTCAAGGAACCGTTCGTCGAGATGCCGGAGCAGCTTGCCGTCGAGCTCGGTATCCGCAACGGCGAACTCGTCCGCGTCAGCACGGCGCGTGCCAGCATCAACATCAAGGCGATGGTGACGAAGCGTGCACAGCCGCTCATGATCAACGGTAAACTTACACACATGATCTGGATCCCATACAACTGGGGATTCAAGAGCCTCTCGACAGGCCCTTCGGGCAACTACCTCACCATCGACGCGCTCGATCCGAACGCACAGGAGCAGGAGTTCAAGGCCTGCCTCGCCAAGATCGAAAAGCTGTAACGTCCTTCGCGGCACGTCCGCTGAGGAGTGCCGCAGAAAGACCGCCACAGGAATAACGTCTGAAATGACGGGGAGACCCCTTTTATGAAAGCGAAGAAAACCGACCCGATGAAACGCTTCCTCAAGCAGTATCCGTTTCTCGCAGAATCCGAGCGCGTGCACCGTCTCATTGACGAGGCCGTCGGTACACCGGAGACCATCCAGCTGCCGGAGCGCGCCGTCCGAAAGACGATTGCGGCGCATCTGCCGATCCTCCAGCAGGAGACCTATCGCCGCCGCATGGTGCGCGCGGTCTACATGGTGCAGGAGGAGGTCTTTGCGCGCATCGCCGAGGCGGACGTTCCGCCGCTCATGCAGGAATCGGCACGTGAGTACCTCGCCGTGCTGAAGAAGCTGCGCAAGGCGGCGAAGGAAGAATTCATCATTGCCGTGCTCATGCAGGATAAAGCGGCATTTGCCGCACTCGCAGAGCAGCACGTCCTCAACGAGGGATTCATCCGCAGCACGATTTGGCGCATCATCGCCGCACTCGTGCCGGCGGCGCTCAAAGAGCCTGCGGCATGGGATCCAGATCCCGATACACCGCAGTTTCGCGAGAACTTCTGTCCTGTCTGCGGCCGCCGTCCGGTGCTCGCAGAGCTGAAGAAGTATCGCGAGGGACGCACGCGCGATCTCGTCTGCGGCGGCTGCGGCACACGCTGGCTGTATGCCCGTGTGGGCTGCGCCTACTGCGGCAACGAGGATCTCGGGAAGATGCACACCCTTGAGCCGGAGAACAGCGACCTCATGCGTCTGGATATCTGCGACGCGTGCGGCAGCTACATCAAGACCTACCGCGGACCCGCGGGCGGCAGCGATGCCGACGCAATCTATCGGCAGGACTGGGCGAGCGTGCATCTGGACCTCCTTGCGGAGCAGCAGGGCTTTCAGAAAAAGGGCAACACAATTCTAGAGTAAATACATCAATAATTTCATACAAGGAGAGGAGCGAACGTCATGACACAGGAAATCGCAATGCTGCATGATATGTCGCGCTGCACTGCGTGCCGCGGCTGCATGGTCGCGTGTAAACAGTGGCACGACCTGCCGCCCGATATGGACACCCCGTTCGAGGGGCAGTACCAGTCGCACAAAGACCTCACGCCGCGTGTCTATACGCTCATTCAGATGAAGGAGCGTGTCGATGAAAAGGGTAAGTTCCACTGGGACTTCTTCAAAAAGAACTGCTTTCACTGCGGCGACCCCGCCTGTGCGAAGGGCTGCCCGAAGAACGCCATCGACCGCAACCCGAACGGCACGGTCGTCATCAACGAGGACAAGTGCGTCGGCTGTCACTACTGCGAGCACAACTGTCCGTGGCACATCCCCAAGATCGACGAGGTGCGCCACAAGTCGACGAAATGCGATCTCTGCTATGACCGCATCGCGCACGGCTACGAGACGACGGGCGAGATCCTAAAACCCTCGTGCGCCAAGACCTGCACCTCGCACGCACTGGAGTTCGGCACGATCGAGGAGATGAAGCAGCTCGCGGCGGAGCGTCTGGCGATGATCCAGCCGAATTTCCCCAATGCCAACATCTACTGCCCCGAGGGCGTCGGCGGCACTCACATGATCTACGTCCTGCCCGATAAGCCCGAGGTGTTCGGTCTGCCGGCGAACCCTGTGACCCCGCTCTCGATCGACCTCTGGAAGGCGGGACGCGCTGTGACGAAGCTCGCCATCGGCGGCGCTGCGGCGGGGATTGTCGGTGCGATGGTGCTCAGCAAAATTGTCAAATCCGGCGCTAAGAACACGGCGAAACAGCAGGAGAAGGGGTGAGCACAATGTTGATCAACAAGAAATATGTGCCGCGCCATGAAAAAGCCTTTGCAATGTGCCACTGGCTCAATGCATTTGCGTTCTTCATGCTTTTCCTCACGGCACTGCCGCTCTACGCGGATACCTTCCACTTCATGTACGGCATCTTCGGCGATAAAACGCTCATGTACGCGCACCGCGTGTTCGGCGTCATGTTCATCGTGACCCCGATCATCGGCTTCATCATTGCGCGCCGCGGCTATATCGTCATGATTAAGGAGATCTTCAGCTTCGGCAAGAAGGACATGGAATTCATGCAGAAATTCCCCCTCGAGCTGATGGGCAAAGACCCCGAGATGCCCCCGCAGGGCTTCTACAACGGCGGTGAGAAGATGAACATCGCCCTGCAGCTTGCGCTGTCGGTCGTCATCGTCGTCTCCGGCATCATCCTCTGGATGGGGGACAGCATTCTGCCGGCGACCATCACCTCGCTCGCCATCCCCGTGCACAGCATCGGGGCGGCGATCTGCTTCGCGGCTGCACTCGGCCACATCTACCTTGCGGCGGGGGTCAACCCGGACTCTCTGCACGGGATGAAGGACGGCACGATCAAGGCATCCTATGCTGCGCATCACCACGGCGCATGGGTCGATGAGCTCATCGCGCAGGGGGTTGTAACGCGTGAGGAGATCGAGCAGGCGAAGAAGGAAGCCCACTGATTCCTCGATTTGCGGAAAGGCCGCTGCGGCGCAAACGCGCTGCGGCAGCCTTTTTTTCATGCGCGATTTATGGTATGATGGCACGGTAAGGAAAAGCTATACGGAGGCTGTTCAAACACTGATGAAAAATGTCCGATCCATCGTTCAGGGGCGCATCGGGACGGTAGCCCTTCTCATGTTTATTCTTCTCGTTGGACTCACGTTCCGCTATGCGTACCTGCAGGTGGTGCAGGGGGATGCACTCGCTCAGCGCATGCGCGACCAGAGCGGCTACGAGTTCCGCATCCAGTCCCTGCGCGGCGCGATCCTCGACCGCAACGGCAAGGAGCTTGCCGTCAGCAGCATGACGAAGTCGCTCTTTGTCGATCCAAACCATGTCTATGACGTACACGACCCTGCTGAGATCGCTGCCGACATTGCCCCGCTCATCGGGCTGCCCGAGCAGGCGATTCTTGACGACATCGCCCTCGGCGGCGGCTTCGTTTGGGTGAAGCGGCGGCTCGAGCATGCGGAGTATGAGGCCGTGCGCGCCGTCATCCGTGAGAAGGGGTACAGCGACTGCCTCGGGTTCCAGAACGAGGCAAAACGCTACTATCCGAACGATGCGCTCGCGGCGAACGTGCTCGGCTTCGTCGGTACGGACGACAAGGGGCTCGATGGTATCGAGCAGGCGCTCGACCCCCTGCTCAAGGGAGAGGTGCGCGAGGAGCGCCTGACTGTTGACGGACAGCGGCGTCCGATCCTCGACTCCATCTTCTTCAGCCGGCGCGTCTACCGCGGCGACTACTGCAAGACGGCAGTCCTCACCATCGACAGTACGATTCAATTCATGGTGGAGCAGGAGCTTGACCGCGCGATGGCGGAGAACAGCCCCTCCTCCATTACTGCCATCGTCATGGATCCGAAGACAGGCGAGATTCTCGCCATGGCATCGCGTCCCTCGTACAACCCGAACCGCTTCTGGGACTACCCCCAGGAGAACTGGAAGAACCGCGCTGTCTCCTTCATCTACGAGCCAGGCTCGACGTTCAAGGCGATCGTGGCGGGCGCGGCACTGCAGGAGGGGCTCGTCACGCCGAATCAGGTCTTTGTCGATCCCGGCTACGTCATGGTCTCCGGGCGGCGCATCCAGAACTGGAACAACGAGAGCTACGGCGCGGTCACCTTTACCGACATTGTGAAGAACTCGCTCAATACGGGATTTGCACAGGTCGGGCTCTCTCTCGGCGCAGAGAAGCTTATGCACTATACGCGCCTCTTCGGATTCGGTGAGATGACGGGGATCGACCTGCCCGGCGAGGAGGAGGGCATCCTCTTCAATGCGGATGATATGCGCGACTCAGACATCGCGACGACTGCCATCGGGCAGAGTATTGCCGTGACCCCGCTGCAGCTCGTGACGGCGATGTCCTCCATCGCGAATGGCGGGACCCTCATGCGCCCGTACATTGTGCGCGCTGTCCAGAACCCCGACGGTTCGCTCTATGAGGAGCGCAGCCCGCAGGAGCTGCACCCGACCCTTCAGCGTACCGTGGACCGCACGCTCATCGGTCTGCTCGAGCAGGTCGTTGCAACCGGCGGCGGCGCAAAGGCAGGGGTCAAGGGCTACCGTATTGCGGGCAAGACCGGCACCGCGCAGAAGATCCGCCGCGAGACGTCGGGCTACCTCGAGGGGCGCTACATCGCATCCTTCTGCGGGTTCGCCCCCGTCGAGGATCCGCTCTTCACCGTGCTGGTCATGATCGACGATCCGCGCGGGGGGAACTTCTATGGCGGGCAGATTGCCGCTCCTGTCGCCTCGCGCATCTTCTCCCAGCTCCTGCGCTACGCGCACGTCGAGCCATCGAGCAATCCGTTCGCCGAGCAGAACGCAGAGAGTCAAGCGCCTCCGCCTGCCGAGGAGCGGCGTATGGAGGAGGCCGCCGTGCCGCCTGAGGGCAAGGCACTCGTACCGGACTTTACCGGACTCTCCATCCGCGAGGCGGCGCGTCTGGCGGAGCTGCGCGGTCTCGCCTTCGAGAGCGAGGGGACGGGGGCTGCAGTGAGACAGAGCCACAGCGTCAACGACATCGTTGCACAGGGGACGCGCATCAAAGTCTATTTTGAGCCGTCTTGATGCCTCGCAATATATGAGATGGAACAGCGCGCCGCAGCGGGAACCTTTGGCGCGCTGTATTTGTTTTTAGCGGAGAGCTGTTATCAATAAATTATTGTTTATTACGATAAAATTTTTGTTTCGTAGAGTAGTCTTTTATTAATTATTAAAATTTTACAGATTTTCGAGAAAATACTTGCTGAAAATGAAAAAATTCTGTATAATATGATTGTGTTCGAACCATAATGGATTAGGAGGGCAATTATGATTGGTGTCATTGTTTGCGGTCATGGCAGTCTGCCGCAGGAGTTTGTGCGTGCCGCCGAAATGATTTGCGGCATGCAGAATAATGTGCGTGCGATTTCCTTCCAGATGTGGGAGGAACCCGACGTCGTGCGCACGCGCTACGAAGAAGCGATTGCGTCGATGGAGTGTGAGGACGGTGTTCTCTTTCTCTGCGACCTCTTCGGAGGCAGCCCCTTCAATGAGGCGAGCCGTCTGGTCGCGCTGCATGAGAACTACGGCATAATTACAGGTGTCAACCTGCCGCTCCTCATCGATCTCATGACTTCGCGCCGGAAGCTCGACGGCACGAACCAGATGCGCGATCTTCTCGTTGAGATCAAGCACATGGCGCATGAGGGAATTGCGAGCCTGCACATGGATGATCTCGAGGATGAGTCGCTGGCGAGTGGAGTCGCCTCCTAATCCGACAGATTGCCCATACTGCCCGTCCGAAAGGATGGGCAGTTTTTCTTTGCCGTCATACTTGACAGGATGGAAAAAAACGGGTAATATATAAACATACTTATTCGATATGTTTAGTTTTGGAAGATCATAGACAAAGGAGAAAGAAATCATGGCGAATATCTATCAGAGTGTTACGGAGCTGATCGGCCGTACGCCGCTGCTCGCGGCAAAGTCGTTTGCACGCGCGCATGGGCTTCAGGCGAACCTCCTCGTGAAGCTTGAGTATTTCAACCCCGCCGGTTCGGTCAAGGACCGCATCGCCATCGCGATGATCGAGCAGGCAGAGCGTGACGGCAAGCTCTCGGCGGGGGCAACGCTGATCGAGCCGACGAGCGGCAATACGGGCATCGGTATCGCATCGGTTGCGGCGGCGCGCGGCTACCGTGCCATCCTCACGATGCCGGAGACGATGAGCGTAGAGCGCCGCAACCTGCTTCAGGCGTACGGCGCGGAGATCGTTCTGACGGACGGCTCGCAGGGCATGAAGGGTGCGATTGCAAAGGCACAGGAGCTGAACCGTACGACACCGAACTCCTTCATTCCCTCGCAGTTCGAGAATCCGGCAAATCCTGCGGTGCATGAGCGCACGACGGGGCCGGAGATCTGGGAGGATACGGGCGGCGCGGTTGATGCGTTTGTCGCGGGCGTCGGTACGGGCGGTACCGTCTCGGGGGTCGGCAGGTATCTGAAGGGCAAGAAGCCTTCGGTCCATGTGGTTGCGGTCGAGCCGACAGATTCGCCCGTCCTCTCGGGCGGAAAGGCCGGCCCGCACAAGATTCAGGGCATCGGCGCGGGCTTTATCCCCACGACGCTTGATACGGGGATCTACGATGAGGTCGTCCGCGTCGCGAATGAGGATGCCTTTGCCTACGGCAGGGAGTTCGCACGGCGCGAGGGCGTGCTCGTCGGCATTTCCTCGGGCGCAGCACTTGCGGCTGCGGTGTCGCTGGCGAAGCAGCCGGACTACGCAGGCAAGACTGTGGTTGTCCTTCTGCCGGACGGCGGTGATCGCTACCTCTCGACGGATCTCTTCCTCGATAAATAACAACAGTACGAATACGAAGCTGCTGCATAGGATGTTAGTCCTGTACAGCAGCTTTTTGATGTGTAATATTTTTCCTTGTATTCATCTTGTGTTTTGTTAAAATAGGAAAAGATAATGTTTCGGGTACATAAAAAATAGAAAAATAATTAATAATAACCGAATTTATTCCGATGATAATAGTGATTGCATACCAGAATAGATAACTTTGTGCGGATTTTAGTTTCTCCGTCATGGAAAAATAGGGCGTATATCCTAGAACTGCGGTGTGCGGACAGAATGGACGGTCGCGGATGGGGAGACGATCTCAATGAGTACATGGACGAAAACCGTGATGTTTGCGGGGCTGCCGCGCTATTTCGAGCAGCTTCTTGCGGCCTGCTTCCGCAAGGAGGGGTGGGCGGTCAGCCGTCTGCGCGGCGCGCCGGAGGAGACTGCGCCGCAGGGGCTGCATACCTATGACTGCGACCTCGAGAGCGAGGAGGGGGAGAAGGCATTCGCCGCGCAGAATCTGGATCTCCTCATCTATCGACTGGAGCGTGATCCCGCCGTCGCTGTGCGGCGGCTCGATACGCTGCTGCGGCTGGCTGCGGCGACGGAGGTGAAACGCGTCTTTCTCCTGTCGGGGACGGAGGTATTTGCCCCCGGCACATCTCCTGCAGAGACGGATCCCCCTGCGCCGCATGGCGCTGCGGGGGCTCTTTTGCTGCGCCTTGAGACGCTCGGATGCGCGTTCCGTGCGCAGGGGATGTCCGTTTCCATCCTGCGCATGGCGGAGCTGTATGCGCCGGGACAGAGTTCTGACGATGGGTTCATCGGACGGCTCTTCGGCCGCCCGCTCATGGGCCGCCCTCTGCCGGTGTACGACGCACCGGAGACGGCGGCGTGCGCGCTGCTCGATGCGCGCGATGCAGTCTACGCCGTCTATCAGGCGGCAGCGCGCGGATTTTCGGGGGAGCTCCTGCACATCGCACCGCAGCGCGGTACGACGATGGCGGAGCTGTATCAGATCTGTGCGGAATTCCTGCCGCAGATGGCGCCGGCGGGCGCACCGTCTGCCCCTGCGGGCTATCCCGTTCTGCGCAGTGTATACGCTGCGCAGGAACTGGGCTGGCAGGCACGTCGTCCGCTCGCACCGGGACTAAAGGAGACGTGGGCGTCCATGTGCGCGGCGCGGGATGCCTATGTGGCAGATATCCGTGCGCTGTCGCGGCGCGCATGGCTGGCACGGGTGCAGCAGCGGGTCGTCCCCTATGCGGAGACGCTGGCGGGGGCGCTTGTGACGGCGGGCGTCTCATATCTGCAGGGCGGTACGCCGGTCAACAGCATGACGGCATTCGACTTTGCCTTTCTCTACATTGGCTGTATGGGCCTCCTCTACGGAAAGCGGCAGGCACTCATTGCTGCGCTCTTTTCCCTCGCATTGCTCATCCACAGCCTCCTCGCGCAGGGCGGGGATCTCGTTGCGATGCTTTACAACCCGCGCGAGTTTCTGCATTTCGTCTCGTATTTCTTCGTCGCGGTGCTGACGGGCTACTTCGCCGACCGTGCGAGCTATGAACAGCGGGCGGACAGCCGTGTCAAGCGGCGGCTGCAGTACCGCTACGCATTTCTCGAGAAGATCTTCAAGGAGAATCTGGCGGTGAAGGATCGACTCTATCGTCAGATCGTGAACTCGGACGACAGCATCGGCCGCCTTTACCGCATCGTCTCGCGTCTGGACTCGGTCGAGACGGAGAATCTCTTTACCCAGACGGCGGTGGTTACGGCGGATATTCTGAGCGTCAAGGATGTCGTCGTCTACGTCGTCGGCGCGGGCGGATACTATCTGCGCCAGAAGGTGCGTCTCGGCAGCCACACCGCCGATCTGCCGCGCTCGCTGCGCGTGGAGGACAATCCCTACCTGGTGCAGATGCTCGCGGAGAAAAAGATCTTCGTCAACCGCGATCTCATCAAGGGGCTGCCCGATCTTGCCGCACCGATTGTGTATGAGGGGCAGGTCATCGCCGTGCTGCAGATCTACAACCTTGATTTCGAGCAGTGGAGCATGTATCAGCAAAATCTGCTCTCAATCACGGCGCGTCTGGTCTCCAGCTCGCTCGGCCGCGCGCATGCGTGGGAGAAGGAGACAGCGGGCCGTAAGTATATCGAGGAGACCCGCATCCTGCGCATCGAGGAGTTCCAGAAGGTTATCGAGGAGTTCCGCGAGCGGCGGCGGATGCAGCCGGACTATCCCGTCGCGCTGCTGCCGCTCCGCGTCGGTACGATGAGTTACAGTGCGCTGGATCACCAGCTCGGGAGCAGCATCCGTGCAGAGGACTTCATCGGCGCAACGCCGGAGGGCGTCTCTCTGCTCCTGCCCGATGTCGCGGGAAAGACATTGGATATGGTGCGCGAGCGTCTTCTGCGCGTCGGCGTGGAGACGGGGGAGAGTCAGGCGCTATGATGGGCGGCATCGGAATGGCGGGTATGGGGATTGCCGCCTATCTCACACTCACGCTTCTCTATGTTCTTGCCGAAGTGCGCCGGCGCGGACGCATCTCCGCCGCGGCGAAGGGGGCATTTGCCCTTGCCATGCCGGGGGCAGGGCTGCTCCTGCTCGCTGCCTATGAGCTGCTCGGGCAGCGGTTTATGCAGCGTACAGCGCCGAAGGAGGACAATGAGGATCTGAGCCTGTCGTTTGGAGAACATGCGTACAGCGGGGATATCGTGCCGTTGCGCGATATGTATCTGATGGACGATCCCAAGCTTAAACGCAAGGTGTTTACCGATGCGATCAAGCAGGATGTCGTTGAGCGTCAGTCCATTCTCAGCGAGGCGGTGCACGACAGCGACCGTGAGATCGCCTACTATGCCGTCTCGATGATGACAGCGCACATGGAGCAGCTGAGCGAGGAGATCTATGCGCTCGAGGAGACGATTAAGCACGGTGCGGACAGCGACGAGATCCTCAATGAATATGTGGCGAAGGTGCGCGAGTTCCTCCTGCGGCAGTACGGTGATGCCGTGACGCGGGAGCAGCAGCATGCACGCTATATGGAGATGCTGCGCATTCTTGCGGAGCGCCATCCAGGTCATCCCGCTTACTACGCAGAGGGCATCCGTGCGCTTATCCGCGGGGGGCAGCTTGCGCGGGCAGCGATGCGGTGCGCAGAGTTTCGCGCGCATCATCCGGATGAGGAGCTGCCGCTTCTCCTGACACTTCATTTGGCACAGGCATCCTACGATATGCCGCTCATGCAGGAGACGGTGCAGGCGCTCAAGCGGCTGCCAACGCGTCTCTCAAATGAGGCAATGCAGGCGATCCGCTACTGGGATGGAGGTGCCGCGCATGAATAAACGCAGTCTGTGCGTCCTGCTGCTCATCGCATTCGCGCTGGGCGTCTTCTTTCAGTACAGCAGGTTCGACGGCTTTCTCCATCTCGGCGCGGTGCAGAGCCGCCCGCTCGGTGAGCGCGTCCTGCGCACAGCGCCCCCTGAGGAGGCGCTGCCGCGCGAGATGTTTCTCATCATCTATGATCCCTCTGATGTGCTGAGTATGTATGCGCGGCACAATATGGAGAAGATTCTCGCGGAAAAGCGCAAGGGATACGAGAGCCGTCCGCTCTACGATGCGCGGCCGCTGGACGGCGCGTATCAGGGCATCGTGCTTGCGACGGGGCGCCTCGGCGCGGTGCGGCAGATGCCTGCCGTGCTCGACTATGTGCGGGCAGGCGGTACGCTGCTCGCCCTGCAGAAGCCGGAGCAGTCGGGTGAGGCACCGCTTCCCGCCGCGCTGCTGGAGTGTCTCGGCATCGCGCAGCTGGGACCGCTCGCGGATGTGCGCGGGCTGCACATCTTGACCGACTTCATGCTCGGGGGCAGGGATTTCCGTTTCCACGGAGATACTGCCTTTACTACGCAGGTGAACGAGTCTCTGCTGATCCCCGCCGCCGAGGTGCAGATCGAGAGCCTTGAGGGGGTGCCGCTCCTGTGGCGCACGCCGCTCGGAGCGGGACAGGTCTACGTCTACAACGGCGTGGAGCGCGACGACAAGACGAACCTCGGCGTCTATACGGCGATGATGGCGCACTGCGGGCAGGATACCGTCTATCCCGTCGTCGGTGCAAAAATTTTCGTCCTTGATGACTTTCCTGCGCCTGTGCCGGAGGGAGATTTTGCGCGCATCTATGATGAGCTGGGCGTAGATACGGAGACATTCTACCGCAAGATCTGGTGGCCGTTCATTCGACAGATGGGTGCGGATGAGGACATCCGCTACACCGGCGCGATTATCGAGACGTATGGGGCGCAGGTGAAAGGGCCGTTCCGCTCGCTCGGCGGACGTGCGGCGCGCGACGGGCTCATCATCTACGGGCGAGAGCTGCTCAATATGGGCGGCGAACTGGGGCTGCACGGCTACAACCATCAGCCGCTCGCACCCGAGGGATACGGACAGCCGCGTCTCAACTATGTGCCGTGGGAGAGCCAGGAGGACATGGAGGAGGCGCTGCGCGAGCTGCGCAACTATGTGAAGTCGGTCTATCCGGACTACGAGTTCCGCTTCTATGTGCCGCCGTCGAACATCATGAGCCCCGAGGGCAAGGCGGCAATCCGCAAGGTGTTCCCAGAGGTCATCGCATTCGGCTCGCTCTTTGACGGACCGGCGAACGAGCGCGCCTACTATCAGAATTTTGAGCGCAAAGACGGCGTCTTTGAACTCCCGCGCATCAGCTCGGGGCATCAGGATCACGACGGGCTGATGTTCTGGCAGGAGATCAGCGCACTGAACTACATCGGCGTGTTCTCCCACTTCATCCACCCGGATGAGCTGTTCTATGAGGAGAGTGCGCATACCTCATGGGCGCAGATGGAGGCGGGCATGCGCAGCTTCATGCAGGAGACGCACCGCCGCTATCCGTGGCTGCGGGCTGCGACCGTCTCGGAGAGCCTGCCGGTCTTTTCGGACTACTTCGACATGGACTGCCGCATCGTGCGTGCGGCGGACCACATGACGCTCTATACATGGGGCTGCGCAGGTGAGCTGCGGTTTATCCTCCGTACGGCGCGGGAGATCGCACGCACGGAGGGCTGTACGGCAGAGCCGGCGGATCAGGGGGCGTACCTCATCCGCATAGACGCGCCGGAGGCACACATCTACTGGAAAGGAGCACCGTAATGCGGATCTGTATTCTGGCGGAGGGATCGTATCCCTACGTCGTGGGCGGCGTGTCGTCATGGATACAGATGCTCATGACGGGGCTGCCCGAGTATGAGTTCATCGTCTACGCCATCGGCGCAGAGGCAAAGGATCGGGGCAAGTTTAAGTACAAACTGCCGGAGAACTGTCTGGGGGTCGAGGAGACGTTCCTTGATGAGATCCTCTCGCTGCGTGCGGCGCAGATGCGTGAGGGCATTCTCACGGGCGAGGACCAGCAGACGCTCTACGAGCTGGTACGCGGGAAGCGGGACGTCCCGCTCGTGCGTCTGGCGGAGATCTTCCGTTACGGGCGGTGGAGCTCGCCGCTCGCGGTCTTCATGTCGAGTGACTTCTTCGACATCATCGTGCGCGTCTACCGCGAGTCGTACAATAATCTGCCGTTCACGGATTTCTTCTGGACGATGCGCTCGATGCTCCTGCCGCTCTTTTTCCTGCTGCAGCAAAAGCTGCCCGAGGCGGATGTCTACCACAGTGTTGCCACGGGCTACTGCGGGGTCATCGGCGGGATGGCGGCGACGGTCTGCCAAAAGCCGTTCATCATCACAGAGCATGGGATCTACTCGCGCGAGCGCGAGGCGGAGATCATCAAGAGCGACTGGGCAAAGACGGATTTCAAGGGGGTCTGGATCCGCTATTTCTACTATCTCGCGCGGCTCTCCTATCAGACGGCGGGACGGCTCTATACGCTGTTCGAGCACAACGGGCAGATCGCCGCTGATCTCGGCTGCGCGCCAGAGAAAATTCGTATCGTGCCGAACGGCGTGCACATGGAACGATTCGCGCATATCCCGCCGCTGACTGACCACGGCGGCCCCATCCGCATCGGTGCGGTGGTACGCGTCGTGCCGATCAAGGACATCCTCACGCTCCTGCGTGCGTTTGCCATCGTGAAGCGTACGCTGCCGGACGCGCAGCTCGTCATCATGGGCGGACTCGAGGAGGATCCCGACTATGTGGCGGTCTGCCATCGGACGGTGCGGATGCTGGGCCTGGAGGATGTGACGTTCACCGGCTCCGTCCCCGTGGCGGAGTACCTGCCGCAGATGGATATCATGGTGCTCTCGAGCATCAGTGAGGGGCAGCCGCTTGCCGTGCTGGAGGGATTCTCCGCACATCGCCCCTATGTGACGACGGATGTGGGCTGCTGCCGCGAGCTGATCTACGGTGACAGCACGGACACATGCGGGACGGCAGGTGCGGTGGTTGCGCCGATGGACTACGAGGCGATGGCACACGAGATTGTGCGCCTCGCACGCAGCTACGAGCTGCGGCGGGAGATGGCAGCGGTCGGTTTTGCGCGGACGAAGGCGCGCTATACCTACGCGCAGTTCATCGACGCATACCGCGCGGCATACGAGACGGCAGTAAAGGAGGGAGCGCATGGCGGGCGTCGGATTTGAGCTCAAGCGCCTGTTTCAGGCGCGCACGGCGGCAGGGCATATCAAGGCATACTCATACTCTGCCATCGTAACCACAGGACCGTTTGCCCTCTTGACGAGCATGGTGCTCGCCATCCAGATGCTCTTTCAGCTCTACGGTGCGGATGCAGACGAATCGGCAGTCTTTCTCGGGGCGGTGGTCTATGCATTTGTCTTCTCGCAGCTGCTCTCCTGTGGGTTCACTATCGTGCTGACGCGCTACCTCGCAGACTGCATTACGGTGCAGCACTATCGTGATGTGACGCCGTCGCTCTTCGGCATGAGTGCCATTCTGCTCGGTCTCGGTGCGATCGCCTCGCTCCTCTTCTTCTGGGACAAGCCGCTCGCGCCGCAGCTGAAGCTGCTCGCGCATCTCTTCTTCTCTCTCTTGCTGCTGGTCTGGACGGGCAGCGTCTATCTGACGGCAGTAAAGAAGTTCAAGTATCTCATCCTAGGCTATCTCGCAGGCGTTCTCATCAGCCTCGGCATCGCTGCATGCCTGCTGCAGGGAGCGTGGCTCGCGCCTGCGGCATCTGCACTGCTGGCAATGGATGCGGGGATGGGCGTGCTCGTGGTATTCTTCTTCCTCTATATCACGAGTCGGTTCGGTCTGCCGCGGGACGGGATGCTCTTTGCCTTTCTCCCGTATCTCGGACGACACGGAAGACTCTTCATCGGGGCGCAGGGCTATACGCTCGGGCTGTTCCTGCCGAATATCATCCTCTGGCACGGGCCGTGGGGGGTGTGCATCCATGACACCTTTCTCTACGCGCCGCGCTATGATGTGGTCGTCTTCTATGCGCTGCTCTCCATTCTGCCGCTCACGACCATGTTCGTCGTCAAGGTGGAGACGCATTTCTACGAACGCTACGCACAGTATTTCACTGCCATTACGCGCGGCGGGAATCTGCACATGATCGAGGACGCGCGCAAGGATCTGCTCTATGTCATGTGGTTTGAGCTGCGGCAGGCATTTGAGTTCCAGTTCGTCTTTACGCTCGTGTTCCTCGCGTTCGGCAACTACGTGCTCTCGTTCGCGGGGCTTGACTATAACTCGGTGAATATGTTCAATGTCATGCTTTTCGCTGCGTTCTTTGCGGGAGCGCTTCAGGTGCTGATGATCATGCTCGAGTATTTTGATTTCCAGAGCGGGGTATGGCGCATCGGTGCGATTGCCGCGCTCGCGAATCTCGTGTTTGGCATCGGCAGTCTCTATCTCGGGGAGAAAACTTACGGATTCGGCTTCTTCCTCGCGACGGCGCTTGCGCTCGCATACAGTGTGTGGACGCTGATGCGGTTCGGACGGGGCATCAACTACTATGTGTTCTGTGCACAGCCCGTGTTCTATCAGGCGGATGCGGGCATCTTCTTTACAATCGCGCACTGGCTCTACGGGGATGCGCTCCCCGATCTCGAAAGGATGGAAAAGGCATGAGAATGCTGCAAAAGGCGGTGCGCCGCCGGCTGCTGCGCTCCGGTACGGCGCTCTGTGCGCTCTGGCTGGGGGCGGGGGCGCAGGATGCGGCGGCGGCGAGTCATGATGCCCTGCACGATGTGTATGGGTATTTTTCCTATATGGAGAATGTGGTGGGTGAGATCCGCTCCTATCACGCAGCGGTAGATGCGCTCGCACAGGCAAAGGAGGATCTCAAGGGGGCGCGGGCGAATCTCGCCGAGGCACGCGCAGGCGCGGCGGATGCGGCGCAGAATCTCGTCCTCGCAGGGCAGAATCTCCGCGCGGCAGAGGACCATCTCGCCGCCGTCCGCATCGCGCTCGCAGCAGCGGAGGAGGCGCGTGCGGTGCGTACGGCGGAGGCTGTCGCCGCGCAGCAGGCAGAGGCGGACTATGCTCCTACGGTCGCGGCATCCGCCGCACATCTCGACGCGCTGACGGCGCAGCAGCGGCGGATGGAGGGGGCAGACGGCGCAGGTGCAGAGAATGCGGGACGAGAGGAGACCGTCGCGCGCATTCTCCGCGAGGTCGGCTATGAGCAAAACCGCATCGTTGACGCACAGGTTATGGTCGAGGCGGCGCTTGCGGGCGGCAGCGGCAGTGCGGGCGGGGTCAGTCCGCAGTTGGCGGCGGTGTCGGCGCAGGTTGAGGCGGCGCAGGCATCGCTGGATGCGGTACAGGCACATTTTGATGCGCTGACGGCGGCGCGGGAGGCGGCGGAGGATGCAGAGCGCGATGCGCGTGCGCTCGTTGCGGACTATCAGCAGGAGATACAGGCAGGCATCGCCGATCTCGCCCAGACGCAGACGGATATGGCGGAGGCGGAGAAGTACGCAGCGGAGACGAAGGTGTGGGCGGCGGAAGCGGTGCGTGAGGAGGCGCTCGCCGAGCGGCAGGTTTCACAGAGTGCGCACGAGCTGAAGTACCTCGGTGAGGGCAGGGGCTACCAGACGGGGCTTGAATACTATGCATGGCACGGCGACCGCGCGGGGCACCAGCTCTATCTGCCCCTGTCGTATGCGGCGCGGACGCACGCGGGCAGGACGCGTCTGGACTATGGACTCTCCACAGGCTATCTGAAGTCTGACACGGGGTATGAGAACGGGAGCGTGTCGGGATGGACGGATACGCAGCTCAGTGTTACGCTGCGCAACGAGAAGAAAATCAATCGCGTTTACTATGGTTTTTCTCTCAACGTACCGACGGGGCAGAGCCGGTTCGCCCGCTATGCCGTTGTGCCGGAGGGACTGGCGCGGTTCACCGACTTTGGTACGGGCTGGCAGTACATCCCGAGCGTCGAGGTTGTGCACTGCATCACAGAACGCGACCGACTGACCGGCCGTCTCAGCTACGCCGTCCGCAGCGGCTATGACTATGCCAAGGAAGTGCCGGGGGCGCATATCTCACCCGGGAATGTCTTCTCGCAGGAGGTGGAATATCTCCATGCGGGGGAGAAGAAGCAGTCCATGGTGCAGCTGTACCATAGCGCCGCGGGGCATGCTGTGCAGGATGCTGCCGACACGGACAGCGGCACGGTGACGGGGCAGAACCGCTACCGCGACGGCGATGACTGGGTGCTGCGCTATTTCCACAATGAGAAAATTTCACGGAAGAATGAACTGCGGCTCTATGCCGTCTATGCACTGACCGAGGCGGCGCGCGGCATCGCCTCGCAGTCCGTCGGGCGGCAGTACTATGGACTCGGGCTGCGTCACCGCATCTCGGACCGCCTCGCATGGCAGGTCATGGCGCACTACGCGCGTGTCAGCAGCACCTCCGATCCGCTGCGTACCGCACTCAATACGGGCGGCGGATTCCGCAGATGTTCTGTTGCGGCAGGTGTGGACTGGAAACTCACCGAGCGGAAGAATCTCACCGTTCAGACGGAGCGCTATATCCGCAGCGACGACGGCGGGTTCGGGTACAACGGCTGGGGTTTTGCGCTCTGGTATCAGGAGACGCTATGATGGGAGGACACATGGGCAAGATTGGGAAGTCTGTTGCCGCGCTGGTGCTCGGGGCAGCCGGGCTGCTCGGACTGAATCAGCTGCCGCACGCCTGCGGACATACGGCTGCTGACATCACGCAGCGGCATATCGTACCGGAGAAGGAGATGATCGACCTCACGAGCGAGATTGGCACATACGCGCGTCGGCAGCAGCCGCACTTTCTGCTGGTCGGAAACGGCCCGACGGGCCTGCTCGAGGCAACGGAGGACAACCCTGCGCAGGATGTTGCACGGCTCATCGGGGCGCTCGACGGATTCTTTATGGAGTCCCGTTTCTACGATGGCTATGAGGAGGACGGAGAGAAGGCGGAGCGCAACGACGCAGAGACGGACGAGTTTCTCGCTGCGATGCTGCGCAAGCCTCTCATGGCGGGCAAGCAGGTCTTTATCCTCGACTATGTGACGGGGAAGAAGATCCGTCATGTGCAGGAGATGGGGGCTGCGGAGGGGTATGTTGCCGATGGCGGCGCGCGCCTCCTCGATGTGATTCCCGACCGTCGTCCCCCGCATGAGAATGCGGAGGACATCACGCAGCTGCGGCAGGTGAAAAACTTCCTCGTGCTGCTGAATCCCGAGCACTACAAGACGCGCGATGCCTATCTGAGAGCGCTTGCTGCGACAAACTACGATCTCCTCATCGTTGACCTTTACTATGATGATCGGCCGCTCTCGCGTGCCGAGACCGCGCAGCTCAGACGCAAGGCGAACGGCGGGCAGCGCATCCTCCTCGCGTACATGAGCGTCGGCGAGGCAGCGGACTACCGTCCCTACTGGCAGGATGCTTGGCATACCGCACGCCCGCACTGGCTTGCCGAGCCGAACCCCGAGTGGCCGGGCAGCTACAAGGCACGTTACTGGACAAAGGAGTGGAAGGATCTCCTCTACGGCAGCCCTGCCGCCTATCTCGACCAGATCATCGCAGCGGGCTTCGACGGCGCATTCCTTGATGTCATGGATGCGTGGCAGTATTTTAAGGAACACGAGAAATAAAACAGGCTGTTATATGGGCCATCTTCAGATCACAGCGTGCCGCGTCCCCTGCAGCGGGGGAAGCTGATATGCTGTTTTCTAAGATTCCTCCGCCGAGATGAGAGAGGGAGACCGCGCGCGGCGGAAGGGGCGCTTTGCAGCGCCGTGACAAAGGAAAAGGCTGTTGTACGAATGTCGTTTCGTACAACAGCCTTTTTGTCATCAATCAGTTGAATGCTGCAGCGAGGTTTTTCAGTCCCGTTTCAAGCACCGCCCACGGACAGGCGATGTTGATGCGCTGGAAGCCGCTGCCGCCCGCGCCAAAGATGGGACCGTCATCGAGCCAGAGGTTTGCCTCATGGATGATTTTTCTGTTGAGCGCTTCGTCCGAGAGGCCGCAGGCGCGGAAGTCGAGCCAGAGGAGATACGTCCCCTCGGGCTCAATGATGCCGACCTGCGGCAGATGCTGCGCGAGAAATGCCTTGGTGCGTGCATGGTTTTCCTCAATGTAGGAGAGCAGCTCCGTCAGCCACGGCGCACCGTGCTCATACGCCGCCCGCGCTGCGGTGAGACCGAGGGTATTCGGCTCGTCGTAGCCGATTTTGGCGAGTTCCGCCTTGAAACGGCTGCGCAGTTCCTCATTTCGGATGAAGATATTTGAGATCTGCAGTCCTGCGAGGTTGAATGTCTTGCTCGGCGAGGTGCAGGTGACAGTACGCGCTGCAATCTCCTCCGAGAGCGAGGCGAAGGGGATGTGATGAGAGCCGGGACGCACGAACTCCTCGTGAATCTCGTCCGCGACGACGATGACGCCGTGCCGCAGACAGACGGCAGCAATCTGCTTGAGCTCCGCACGCGTCCAGACACGCCCGACGGGATTATGCGGACTGCATAGGATAAAGAGCTTGACGTTGTTTTCTATAATCTTCTGTTCAAAATCTGCGAAGTCGATGTGATAGCGTCCGCGATCGAGACGCAGTGTGCTGTCGATGAGTCTGCGGCCGTTATCGCGGATGATGTTTGCAAAGGGATAGTAGACGGGCTGCTGGATGAGGACGGCATCGTTCGGCGCGGTATAGACGCGGATGGCGGCGGCAATCGCAAAGACGACCCCGGGGGTGATGACGAGATCGCTGCGCACGACATCCCATGCGTGGCGGGTGTGAAACCAGTCCTGCAGTACGTCGAAGTAGCCGTCCCTTGGCTGCGTGTAGCCGAAGATGCCGTGCGCACTGCGCGCGCGGAGTGCATCGAGGACGGGTGCAGGCGCGCGAAAGTCCATATCTGCGACCCAGAAGGGCAGAATGCCCGCAGGGTAGCCGCGCGCGGCGGCAAAGTCGTACTTGATGCTGTCTGTGCTGCGGCGGTCGATGATTTCATCAAAGTTCGTGGGCATGGTGCATTATCCTTCCTGTGCGGCTTTTTCGAGTGCCTGTGCGAGATCCTCCCTCAGATCCTCTACATCCTCGAGTCCGACGGACAGGCGCAGGAGATGATCATCCAGTCCTGTGCGGGCAATCAGCTCGTGCGGCATCTCGGCGTGCGTCTGTACGATGGGATAGGTGAGCAGACTCTCGACACCGCCGAGACTCTCGGCGAAGGCGATGAGGTGCAGGTGGGCGAGAACGTTCTGTGCGATGGCGGGTGTCCGCACCTTGAACGAGATCATGCCGCCGCAGCCCGCACTCTGAGATTGGTGCAGCGCGTGCTGCGGATGGTCGGGCAGTCCCACATAGTAGACCTCTGTGACCTCGGGGCGCGTGCGCAGCCACTGTGCCAGTACGAGAGCGCTCGCTGCCTGCCGCTCGACGCGTACGCCGAGGGTCTTGAGACTGCGGAGCATGAGCCACGCATCCATCGGGGAGAGGTTCGGCCCCTCGGACTTGACGAGGAGCTCGATCTCCTGTGCGAGGGCAGAATCTGCCTCCCGTACTGCTATCGTACCGCAGATGACATCATTGTGTCCGCAGAGGTATTTTGTCCCGCTCTCGAGGACGATGTCCGCGCCGAGTGTGAGCGGCTTTTGAAAGTGCGGCGAGAGAAAGGTGTTGTCTGCGACGAGCAGTGCATCGTGTGCGTGTGCAATCTCTGCGAGGGTGCGGATGTCGGTGACGAACATCATCGGATTCGAGGGGGTTTCTATAAAGACGAGTCTCGTCTCCGCGCGCATCTTCGCACGGACGAGTGCCGTGTCGCGCATATCAATGTACTCGAAGTCGATGCCGTAGCGGCTGTATATCTCATTCGCCAGACGCACCGTACCGCCGTAGAGATCCTCCGGCAAAAGTACATGGTCGCCCGCACGACAGAGGGCAAAGACAAGGTTCACCGCCGCCATTCCGGAGGAGAGCGCCCATGCGCGCCCGCCGCCCTCAAGGAGAGCGATGGCCCGCTCGAGATCGCTGCGCGTCGGGTTCGCCACGCGGCCGTAGTCATAGCCTGTGCTCTGGCGGAATGCCGGATGGCGGAACGTCGCCGACAGATAGATCGGTGTATTGATTGCCCCCGTTGCGTCGTAGCGGTGACAGCCATGCACCTCTGCTGAGAAATCCTTCATCATATATCCTCCCTTATATCCTCACGTCGTTTTGCTTGAGCACATTATAATGTCCGTGCCGTTTCTTTGTCAATCAAAAAATATATAAAACATACTTGACAAGTATGCTACTCGTATTGTATGATGCACTCGCGATAAAACGAAAACATACATGAAAACAATGTTTTGACAAGGGGGAGTATCATCATGGCAATATCGAAGAAGGAGCTCGTGCTGCGTGCGATGGATCGCAAAGAGGTAGAGCGCGTACCGGCGGGGTTCTGGTTTCATTTCCTCTCTGATGAGATTCATGCGGATGCCTACACGCATCCGGAACTCGAGCAGACGGTGCTGGACGGCGAGATCCGCTTCATCGAGGAGTTCCGCCCGGATTTCGTAAAGATCATGACGGATGGATTCTTCTCCTATCCGAACCCTGTGGTACAGCAGGCACGCACGGCAGCAGAGCTGGCGAAGGTGCAGCCGCTGCCGGACGATCATCCCTTCTTCACACGGCAGGTTGCCTACGCGAAGGAGATTACGCGCCGCTACGGCAGTGAGGTTGCAACGTTCTATAATGTATTCTGTGCGGGGACGACGCTGAAATTCATGCAGCCTGGGACGCTCGCCGAGGACGAGGCGTTTCTCGCCCAGCTCGTCCGTGAGGACAAGGCGGCGCTCAGGGCGGCATTCGATGTCATCTCAGCGGATTTGGCAAAGCTCGCGCACCGTATCATCACCGAGGCGGGTGTGACAGGCATCTACTTCAGTTTACAGAGTCTTATCGGTGAGGGGGCTGACCGCGCGGTCTATGAGGAGGTGTTCGCACCGGGAGAGAAGGAGATCCTCCGCGCGGCGAATGCGGCAAGTCCCTACAATATCCTGCATATCTGCGGCTACGCGGGACACCGCAACGAGCTCGACTGGTATCAGGACTACGAGGCAAAGACCATCAACTGGGCGGCAGTCGTTGAGGGCGTATCGCTCGCGGAGGGGGCGCGTATCTTCCCGGATCGTGCGCTGCTCGGCGGATTCGGCAACCTGCCGACGGATATTCTGTGCAGCGGTACGCGCGCCGAGGTCGAGGCGGAGACGCAGCGCATCCTCGCAGCGGCGGGGCGTACGGGCATCCTGCTTGGGGCAGACTGTACCGTTCCGCGCGATATTGACTGGAATCGTTTTGACTGGGTACGCGGTGCTGCGGGCGCGCGGTAAAAGGAGAGCATGACAATGAATTTCAAGAAAATCGGCAAGGCGGCACTCACGGGACTGGTCGCGGCGGCACTCGCAGCGGGGCTTGCGGGCTGCGGCAAGGAGAGTGCTGAAAGCGGCACAAAAGAAGCAGAGGGCAAGAAGACCATCACGGTCGCACATACGAACTACTATGTTCCCTATGACTATGTGAATGAGCAGGGTGAGTCCGACGGGTTCGAGGTCGCCGTGATGAAGGAGATCGCCAAGAAACTCCCGCAGTATGAGTTCAAGTTCGTTCCCACCTCGGATGACGATCTTCTCATCGGGGTCGAGTCCGGCAAGTACACCGTAGGGACAAAGGGCGTCTGGATTACGGACGCACGCAAGAAGAAGTATGTATTCCCGAAGAATAATATCGGTGCGAGCGTCATCGGCCTTGCGATCCGCAAGGAGACGGCAAACGAGATCAAGGATCTCCCCTCCTTTGCGAAGTTCAGCGGGAAGCTCGTTCCGATTGCCCCGCAGGATGCGCGCTACATGGTTATTGACAGCTACAACAAGGAGCATCCCGGCAGCGAGATCAAGCTGACCTCATCCGAGTCGTTCCAGAATGCGGATGCATACAGCTGGGTCATGGAGGGACGCTACGACGGCTACCTCGAGGTGGAACTGAGCTACAAGAACAATATTGCAAAGGAAGATGCGCCCTACCATCAGTTCAGCGATAAACTGACCTATATCCGCTACAAGGGCATCCCGACCTATCCGATCTTCAACAAGAAGGAGCAGGCATTCGCAGATGCGTATGACAAGGCGATCGAGGAGCTGCGCGCTGAGGGGAAAATCGCGGAGCTCGAGCAGAAGTATTTTGGAGAGAGTCTTTCGGACTATTTGAAGTAAGAAATGAGGGGCGGCAGCGATGGAGACACGGGCTTTTGATATCGGGATGATCGGGCAGTTCCTGCCGCAGCTGCTCGCCTATCTCGATGTGACCCTGCTCGTGGCCGGTGTCAGCATTGCGCTCGGCGCGCTGCTCGGCGGGGCGCTCGCATGGGCGCGTCTCAGCGGCGGGCGCATCCTGCGGTGGGGCAGTGCAGGATATGTCTATGTCATGCGCTGTACGCCGTCCATTGTCCTGTTGTTTATCGTGTTCTACGGTCTGCCGAAGGTGCTGGATGCAGCCTTTGGCTACGATATGAATGCGCTGCACCGCGGCGTCTTTGCCGTCATCACGTTCACGCTGCTCTTCGGCGCGTACATCTCGGAGGTGTTCCGTGCGGCATACAGCGCTGTGCCGCGTGGTCAGTACGAGGCGGCAGTGAGCGCGGGACTCTCGCCCATGCAGGCATTCCTGCACGTTATGCTGGGGCAGGCAGCGCTTATCGCTCTGCCGAATTTTGGGAATGCAGCGATCAACCTGCTGAAGGAGGGTTCGCTTGCCTATACCATCGGGCTGATTGATCTGATCGGCAAGGGCAATCTCATCATCGCGCAGAACTTCGGCGCATACGGGATCGAGGTCTACCTCGCCGCGATGCTCATCTACTGGGGTATCGTGCTGCTGCTTGAGCAGGGATTCCACTGGCTCGAGCGCCGTCTCGATACGGGGACGAGTCTGCGCGCATCAGAGGAACTGAGAGGAGGCGGGACTGTTGGAGCTGGATCTTGAGTTCATGCGGGAGACATTCCTGCTCGTCTGGCAGGGCGCGGGTACGACGCTCTCACTGACGGCGCTCTCGCTTTTCTTCGCTGCGCCCATCGCATTCTGCTTCGCCGTTCTGCGTGTGCGCGGGACGTGCGCGGGCGGGACGGCGGCACGTTTTTATGTGTCCTTTGTACGCGGCACGCCCCTCATCCTGCAGATTCTCCTGCTTTACAGCCTCCTGCCGAGCATGGTCAACGCGTTCGTGCAGGCAATGGGACTCGGGATCAATGTGTTTGAGGCGGTCGATCCGTTCTGGTATGCGGTCTTTATCTTTACCGCCAACACGACTGCGCTGCTGACGGAGGTGTTCCGCTCGGCACTGCTCGCCATCCCGCGCGGACAGCTTGAGGCGGGGACAGCGAGCGGTCTCAGCGAGGTGCAGACCTATCTGCACGTCATCATCCCGCAGGCCCTGGTCGTGGCGCTGCCGGGTATCTGTAATGTCACGGTCAATCTGATCAAGGGGACATCGCTCGCGTTCCTCATGACGGTCAAGGACATCACGGCGGTCGGCAAGATCTCTGCGTCCTATGGCTATAACTACATCGAGGCGTATCTCGACGTGTTCCTTGTCTATCTCATCCTCTGCACTGCCGTCCAGCTGCTATTTGCAGCGGCGGAGCGGCGTGTCGGGGCGTTCCGCGGGCGCTAGGAGGGTATATGTTACTGCAGGTTCAGAATGTGCGTAAAAATTTCGCACAGACAGAGGTGCTGAAGGATGTCAGCCTCTCTGTCGAAAAAGGCGATGTCGTCGTCATCCTCGGCCCGAGCGGCTCGGGCAAGACCACATTATTGCGCTGTCTCAATTTCCTTGAGCGTGCGGACGGCGGAACGATGGAGCTTCACGGGGTGCAGCTTCCTCTTTCGGAGGCATCGAAGCGGGAGGTTGCCGATGTGCGGAAGAAGACGGGATTTGTCTTTCAGAACTACAATCTGTTCGCCAACAAGACTGCGCTCGAGAATGTGACGCTTGGGCTTACCGTCGGGCGCGGGATGGCAAAGGCTGAGGCGCATGAGATCGCAATGGATGCGCTGCGGAAGGTCGGCATGGAGGTGCGCGCGGACTACTACCCCGCACAGCTGTCGGGCGGACAGCAGCAGCGTGTCGGGATTGCGCGTGCGATTGCAGCAAAGCCCGATGTCATCCTCTTTGACGAACCGACATCAGCGCTTGATCCCGAGCTTGTCGGCGAGGTGCTGCAGGTCATGAAGACCCTCGCGGAGGAGGGAACGACCATGATCGTCGTCACACACGAAATGAAGTTCGCGCAGGATGTCGCGACGCACGTCGTCTTCATGTCGGACGGCGTCATTGTCGAGGAGGGCAGCGCAAAGGAGATCTTCACGGCACCACGCGAGGAGCGTACGCGCCGCTTCCTCCGCCGCATTCTCCCCGAGGAGTATGAGCCTGCCGCGCTCATCTAAGAGCAGGCAGTCAAATAGGGGCTGCTACACGTCTCTGCGTGCGGCAGCCCCTTTCCGGATTGTGGTGATGCTGTATTGGATAGTGCAGCGGCATCAGCGGCAGTCATCGTCGTCGTAGCCGTCGTTCCAGTCGCCCCAGTCGTTGTAGATAGCCTCTCTGTCTGTCTCGCCGTCGGGGGACTGGCGGTAGGGCGCGTCGAAGGTATCCGCAGGCAGGTCATCATACGCGATATCCCATGTATCATCGGGATATTCGTCTGCTCGGATGGGAGGCTTCTCTGTATGTCCATCCCCGTCCGTGTGCGGAAATATACCTGCGGCACTGACATCGGGGACGATGAGACCAAAAAACTTTGCCGCGATGTATGTGCCAAACACAGCGATCAGCAGCTTTTTCCACCATGCAAGCGGCTTTGGTGGAGAGGCCGCTTTTATCTTTGGACGGCGTGATTGTGCGGGCATGGTCCTCTCCTCTATTTGGTTATTAATGTGCAAAGTGTATTGGAGATACTATTGTTATCATGATTTGCTGTTTTGTGCGTATACACTGCCATCAGAAAAAGACGGTTCTGTTTGGAAAGGAGATGCTTTCCAAACAGAACCGTCTTTTCACTCAGCGTCCACAGCCACAGTCGCCGCGTCTCTGATTTGCGCATGCACCGCGTGATGTCTGTGCGCAGTCACCGTCGTAGCAGTAACCTGCATTGCCGCCATAGCAGTACGCCGTGTTCTGACGCTGCGGCAGTTCGCATACCCCACCTTCGCAGCCATAGGCGAGTACCTGTGCGCCGGTGGCGAGGATGAGCCCCGCAAAGAGCCCTGCAATCATCATTTTCATAACCATTACCTCCCAAAATACAATAAACTTTCACTTCTATTCTATCATACTTGTCAAGCACAAGAAAAACATAATTGACATATGCTGAAAACTTTGCTAAGATTATAACTGTCATATGACAGAAAAGGAGGAGCTATGCCGCGACCAAAGAGATGCCGACGCATCGGCGCTTATCCGGATTTTTGGAGTTTTGCGCCGGAGGATACGGAAGAGGAGACGGAGGAGTCCGTTATCCTCCAGCTGGATGAGCTCGAGACGATCCGTCAGATCGACTATGGGCGACAGACGCAGGAGGAATGTGCCGCCGCGATGGGCGTGTCCCGTGCGACGGTGACGAGCATCTACGAGGCGGCGCGCTACAAGCTCGCGGAGGCAATCATCTGCGGGAAGCGCATCCGCATTGCGGGCGGCGCATATCGGATCGAACATCCGACAGTCCTCGGGATTCAGGATAAAGGAGAAGATATTATGAGAATTGCAGTGCCCTATACAGAGGAGACGGTTGAACAGCATTTTGGCAGAGCAAAACAGTTCAAGTTCTATGATGTCGAGGACGGTACAGTGCAGGCCTCGGAAGTTGTGGACACGGTCGGTGAGGGGCATGGCGCACTTGCGAGCTTCCTCCACAACGCGAAAGCGGATGTTGTGATCTGTGGCGGCATCGGCGCGGGTGCACAGACGGCACTTGCAGAGGCGGGCATTACGCTCGTATCCGGCGTGAAGGGCAGCGCGGATGAGGTCGTGCAGCAGCATCTCGCGGGAACGCTCGTTCCGCGTGCAGGTGAGGGGAAATGCAGCCATCGTCACCAGCATGGACAGGGGCATGAGCATGGACATGGCCACGGACATGAGCATGGGCATACCTGCGGGCACGGTCATGCGCATGGCGCGGCGCATAAATGCTGCGGCAGTCACGATACGCACTAATTATAATGGAAAGCACCGCTGCAGCGGTGCTTTTTTAACGGGCATAATAATAATTAAAAATTATATATAATAAAACTTTATGAATTAAAATATAATATGATATAAAAATAATGGATAATTGCACTCTGAAGAAAAACTGGATTGTGCTTTCCCAATAAGGCGTTATAAATGAAAATGTATTTGAGAATGAATATGTATAGGCATAGGGGGTGCAAATGAAGAGTAGAAAGATGAATTTAGTTCATAATTTTTATTTATGATTTTTGAAAATCCCTATTGATTTTTTTTGAGAACTGTTATATCATACAAGTGAATTAGAGAATATAGATATTCACTTTGAACGGGAGCATAGAAACGATGAAGAACGATATAGCAGTCATTTACTCCTCGCGCACGGGAAATACGAAGAAGGTCGCAGAATATCTGGCAGAGGCGCTCGGTGCTCCCTGCCGCAGCGTCAAGGATGCGGGTGACGTACCGGAGGATGCGGCGCTCTGTGTCGGCACATGGATCGACCGCGGGACGGCGGATGCTGCGGCGAAGAAATACATCGAGACCCTGCGCGGACGGCGCGTATTCATCTATGGAACGCTTGGCGCAGAGCCGGACTCGGAGCACTGTGCGAAATGCATCGAGAATATCCGTGCCCTCTTTGACCCGTCGAATGAGATTCTCGGTGCGATCCTCGTGCAGGGGGCAATCGACCCGATGCTGATCGAGATGTTCAAGAGCATGCCGAAGGACAATGTGCATGCCTTTACCGCGGAGAACGCAGCGCGCTATGCAGCGGCGGCAAGCCATCCCGATGCAGCAGACTGCGCGCAGGTCGCGGCAGCGGCAAAGGAGGTACTCGCATGAATACGCTGGAGACGAAACTTGCGGCGCTCTCGGCGGAGGCGCGCAGCTGGCTGCTGGGGACGAAGTCGGACAATCCGCTCGGCTGCGCCTTCACCAAAAAGCGGGTGGTGCATCCCGGTGCGGGCGGAAAGCGCATGATCATGGATAAGGCGGAGCAGGCACGCATCTGGGCAGAGCTCATGGCGCAGACACCGGATCCGGCAGATGAGCGTGCGGTCTATATCCACATCCCGTTCTGCGATAAGAAATGCAGCTATTGCGGCTTCTTTCAGAACTATACGCGTGAGGAGGCGGCGCATCACTACGTCGATGTGCTCATCGAGGAGATCGAGGCGGCAGCGGATACGGCGTATGCGACGGGCGCGCCGTTCCAGGCGGTATTCTTCGGCGGCGGGACGCCGACGGCACTCAGTGATGCCGACCTCTCCCGTCTCGTGCGCACCGTGCGTACGCGGCTGCCGCTCACGAGCGACTGCGAGATCACGCTCGAGGGGCGCATTCACGACCTCTCGGAGAGTAAGGTGGAGGCGGCGATGCAGGCGGGCATCAACCGCTTCTCCCTCGGTGTGCAGTCCTTTGATACGCGTGTCCGCCAGGCCATCGGCCGTATCGACGACCGCGAGACGGTGATTGCGACGCTGCGCCGTATGGTGGAGCAGCAGGGCGCTGTCGTCATCGCCGACCTCATCTACGGCCTGCCGTATCAGTCGATGGAGGTCTGGGAGAATGATGTGCGCACGCAGTTCGAGATCGGGATTGCGGGCGGCGACCTCTATCAGCTCAACGTATTTCCGGCGAGCGAACTGGCGCGCCGCATCGAGTCCGGCGATCTGCCCATGCTCCCGACGTCAGAGGAGCAGTCGGAGTATTTCCGGCGCGGCATCGAGATCGTTATGGAAAACCCGATGGTGCGCCGTATTGATACGACGCATTGGGCCACCGATCACCGCGAGCGCAGCATCTATAATACGCTGGCAAAGCGCGGCAACGATGTCCTCGCCTTCGGTTCGGGGGCGGGCGGCTTCATCGGGCAGATGATGTGGCGCAACCACGGTGCGCTTGCGCCGTATGAGAAGATGGTAGAGGAGGGCGGCAAGCCGTTCCAGTTCATGGGCGAGCAGGCGGATGCACACCGCATGCACAGCGAGATCGGCGACCAGATCGAGCACGGCTACCTCTACGCACCCTTTTTTGAGAAGAAGTATGACGTGGACCTCCGCACGGAGATGGAGCCTCTCCTCGCCGCATGGGCGGAGAACGGACTTGTCACGCGCACGGCGACAGGTTTTAACCTTACGCGGGCAGGCGAGTTCTGGCACGATAACCTCATCCAGGGATTCCTGGAGGCATATGCGCTCACACAGGAGGATGCGGTGAAACTGCGCAAGGAGAACGTCGCCCTGCAGGATATGATTCCGAAGTCTGTGCGCTCCATGCTCGAGGCGATGTTCCCCGACGGCATGCCCGCGCAGATGGCGGCGGCGCTTGCGGGAAAGCCTACGCCTGAGTTGGAGAGCCACCCGCATATGCAGATGCTGCGGAATCTCATCGAAAAGGAGCGGGAGAAAGAGCATGCGGCGCGCGTCTCTGCGCCCGACCTCAATACCGTCATGCGCACGCAGTCGCGTGATCTTGGTAAAGCTGTTTAATATAAAAAGTTAAAGTAAGAGCTGTATTTTTGTAAGATGAAAAATACAAGCTCTTATTTTATTTTTTTACGTCAATATATTGACAATGAAAATCTCTATTGATAAGATAACGCTTAGTGTTTTGTGATGTATTTGTTAAAGAGTATCAATATCGTATTGGATGATTACAAAGAAAAGTGAGGGAAATGATGAAGCCTGGCAAAATAATGAAACATCGGTATTTTTACCTACGGCTGCTTGTCTGTGGAGCATTGACAGTCGGGGGGGGAACGAGTGTTTCTCTTGCGTCGGAGAAACAAGACGATCAGACGGCGAAAAGTGTACAGGAAGCCGCGTCTTCCACGGCGCCGATCAAGCTCTCTGATTCCTACGTCCGTCCCGACTATGTAGAGATCGAGAAGCTGCGCGATACAAAGCAGGTGATCGTCATCACGAAGCGCGCCATCGAGGAGAAGGGATACAAGACCATCTCCGACGTGCTCAAGGATCAGCCGAGCATCAGTGTCGGTGCGTCGTTCTGGGGAGAGATCGACATTCGCGGACAGGGAGCCGGTCAGGCACACCGCAATATACAGGTACTGATCGATGGTGCGCCGATGACGACGATGGTGACGCATCCCCTGCCGAACAACTATGACTATGTGCCGGTGGAGCAGGTCGAGAAGATCGAGATCATCCCGGGCGGCGGCTCTGTCATCTACGGCAGCGGCGCGGCGGGCGGCATCATCAACATCACGACGAATCTGCGCAGCATGAACAAACCGCAGCGGACACTGACCACGGAATGGAACTCGGACGGGTATCGATTGGGATTCAACTATGGAGATAAGGTGGGGCAGAAACTTACCTTGCAGGGCGGCTATAATAAGCTGGAGCGTGATCTCTACTTCGTGAACACCTTCCGCAACAGCGACTATCTCTTTGCGGGACTGCGCTACGATGCGGATGCGGATCACTCTGTGGCGTTCCGGTTCAGTCATTTGGAAGAAGAAAGTCGGTTTGTACAAAATATTTCACGCCGTACGGTGGAACGCTACGGCAGGAATGCACGCCCCTCCGACGGCAAATACAACGATGGGGATCGCGACCTCAATACCTATAACCTCACCTATAACCAGAATCTTGGCAGCAAGTGGAAGTTCAGCGGTGATTTCTTCTATACAGATGGAGACTATAAGAACTCAAAAATCATCGATGGGCGTATGAACCATGATTCCTACGGTACACGGATGAAGTTCGACTATGCCTATGGTAAGAAAAACTCCCTGCTCATCGGTGTAGACTGGGTGAATCAGTCCTCCCATCTGAACTATATCTCCGGCAGAAAGCCAATGTCCTTTAACTACGAGAAAGAGACGAGAGCACTCTATCTGCTGAACCAGATGAAGCACGGAAAATTCACCTTCACCCAAGGTGTTCGCCGCGAGGATCTGATCTATGGATTTGACAAGCAGGGCGGAACGTTGAGGCGGCCAATCGGCGGCAAGGATACGTCGCACCGCTGGAATACAGCGGCCGAGCTCTCACTCGGTTATCAATACGGTACAATTGGACGTGTATTTGCCCGCTGGGAACGCGGATTTACCAGTCCCGATGGGCTGCAGATTGCGGACGAAGTATATGCGGATGCATCCAGCAAGGTTTATCGGGGAACTTCTGCCACGGAGGAGCGATATCATCTCTACGAGATTGGCATGAGAGATAAGATTGGTGCGACAGCGGTAAATCTGACGCTATTCATGTCTGCAACGGACAACGAGTTAAATCGTCCGTATTTTATCGGCGCATATGGACCGGAGTACAAGACGTTTAATATGTTCAATGTCAAGCGCCGTGGTGTAGAGCTGACGCTGCAGCAGAGACTCGGCAAGCTCGATCTCACCGAGGGATATACCTATCTGCACGGTCGTCGGACGTATACTGCGCAGGGGCGTGCCGTCCTGGATGAGTATGGCGAGGATGCAATCGACTTTACAAGCAGCGGACTCATGTCTGTGCCGAAGCACAAGGCGATCATTCAAGCGAACTACGCGTTTGACAAGAAGTGGAGTGTCGGTGCGAAGTATACATACTTTGGTTCATATAACAACTTCATCAAGGAGTCCAAGCGCCATGACGAAGGGAGCATCATTGCGTCCTACGGCCTTCTGGATGTGAACTTTAAGTTCAAGCAAAATGACAATCTTGAGTGGTACGGCGGTGTTACCAATGTCCTTAACAAAACCTACTATGAGTACGCCAGTGAAGGCATGTGGACACTGACCCCCGGCTTCCCGCGTACCTACTTCGTCGGCGCACGGTATAGTTTCTAAGGAAGGCGGGGAACAATGGAGATTTTTGAACTGCTTGCAAAAGGCGGACTCGCGATGATCCCCATCGGACTTGCCTCCGTCATCAGTGTGATGATCGCGTTTGAGCGGCTTGCCTACTATCGGGGACAACGTGCGAAGTCGGCAGATTTTACCGGAGTGGTGCATGATGCGCTCGGCTGCGGTGATTATGATCGTGTCGCCGAGGCCTGCAGGACTGCAGGAGGCGCGGCAGGCGAGGTCTTGCTCGCTGCGCTCGCGGAGCGTAGATATGAGCATGTGCGTCAGGAGGAGGTTGTACAGGCAGCAGCAAAGAAAAAAGCAATCGAACTGCGCCGCTATCTGGAGTATCTGAGTGTGATTGTGACGATGGCGCCGCTGCTCGGCCTCCTCGGTACGGTCATCGGTATGATCAGCTCGTTCAGTGTGCTGTCCGTCGCTGAGGGCGAGCCGTTTGCCATCACAGGCGGTGTCGGCGAGGCTCTCGTTGCGACGGCGAGCGGACTTCTGGTAGCCATTCTGGCGCTTAGTCTGCACGCCTACCTCTCGCATCGTGCAAACAGCATGATTGCGGATGTGGAATACACCGCGACGATGTATCTGGCGCATGTGGGGGGTGAGCGCCGTGAGGCTTGACCTTCTGCCGCAGGAAGAACGCCCGCAGCTGATGATCATTCCGATGATCGATATCATCTTTTTCCTGCTCGTCTTCTTTATGATGAGCATGCTCTCGATGGTCGTGCAGAAGAGCGTGCCGCTCACACTCCCGCAGGCAGAGAGCGCGAAGGTCAGCATGACGCGCAACATCCCCGTCACGATTACCGCGGACGGCGGCATCTACTACGAGCGCGATCTCATGAGTCTGCGGGATCTGGCGGAACGTCTGGCGGCGGATGCGGCACGCGGCGAGGATATCTCTGTTATTCTGCGCGGAGATGCCGCCGCATCCTACGGTACGGTTGTGCAGGTCATGGACGTGGTGAAGCGGCTCGGGATCGAAAAGGTCTACATTGCGACCGATACACCGGGGTGAGACCAATGCATACACGTTCGTGGAAAATCTATGGCGGTCTTTCGCTTGCTGTTCATGGCGCTGTGCTCGGTCTGATGCTCCTCTTTGGTCTGGACTGGCTCTCGTTGGCACCGCCGTCCAGCACGCCGCTGCAAGTAGGATTCCTCTCTGAGGGACAGGTTGCAGCGGCTGTGCAGTCTATGGCGAACGAGGGAAGCGCAGGCGGCGCATCTTCTGCATCAGAGGAGCGGCAGGAGCATCGTATGGAAAATGCAGCGACGCAGTCTCTCCTGCCGAGCATCAGAGCAGCAGCTGCGCCGACAGCGCAGGAGATGGAACGCGTCGTTTCGCCCGCAGTCAATGCGCTGTCCTCTGTACCTGCTGCTGAGGCATCTGCTGCGCCTGCTTCGTATGGTGCAGATGCGGGCACGGCAGCAGGCAGCGGTACGGCAGGGGACGGTATGCCGTCCCCTGCCGGAGGAGGCAGCGGAGCGGGGGCTGCGGCGGGACTCGGCGACGGGTTCTCCGACAACGGCGACGGCTCGTATACTGCTGCCTCTGCGGCGGGGCTCTCGTACCGCATTCTGCGCGATGCGGACGCATACTATCCCGAGGAGGCACGGTCGCTGGGGTACGCTGCGGCGGTCTCGGTGACGGGGCGTGTGCTTGTCGGTATAGACGGCAGTATTGAGTCTGTGCGCATCCTCACCGATGCACCAAATCTCGGATTTCGACAGGCGGCAGAGGAGGCGTTCTGGCGGATGCGGTTCGCTCCGATTGTCTATCAAGGCTATCCGATTAAACTCTGGTTTGAGAAGACGCTGATCTTTCAGCCGTAATACTTACATGGAAAAGCCCCGCCGGATGGCGGGGCTTTCAGTGTGCTCACTGCGGTGTAAAGTATCCGAATGCGGCGGGGATGCTGTATGTGTCGGCGAGCTCCTCGCGGCGTACCCAGAGGAGAGCGCCGAGGGGGTCGGAGGCGGATGCGTCCGGTGCGTCAGACGGTGCGTGCGCTGCATCGATACTGATGTCCCAGCCCGTGAGATCCCATTCGATGTGGGTGAATATGTGGCGTGCAGGCGCGCATTTGCGGATGCTGCGGACGCGCAGTCCTGCGGCAGTGAGATAGGCGCAGACGGCGCTTTTGCTGAGTCTGCCGTCGAGATTCGGATACTCCCAGAGACCTGCGAGGAGACCCTGCGCAGGCCTTTTTCGTATGGCGATGGACGTACCGCAGGAGAGGAGGAGGACGGTACGGCTCTCTTTGCGGCGCGCCTTGAGTGCCGTCTTTTTGGGATAGTCCTGCTGCGTGCCGTGCTCGCACGCGAGGCAGAGACGGCCGGCGGGACAGGCATGGCAGAGCGGCACGCCGTTCGGCAGGCAGACGGTTGCGCCGAGATCCATGAATGCTTCGTTGAGGTACCCTGCGTCTCTGCCCGCTGGGTAGGAGGGGGCGAGCGCCGCTTCGAGCGCGCGCTTGCTCGCGTCCTTTGCAATGTCGATGTCGTTTGCCGTGATGCGCGCAGCGACGCGCAGGAAATTCCCATCGACGGCAGGGCGCGGCTGTCCGTAGGCGAAGGAGGAAATGGCACTCGCGGTATAGCGTCCGATGCCGGGCAGAGCGAGCAGCGCGTCGAAGTCGTTCGGCAGTTGTCCGTTGTGTTCACGAACAAGCACCTGCGCCGTGCGTTTGAGATTGCGCGCGCGGCTGTAATAGCCGAGCCCCTGCCAGAGCTTCATGAGGGCATCGTCATCGCAGCCAGCGAGGTCGGTAATGCCGGGCAGGGCATCGAGGAAGCGGAGATAGTAGCCGCGCACGACGGCGGCACGCGTCTGTTGGAGCATGATCTCCGAGATCCAGACGTGATAGGGCGTCGGCTCGTCGCGCCACGGCAGATCTCGTGTGTCGGGGGCGGACTTGCGCCATGCGAGGAGTGTTTCACAGAGGGCGGGAAAGATGCTGTCTCCTGCCCATGGTAAGATTTTCATTCGGGTGCTCTCCTTTTGGAGCATTGTAACACAGATGTGTGAATTGCGGATGAGGAAAAGGTCTTTTCTTTACAAACAGCAGTCCTTGTATTATGATAGCAGATAATAAATCTACACGACGATGGAGTGATTTTGATGCTGGATATGAAGTTTGTGCGCGAGAATCTGGATGCTGTGCGGGAGATGCTGAATCACCGCTGCAACACGCTCGATCTCTCTCCGTTTACGGCGCTCGAGGAGCGCCGCCGTGCGGTTCTGCAGGATGTGGAGGAGAAGAAGGCGCGCCGCAATGCGGTCTCGAAGGAGATCGGCGTGCGCAAGAAGGCGGGCGAGAGCGCCGACGAGGTCGTCGCGGAGATGCGTACACTCGGCGACGAGATTACCGCGCTCGACGAGGAGCTGCGTGAGATTGAGACGAAACTGCGTGCGCTCCTCCTCCAGATCCCGAATATGCCGAAGGCGGATGTGCCCGTCGGCAAGGATGAGTCTGAGAATCCGGAGGTGCGCCGCTGGGGCACGCCGCGTACATTTGACTTCGAGCCGCAGGCGCATTGGGACATCGGGGAGAAACTCGGCGTACTTGATGCGGAGCGTGCAGCAAAGGTCACGGGCGCGCGATTTACGTTCTACAAGGGACTCGGCGCACGTCTGGAGCGCGCATGCATCAACTTTATGATGGATCTGCATGCGGAAAAGCATGGCTATACGGAGATGCTCGCGCCCTATATCGTCAACGAGGACAGCATGGTCGGGACCGGTCAGCTGCCGAAGTTCGCTGCGGATATGTTCAAACTCGACGGGCTTGATTACTACCTCGTGCCGACGGCGGAGGTGCCGACGACGAACTATCACCGTGATGAGATTCTCGATGCGGCGCAGCTGCCGGAGTACTACACCTCCTATACGGCGTGCTTCCGCGCAGAGGCGGGCAGCGCGGGACGCGATACGCGCGGCCTCATCCGCCAGCACCAATTCAACAAGGTGGAGCTGATCAAATTCGTCGCGCCGGAGACGAGCTGGGACGAGCTCGAGACGATGGTCGAGGCGGCCGAGGACGTGCTGAAAACGCTCGAACTTCCGTACCGCGTGATACAGCTCTGCACAGGCGACATGAGTTTTACCTCGGCAAAGACCTATGACCTTGAGGTCTGGATGCCTGCGCAGGGGAAATACCGTGAGATCTCGTCCTGCTCGAACTGTACGGACTACCAGGCACGGCGTGCGAATATTAAATATCGGCCGGAACGCGGCGCGAAGCCTGCGTTCCTCCACACGCTGAACGGTTCCGGTGTTGCTGTCGGCCGCACGGTGGCTGCCATTCTCGAGAACAATCAGCAGGCGGACGGATCGGTCGTTGTGCCGAAGGCGCTCGTTCCCTATATGGGCGGTGTCACGGTCATCCGATGAGACGCCTGATCGTCGGCATCACGGGAGCGAGCGGCAGTATATATGCCGTCCGCCTCATCGACGTGCTGCGTCAGCGCGGCATCGAGGTACATGCGGTTATCACGGAGAGCGGGCTGCGCGTGCTGGACTATGAGTGCGGCATGTCGCAGGAGATGCTGGCGCAGCGCGTCCACGTCCTCTATCCGAATGCGGACGTGGGGGCGGCGATTGCGAGCGGTTCGTTCCGCATGGATGGGATGGTCATTCTGCCCTGCTCGATGAAGACGGCAGGGGCGCTCGCCCACGGCGTGACGGACGATCTCCTCACGCGTGCGGCGGATGTGACGCTGAAGGAGGGGCGCAGACTCCTCCTCGTGCCGCGTGAGACGCCCATGCACGAGATTCATCTTGAGAACCTGCTGCGTCTTGCGCGCGCAGGGGCTGTCGTCATGCCGGCTGCGCCGGGGTTCTACCATCGGCCGGAGACGCTGGATGATCTCGTCGATATGATGGTAGGGAAGATACTCGACCGCCTCGGCATTGAGGCAGAGCTTTTTACACGATGGGGGTGACGGATATGACTTGTTTCCATATGAAAATGACTGCCCTGGCGGCAGTGCTCGCGATGAGCGCAGCGGGCGCGGCAGACGCAGCTCCTGCCGTTACAGGGCAGGTACCGCAGATGCACATGGGAGATCCCTCGGTACAGGACAAACGGGCGGAGATCCAGCTGGACTATCTGGAACACCGCGGCGAGCGGCGCAGCATCGATCTCTACAATCTGCACATCTTCCGCCAGTACAAGGAGATGCACGCCATGTCCCTCCACTGGGGACTGACCGTCTCGCGTCCTGTCGGCTCATGGGCGGACAAGGCGCGGCCGGAGACGGCGCTCGACTCGTCTGCGGTGGGCGCCGGGCCTGCCTACATGGTGCGCTGGACGAAGCCGCTCGGGAGCAAGTGGGAGGCATCGCTCGATGCAACGGGGGCGGTGCTCCTCTACAACCGCGTGCACCCCGCGCATACGCGCAACTATGGTTTCCTATGGCGCATCGGACCACGGCTCACGTATAATTTCAACGAGCGGAACGCACTCAGCATTGCCTATCTCGGGCATCATGTGTCGAACGGGCAGCGGACGAAGAATCCCGGCTACAACGGCGTCGGATTTTCGATCGGCTACCGGTATTCGTATTAAGGGAGAATTGTGGCAAAGAAATATTATGCGGTCAAGCGCGGTCGGCAGACCGGTATCTTTACCGTATGGGCGGAGTGTTCCGCACAGGTGCAGGGCTTTCAGGGAGCGGTCTACAAGGGGTTCATGACCGAGGAGGAGGCGCGCAGCTGGCTCGGCGGTGCGGCGGCGTGCAGCACTGCCGAGTCTCCTGCGCGGAGCGGCAGCGGAGCGCATCCTGCACAGAAAGCTGCGACGGCCGTGGAGGATGTGCCGGTCGATGCGGACTACATCATCCACACGGACGGCTCGTGCCTTGTGAATCCAGGCGGTGCAGGCGGTTGGGCTGCTGTCATCGAGGAGACCGCGACGGGCGCAGTCACAGAGTACAGCGGCGGTGCGCCAGAGACGACCAACAACCGCATGGAGCTGACCGCAGCGCTCATGGCAGCCACTGCGGTGCCGGAGGGGGCGCGCATCGCGCTCTATACGGACAGTCAGTACCTCAAGAACGCATTCACGAAGTTCTGGCTGGCCGCATGGAAGAAGCGCGGCTGGAAAAAGGCGGACGGGGCGCCCGTGCTCAATCAGGATCTCTGGATGCAGCTGGATGCTGCCTTTGCCGCGCGGCATGTGCAGTTTCACTGGGTCAAGGGGCATGCGGGAAACCTACGCAACGAGCGCTGCGACGAACTCGCGCGCAGCGAGGCGGAGAAGTACGCACGATAAACGGGGAGGAGGGAATCCATGCAGCGGATATTCGAGGCGGTGGGGCGCTTTGTCCTCCTGCACCTGGCGAACATCGGCCGCATTACGCTCCTCTACGGGGAGACGGCACGGCAGGTCACGCAGCGGCTGCGTGTCAGGAATATCGTCTATCAGATGGCGCATCTCGGTGCGGACTCCCTCCTCATCGTTGGGCTGACTCTCCTCTTTACAGGTGTCGTCATTACCCTTCAGATTGCGCATGAGTTCATCCGCTACGGTGCGCAGAGTACCATCGGCGCGGTCATCGCCATCGGCATCGGACGTGAGCTGGGGCCAGTTCTCGTCGGTGTCGTCTGTGCAGGCCGCGTCGGTGCTGCCATCACGGCAGAGGTCTCAACAATGAAGGTCACGGAGCAGATCGATGCACTGCGCGTCATGGCGGTCAGCCCTGTGAACTATCTCATTGTGCCGCGCATGCTCGCGTGTATGCTCGTCGTACCGATTCTCACCGTATTCGGCGACGTGATCGGCGTTCTCGGCGGCTATCTGACAGCCGTACACTACTCCGGCATCTCGGCATACACATTCCTGCATTCCATCACACAGTTCGCAGCGATCTACGACATGACGGGCGGACTTATCAAGGCGATCTTCTTCGGCAACGTCATCGCCGTCCTCGGCTGTCACTACGGGCTGAATGCACCGGGAGGCGCGGAGGGAGTCGGCAAGGCGACCATGCAGACCGTCGTCACGTCCATCATTGTCATATTCATCTTGAACGCCGTGCTGACGTTCTTCCTGTTCTAGGCGGGGGGCGCTATGATACGACTGCAGCATGTTACAAAGCTCTTTGGGGACAAGGTGGCGCTCAGGGATATCAGCCTAACGATCGAGCAGGGCGAGACCATCGCCGTCATCGGCGGCTCCGGATCGGGCAAATCTACGCTCCTGCGCCTCATGATCGGTCTTGACCGCCCCACTGCGGGTGAGATTTATCTCGGTGACGACAACATCACTGCGATGCGTGAGGACGCACTCGACCGCGTGCGGCTGCGCATGGGCATGGTGTTCCAGTACTCCGCGCTCTTTGACTCGATGAGCGTCGGGGAGAACGTTGCGTTCGGACTGCGTGAGCACACCCATAAGAGCGAGGACGAGATTCAGCGCATCGTGGCGGAGAAGCTCGCACTCGTCGGACTGCCCGATGCGGCGGCGATGATGCCGCAGGAACTCTCGGGCGGCATGAAGAAGCGCGTGGGACTCGCGCGTGCGATTGCGACCGATCCGGAGATCATCTTCTACGATGAACCGAGCTCGGGGCTTGATCCCATCATGACGGCGAAGATTGACCAACTGATTATTGATATGCAAAAAAAACTCGGCGTGACTTCCGTCGTCGTCACACACGACATGGCGAGTGCGAGCCGCATTGCCGACCGCATCGCCATGATTTACGAGGGCCGGCTCATCGCTGTGGATACGGCGGAACGATTTCAGGATATCAAGGATGAGCGCGTACAGGCATTCTTTCGTACGCTGCACCATCGCAGGGAGGTTGGGGCATGAGCGCAGAGGCAAAGGTCGGAGCGTTTACACTTGGAGGCGCGGCACTCCTGATCGCAGTCGTCATGTTCTTCGGCGGCCTGCACATCGGCGGGAGCCGGGACTACACACTCTATGCGGGGTTCGGGCGCGCCGTCGGGCTGAACCCGGAGGCCCAGGTGCTCCTTGCGGGCGTTCCTGTCGGGCGTGTGCAGGACATCGTGAGCGACGGCATGGGCGTCACTGTGTCCATGGTGATACAAGATGGTGTCAAGATCCCGCGCGGCTCGTCCGTCACCATTGCACAGCCCGGCATCATGGGGGATAAATTTGTCATCATCACCCCTGCGGCGGGCGCGGACTTCTACGCCAACGGCGACTATCTCTACGGCGCAGACGAGATGGGGATGGACAGTATGTTCACAGAGCTGAACAAAATGATCATCCAGGTCGAGACCATGCTCGCATCCATCAATAACATCGTCGGCGCGCCCGGCTTCCAGACCTCGATGGTGCAGCTCGTCGTCAATATGGAGCAGATGACGGCGCATCTCGACGGCCTCACGGCGACACTCGAGCAGATGGCGGCGGAGAACCGCGGGAATCTGCACGGGATGTTGTCCAATATGAATGCGATGGCGGCGAACCTCGCGCAGACCACAGCGAGTGTCGAGCGCATCATGGCGAATCTTGAGACCGTCGGCGCAGACCCGCAGACAGCGGAGAATCTCAAAAAGACGCTCGCCAACATCACCGAGGCATCGGATCGTATCGTGCGCATCGCTGACGGCATCGCCGCCGTAGCGGGCGACCCGCAGACACAGGAGGATGCGCGCGCCCTCATCCACAATGCACGCACCATGACGGACAGGGCGAGCGGCCTCATGGGCCGTCTCGGCAGCATCAAGGTGACGCCGAAGGTCGATGCCCTATACAGCGGGCAGACGGACAAATGGCGTACGAACTTCAACCTTGATGTCGGTGCGGCAGAGGGGATGTATGCCTCGTTCGGCGTGGATGATATCGGCGGCGGGGACAAGGTGAATGCGCAGATCGGGCGGCGCGGCGGGGCCTTCGGTGCGCGTGCCGGGGTCGTCGCGGGTGCGGCGGGCATCGGTGTCGATGCCTATGCGGGGGATCGGTTCAAGTTCTCGGCTGACGCCTACGATCCGAACGATCTCACTTTGCGCTTGCGCGCGCAGTATCAGCTCCGCGGCGGCACATATCTTTTCGGCGAGTGGAATGATGTCGGCGACCGTCAACATCGTGCGTTCTATACAGGCGTGCGCCAGGAGTTCTAGGACGAAGTCCCTCCGCAGAATGCGGCGGGCAGTGCCGCCGACGGGCGGTGCGGCAGTACAAAAAGAAAAAGGAAGAAGTAAGAAAAGATGGCAGAAATCAAAAACAGATCGCTTCAGCAGTCGGATACCCTTTGGAAGGAGGCGCAGGAGATCATCCTATCCGGCTGTCAGTTGTACAGCAAAGGCCCTGAGACCCATGTGCAGGGTGTCTCCCCGATCTACATCGAGCGGGGACAGGATGCGCATGTCTGGGATGTAGACGGCAACGAGTACATCGACTACGACATGGGGCTCGGTCCCGTGCTGTTCGGCTACTGCTACCAGCCGATTGACGATGCGGTCATGCGGCAGATGCGGCGCGGGATGGGATTCTCCCTTATGGCGCCCGAGGAGGTGACGTATGCACGCCTCTGTGTCAAGCATATCCCGAGCGCGGAGATGGTGCGCTTCCTCAAGACCGGTTCGGAGGCAACCGAGGCGGCCATCCGTATCGCACGCGCCTATACGGGGCGCAAGCATATCCTGCGCGGCAACTACCACGGCTGGCACGAGTGGACAGCCGCTGCGGAGGGCGTGCGGCAGGGCGGGATCCTCGACGAGGCACGCAGCTATGTGCACGCATTCGAGTACGGTGATCTGGCGCAGGTTGAGGCGCTCCTCGCCCGCCACCAGGGAGAGGTCGCTGCCGTCATCACCGAGGCAGTGCTCACTGACATCCCTGCCGAGGGCTATCTTGCACAGCTCAAAGAACTGTGCCATGCGCATGGTGCGCTCCTCATCATCGATGAGGTCGTCAACGGATTCCGCTTCAGCATCGGCGGCGCGCAGGCGTACTTCGGCGTAACGCCCGACCTCTCCACCTTTGGCAAGGCGACCGCGAACGGCATGCCGCTTTCCTTCGTCGCGGGCAGACGCGAGATCATGGAGGCAGCCGACCCGCAGGTCTTCATCTCCACGACGTTCGGCGGAGAGTGCCTCTCCCTCGCCGCAGCCATCGCCGAGATGCAGCTGCTCGAGTCCGGCGAGGTGCTGCGCAGCATCTGGGAAAAGGGACGCTACCTGCAGGACAACTTCCGCAGACTGGCGCAGGAAGTCGGCGTGCCCATCGATCTCAAGGGCTACCCGTGCCGTATGCAGCTTGACTACACCGACTACGAGGGACGGCGCGACTGGCTGTATAACTCCATCTTCATGCAGGAGAGCACAAAGCGCGGCGTACTTCTCGGCTGGAGCATCTTTCCCTGCTACACACATACGCAGGAGGATCTCGATACCACGCTGAACGTATTTGAGGATGCCATGCGCGTCTACAAACAGGCGCTTGAGAGCGGCAACCCTGCTGGCTACATGGAGGGTAAACCGCTGAAAATCGTGCGCGGGTAACCGTCCCGCCGCGGCCCTCTATATAGGAAAGCCCGGTACTGATACAGTACCGGGCTTTTGCGTGCAAAAAATGAGTTCGGCGTTACTGGTTAAACACAGGTTTGCGTCCCGCGAGAAATGCCGTCACCGCCTCGTGATGGTCGGCAGATGCGCCTGCCTTGGCAAGATTCTCCGCCTCGAGGCGGCTGTATGCCGTATAGTCGCGGTAGAACACCTCGTAGTAGAGCTGCTTCTGCATCGCGATCGCAGCGAGCGGACGGTGCAGAAGCTTTTGTGCGAAGGCATGCGTCTCCTCGAGCAGCTTTCCCTCGGGGGCGACCTTTGTCGCGAGCCCCAGATGCAGCGCCTCATCTCCGTAGACAGGCTTGCTGAGCGCCATCAGCTCAATCGTCTTGGCAAGTCCGACAATCTGATGCAGATGATAGATACAGCCCGTATCCCCAGGAAGCGCGACATTCGAGAAGGCCGTGAGGAGACAGCTCTCCTCCGTCATGATGCGGAAGTCCGCACCGAGTGCGATGCCGCAGCCTGCTCCCGCTGCCGCACCGTTCACCATCGCGATGACGGGTTTTGAGCAGCGCCGCAGGGCGAGCGAGGTCTGTCCCGTGAGCATCGAGAGCTCGTAGCTGATGAAGTCGAACGATGCCATCTCCTTGATGTCGCCGCCTGCGGAGAAATTCTTGCCCGCGCCTGTGACGATGACAACCTTCACCGTGTCGTCCGCATCACAGTGCTCCACTGCACTGATGAGATCGCGGAACATCTGCGCGCTGAGTGCGTTGTTTGATGCCTGCCGGTCAATCGTGATCGTCGCGATGCTGTCTGCCACAGCGAATTTAATGTGCTCGTACATGAGCGACCTCCCCTTTGAGAAATTTCCTAAATATTTTGTCTGCCAATATACTACTGTATTCTTATGTAATTTGCAAACAGTATCTACCGCTCGGCGACGACCTCGCTGTTGTCAATCGCGAAGTCGAGCAGGAGACCGATGAGCTCATTGCGCGAACGTCCCGTCTCGTCGGCGAGTATGTCGAGACGATTGATAATATCCTCTCTCACGCGGATGGATAGGGTCTTGTGCCCGTCCTCTCCGCGTTTTCTTTTTGTAATCATCAGCTTTGTGTTCATGCATATCACCTCATCGATAGTTTATCTATGATGCACTACAAAATATATGCTGAACAGATAGCTGCAAAAACTGTTCATGATTAGTTTAAGTTGAAATATAAAATATGCGATATAGTGTATATGAAAATATGTTATAAAATATGTTATAAAAGAAAAGAGTGAAATAATGGAGATACGTCCTGCTAGACAAGGGGGCGCCGAGCAGGGAAGCGCACGCGTCGGCAGGGGACAGGGAACGTCTCTACCTACGGAGGTTTTTCAGCGGCTGCTGGATGAGACGGGCGGTCGTACACGCTTCTCGTCGCATGCGAAGGCACGCATCGAGCAGCGCGGGGTCAGCCTCACGGCAGACGATATCACGCGTCTGGACGATGCGATTGACCGCATGGCGGAGAAGGGCGTGCGCGACGCGCTCATCTACATGAGCCGCGGGCTTGCGATGGTCGTCAGCGTGAAGAACCGCACGGTCATCACAGCGCTCGATGAGGCGAGTGCAAAGGAAAACATCTTTACCAACATCGACAGTGCTGCAATTTTATAGAACATAAAGGAGAGATTTGTTATGATGCGTTCCATGTTCTCGGGGGTCTCGGGACTGAAGAGCCACAACACCCGAATGGATGTGATCGGCAACAACATCGCCAACGTCAATACCACGGGATTCAAGGCAAGCCGTGTGACCTTTGCCGACATGATCTCGCAGAATCTGTCGGGTGCATCTGCGCCGAACGGTACAATCGGCGGGACAAATCCGAAACAGGTCGGTCTCGGCACGAGCGTTGCGAGCACAGATCTGCTCTTTGGCGATGCCTCGGTGCAGGGGACGGGCAAGAATACCGACCTCGCGATGACGGGCAACGGCACATTCGTTGTCAACCGCGGACAGCAGCGGTTCTATACGCGCAACGGCGCATTCGAGTTTGATGCCGAGGGCAACTACGTCATGCCTGGCTCCGGACTGCGCGTGCAGGGGTGGATGGCGAACAAGGGCGTTCTGAACACCAAAGGCCCCGCCGGTGATATCAAGATCCCTGCGGGAAAGCAGATAGGGGCAGAGCGTACCCAGAATGCGACCTATACGAACAACCTCGATGCTGCGACGAAGACCGTTGCAAAGCTCTCGGGTGCCTCTGTCATGCAGACTCTGACCCTGTCTGACGGCACAAAGGTACAGGTGCCGGCCACAACTCCGTGGAAGGTCGATGATGTCTATTCCTCCGCCACAACGACGCTTGCGGCGGCGGGGGACACGGCAGTGGTGAGCAAGCACACGACACCTGTAACGGTGACGTTTGCAGACGGTACGACGCGGACATTTGACGCGAAGACGAAGGATACGAACTATCGCTACGGCTACGACCTCAACAATACAATGACGGGGCAGTCTGCCACGGCGAATGAAAATACCACCGTGCGTGCCTACTCGGCATCGGGGGTCGGTGCCGAGTTCAACGACGGCAAGACCTACAAGATCGGCGGTACGGCGACACGAACGGGGACATCCGGCTCTATCACAACTGTTGCCGGCGAGACGGTCAAGCTGAAGCTTGCGGACGGTACGGTGCATGACGTATCTGCTACTCCCGGACGAACCTACAACGTCGGCACGGATTATTACAGCTATCCGAGTACCGGCGGCAGCCCTACGCCCATCACGTCGAGAATTGTGGGCTATGAGCACACCTATACGATTGACAAGATGAGCGTGGTCTCGAAGGAGGGCAACGGAGCGAATCTGCGCGTCGGCAACGGTACAGGCAGCATCGATGCCGGCGAGGGCTACGGGATGGTGCCGCTCAAAGCAGGAGAGTCGGTGACGGCGACGGCCAATGCACCCGTTGATCTAACCCTGCGTGATGGCAGCGGGACACTGATAAAGGGGAATCTGACCTCCGGAACGTATAAGATCGGAGATTCCTATGAAGGTCCCAGTATCACGGGCTCTGCAACAGCGACAGCGACCAACCCCGTGCGTGTAACGCTTGCCGACGGCACGGTTCATGAGGATAAGGGAACGACAGGTCAGACCTATAACGTGGGTGACACATACAGCTATACGAATGCCTCGGGGACGCTGGTGCATACAACGATAGCGCGTCTGAACAAGCTGTATACCATTACGGGAATCGATGTGAAGAAGGAGATCAAGAAGGTCGCTGCGACGAAGAACGTGACGGTGGATGAGATCGAGCCGGTGAAGGAGGGCACGGCATCGAAGACGAACCCGATGACCGTTACGATGTCCGACGGTACGGTGACGACGGTGACCTCGGGAACATACCGCATCGGACACAGCCTGCCGACGGCGACGCTCCTGTCGGTCTACGATACGCTCGGGAACAAGCACTCCATCCCCCTCTACTATACGCTGACGAAGACCGGATCGGGCGCGACGACGTCGGACGGCAACGAGTGGACAGTCGGTCTTGACAGCAAGGATGTCAACGGCACAACGACGACCATCAAGGAGGCAGATGGTTCGATCACAACCGTAACTCTCACGCCGGTGAAGATGCGGTTCTCGACCTCGGGCGAGCTGTTGGACGGCGGCGGTACGTTCAAGATGACGCTGACGAACGGCTCGTTCGGAACGCAGGAGGTGACGCTGAACCTCACGGCGGTGACGCAGTATGCGGGCACGAGCACCATCGTCGGCAGTACGGACGGACACGCGGCGGGCAGGCTCTCGAAGGTCGAGTTCGACAGTACGGGGACACTCACAGGGACGTACACGAATGGTGTGCGCCAAGTTGAGGCGCAGGTCGCCGTGGCTCAGTTCAACAATGCGACGGGCCTGACCAAGCAGGGCGGCAGCCTCTATGCAGAGTCGAACAACTCGGGCGTTGCAAACATCAAGACGGCGACCGACCACGGTGTTACCCTGACACCCGGTGCGCTTGAGATGTCGAATGTCGATATTGCTGATCAGTTCTCAGACATGATCGTTACGCAGCGTGGATTCCAGTCGAACTCTAAGATCATCACCGTCTCCGACGAGATGCTCGAAACACTCATCAACATGAAGCGATAAAACTTCATACGGTGTAAAAGGCCGCCTGCGGGCGGCTCTTTTGCTGTGCATAGGGAAACCTCTCCAAAGAAAAAAGCCGTTCTCAACGAACGGCCTATTATGTCAGGGAAACTCCTGCCGAAATCTTACCTCTTCAAGCATACGAATACGCGCGCAGCTATCGTGCGCGATTTTCTCTGCGCATCAGCTTCTTGTTTCTGCGCAGCATCTCTTTCCCCCTCAGTCTATTTCCGGCACAGCCGTATCAGTGCATCCTCGAGCAGCTCATCGCCCGCCCGTCCCGTTTTCAGCAGGTAGTCGGCATCGGCGAGGGTGAGGACGGCATCGCGCAGTGTCTTTTCGTTGAATGAGCGCGCGTGCCCGCCCAGCTTCTCGGCGATGAAGGGATGCATGCCCATCACCTTGCCGAGCCCCTTCGGCGGTGTTCCCTGCATGAGCAGACGCTTGGCCTGCCAGAGCTGGCGGACGTGGCGCGTGAGGAGGGCGAGCAGCACGGTAAAATGTACGCCGTCCGCGCGGCAGCGTGCGAGGAGATCGAGTGCACGGGATACGTCGCGCGCGCTTACGGCATCCATGAGGGCAAAGACGGACACCTCGGGCATCTCGGAGAATACGGCGCGCAGATCGGCCTCCGTGAACTGCGGAGCATCGGTGTAGAGCAGTAGTTTTTCGAGTTGATGATCCAAAAATGTGAGCGAGATGGACTGCATCATACCGGTGACACGGAGGAAGAAGGTGCGTGCCTCCCGCTGCATGGAGCGGTTCATCTCGCGCAGGCGGATATTCAGCCACTGCTCGACGTTCCACGGGCGCAGAGCCTCGCTCTCGAGGACACGGCCGTGTTTCTCGACGGTCTGGTAGAGCTTTCTCCGCTTGTCGGGCTTCGCTCCGAGGGTGAAGATGGCGTAGGTGGTTGGCGGGAGAGCGGTGAGGAGGGCCGTCAGCGCGTCGGTCGACGTATCCTTGGATTCGGCGGCATCCTCCTCCTGCTTTTTCCCCGCACGGAAGACAGCCGCGTCATGTACGACAACGACGGTTTTGTCCGTGAAAAACGGCATGGTCTCGAGCGCCTCCATCAGTGTCTCGATGGGCGGCATCTCCTCGTAGCGGATGAGCGCATCGGCGCGCGCTGCGGCATCGGGGAGGAGGCGGCGCAGGATGGCATCCTCAGCACGGGCTGTGTAGTACGGCTCCTCACCCGCGAGCAGGAAGAGGTGCGGCAGTTCTCCTTTGGCAAGAGATGCCATGAACTCCGTATAGGTCATCGACGGTAGCGCGCCATCTCTGCGCCCACGGTAGTCTCCTCCGTATGGCCGGAGTAGAGGACGGTCTCGGGCGGCAGGGTAAAGACTTCGCGTGCGATGCTGTCCCAGAGTACCGCCGTATCGCCGCCGGGGAAGTCGGTGCGCCCGACACTCGCACAGAATATGGTGTCGCCGACGAATGCGGCATGTGCATGCGGTGCGTAAAAGATGCAGGAGTCTGTCGTATGCCCCGGGGTATAGCGCACCTCGAGGGAGACGGCGGGATTCGCCGCGAGCGTGATGATCTCGCGGTCTCTGACGGTCTCCACGTCGGAGAGGGTGAGTACATCACCGCCCCAGAGCGAGAGATTCCATTTCGGGTCGCTGTAATAGCGCGGGCTGTCCTCGGCGGCATAAACGGCGCAGGATGTGTGCGCGGTGAAGTCGCGGACGCCTCCGATGTGGTCGAAGTGGCAGTGTGTGAGCAGCAGCCGCTCGATTGTCCAGCCCTGCTGCGCTGCATAGGCGGCAAGGCGTGCACCCTCGGCGCCTGCGTCGATGAGGAAGCCGTGCTTTGTCTCGTCGTCAATGTAGAAGAAAGAATTCGTCGGGATCATGTCGCCGACAGTCATACATTCGATCATGCGGATTCTCCTGTCTTAAGGAAGCACTGACAAATTCAGCACCGCCGTCTTAGCACATCTTTTTCGCCCTGTCTGTGTCGACAAATCCTCCACATAGCGGACGGCTATGCGTCCGGTTTGTCTCCTTGACAGGACAAAAAATCTGCACCAATACGACGGACTTCATTTTATCAGCGATTCCTTTATCGGAAAGAGCAGCTGGAGGATGTGAACGCCCGTCCGGCCGCAGGCATCAATGCCGTCGCGGCAGTATTTGCACGAGCAGACCGCCTTCTCTGCGGGCAGTTTCTGTGCGTGCCGTGCAAAGTAGGCGTGCTGTTTCTCCTCCGTCATGGGGGTGAACATCGGGGAATTGCCGTTTTCATAGCGGCGCGGGATGAGCTTCGCGTTGCCCGGGAAGCAGGGGGCGAGCAGGGCATGCCCGTGGAAGCGGGTCTTGTCGAAATTCTCCTCCTGTTCGATAATCGTCACGTTCATCTTGCGCAGGAGGGAGCGGATCGCTTCCTGCATTCCGCGCCGCTCCACTGCTGCCCAGCAGTCCTGTACGGTCATGCGCTCACCGCCGTAGTCGGGGAAGGGGAAATCCGCGTCGCGGTCAATCAGCTCCCAGACGTAGGTGAACGCGCCCGCCTTGGAGCTCTCCTCGACGATATTCGCGCAGTTGTTGCATAAGACGATTGCGTGATCCTCGGGGGTCAGCTGCGGGTGGTGCGGGCGGCAGCAGCCTGCGGTCGCGACACCGTGCCGCTCCTCAAGGTAGCGGCGTACAGCTGCACTCTCGGCAGGGAAGTCCGCCTGAACCTTGCAGCTCGGATAAAAGATGATTGCCATAGATCTACTCTCCTAAAAATATCGGCTTAGTGCATGTCTCGTGTTCGCCTCCCTAGAGACGGCTGCTCCACTCGTAGGCGCGGCGCGGTGTGCCGTCCGCGATATAGATGATGCCGCAGTAGATGAACCCGCTTTTTTGCAGACAGTTCTGCATGGGGGTGTTGTCTGCGTGGGTATCGGCACGCAGGTGTGTGTACCGTGCGCGTGCAAAGTCCAGTATGGTGCGGAAGACGCCGCGCTGCGTGCCGTCGCTGCCCGCTCTGTGAATCGTGGCGTAGGGCGAGGGATCCTGCCACGCGCCATCGATGTGGGCATACGTCGGGTCGCTGCCGGGGATCAGGGAAAAGACGGCGTACATCCGCCCCGTCTCATCTGTCAGCACCCAGCATGTTCTTTTCTCGATATCCGTACGCACAATCTCGGCGGAGGGGTAGCCGCCCGTCCACTGCGTCATGTTGCCTGTACGGCGCATAAAGGCGCGCGCCGCCGCATAGATGCGCAGGATCTCTGCTGTATCCTGCTGTTCTGCCTGCCGTATCATGTGCATTTCCTCCCATGACGTTCATTTTACACGATTCCGTTATATTTTGAAAGAAGCGTTTGCGGCAGCGGGCAAATAATGCTATACTAAGCACGTTTTCTGAGGGGGCGGGGAATATGAGTACATGGCTGATCTATGCACTGCTCTCGGCAGTGTGCGCGGCGTTCGTATCCATCTTCGGCAAGGTGGGACTGGCGGGGCTCGACAGCAGCGCCGCGACTGCGGTGCGTGCCGTTATCATGGCGCTGTTCCTCATCGGCGCAGTCATCTGCGAGGGACACGCGGGCAGTCTGTCGCAGGTCTTTGCCGATCGGCGGGCGCTGCTTTTTGTCGCACTGAGCGGCGTCGCGGGGGCGCTCTCGTGGCTCTTTTACTTCGTTGCGCTCAAAGAGGCGGATGTCTCACAGGTCGCGCCGATTGACAAGCTGAGCGTCGTCTTTGCCGTCCTGTTCGCCGTCCTCCTGTTCGGCGAGCAGATCAGCCTTGCCCACGGCATCGCAATCGCCATGATTGCAGGCGGCGGGCTGATTCTGGCGGTCTTTCCCTAACGGTTAGGAGATGAAATGGATACATTGATTCACCCGGAAAATACATGGATGCTCATGTCCGTCATGATGGCGGCGGTTGCGGCATCCATCTGTCTGGAGCAGCGGTATGCGTGGGCGTCGCGGCTCTCGGGCGCGGTCATCGCGCTCCTCATCGCCCTCGCACTCGTCAATACGGGCATCATCCCGTCACATGCTGCACTCTACGATGATATTGTCTGGGGCTATATCGTGCCGCTTGCCATTCCGCTGCTGCTCCTGCAGACGAATATCCGCAAGATCTGGCGCGAGACGGGACGGCTGCTCGCAATCTTTCTCATCGGTTCGATCGGAACGATTGCGGGCGCGGTGATCGGCTACGTCCTGCTCGGCCCTTCCATCGAGGGGCTGCCGCAGGTCGCGGCGATGATGACCGGCTCGTACATCGGCGGCGGGGTCAACTTTACGGCGCTCGCAGATGCATTCCATGTCAGCGGGACGCTCGTCTCCTCCACCATTGTGGCAGATAATCTCAACATGGCCGTCTACTTTCTCATCCTTCTCGGCATCGCGGGAAATGAATTTTTCCGCCGTATCTATGAGCATCCGCTCATCGATGAGGTGGAGCGGAGCGGCATCGATACAGAGGGCAAGACGCTCGCTGCCTCCTACTGGGGGCGCAAGGATATCTCCCTGCGCGATATCGCCATGTGCGTGACCTATGCGGTCGTCGTGGTGACCATCTCGAAGCTCCTCGGCGGGACGCTTGGCGCGCTCATCTCCGCCGACGGCGACTGGGCATCGAAGATGGGCAGCACCTTCCTCGGCAGCCAGTACGTCTGGATCACGCTTCTCTCGATGATCTTCGCGAGCTTCTGCGAGAAACAGGCAAGTGAGATGAACGGTGCGCAGGAGATCGGTACGTTCTTCATCTATATGTTTTTCTTCGTCATCGGCGTGCCCGCCTCCATCGGAGAGATTCTGACGAATGCGCCGCTGCTTTTCGTCTTCTGCTTCATCATGGTTGTGGTGAATATGTTGTTCTGTCTCATCGGCGGGAAGATGCTGAACTTTGCACTTGAGGATATCCTCGTCGCCTCGAATGCGAATATCGGCGGCCCGACGACGGCAGCGGGGCTCGCCATCTCGCAGGGGTGGAACGGACTCGTCGGCCCTGCGATGCTCGTCGGTACGTTCGGCTACGCCATCGGCACCTACATCGGTATCGTCATCGGCAGTATGCTTGGTGCATAATAATATATGAGATCAAAAAAACAGGGAATCGGCATGCAGCCGATTCCCTGTTATTCGTCTGTGTATAAGAGTGTGAGCGTGCCCGTCGCGCGTGTCGCGGCGAGGTCAATGACGCGTTGGTTGCGCGAGCCGCGAAAGTGCAGCGTGAGATCGCGCAGCTCCTGACGGTAGTCGCCGTCAACGAGTACGTCCAGCTCATCGAGCAGGGCATCCACATCGGGACTGTGCAGCGCGCGCAGCTCCTCGAGGGTGTAGCCTGTGTAGCTCCAGACATCCAGTCCGCGCGCATGTGCCGCACGGGCGAGGGGGAGCAGTGCTGACGGCTGCAGAAAGGGCTCACCGCCGCTGAGGGTGAGCCCTGTGAGGAGCGGATTGGCATCGAGCTCCTCGATGACCGCACCGACGGTCGTCATGCGCCCGCCGACGAGCGGCTGCGTATCCGGGTTGTGACAGCCCGGACAGCGCCGCGGACAGCCCTGTGTGAAGACGGTGAGACGAATGCCCTCACCGTCTACGATGGAGTCACGCGCAATACCGGAGATGCGGATCTCAGTGGAGTCCGTGCTTGACACGCTCATGCTCCTCGGCCTGCTTGGCGTTGTTCCAGCGGTCTGTCGTGCCGACGAGGTAGCCCGTGATGCGGCGCACGCGTTCGAACTTGGGCTGGCGCATCTCATAGCCGAGAGTGACGCGCCCGTCATCCGTTCCCGTGATGGAGAGACTGTCGAGCTTCTCGTGGGTCTGCCCCTCGATGTAGGCGATATAGTTCTCGACCTCATGCGGTGTGATATCCGAGAGACCGTTTACTGTGACATTGATATCGTTGACAATCATGCTGCATTCTCCTTTGTCGCCGGCAGTTCCGGCGGGCTTTTATACTGGGCGGCCTATCGCCGCTTCGTGATGGATTATACAACATCTAGTATATGCCCGTCAATAGGAAATCTATATCTAGTTGTTTTTACACAAGGTTATCAACAGGGATTTTTTGGAAAATCGATACGGTTTCCCGTAGATGCCGATGGGAAAAGGCATCGCGGGGGCAGGAGACGGCAAAGAGTTATCCACAGTTTCCCTAGGGCGAACCTGTGTATTCTGTGGATAATCCTATCCTGCGGTGTACTTTAGGATACTGCGTCCGTGCGGGGCTTTTCGCTGTCCTCCTGCTCCTGAATCAGCGTGCGGATCGGGTAGGGGATGTCGATGCCTTCCGTGCGGTAGCGTTCCGTGAGTGCCTTGATGAACTCATGCTGGATAAGCCCCTGATGGTCGAACACGCTCGACGGCAGGATGACGAGGAAGTCGATGGAGGAATCGCCGAAGGTGGTGAAGCGGACGAGCGGCGCGGCATTCGGATTGTTATCTACGCGCGCGAGCACCTCTTTCGCCGTCTCGATGGTAACGCGCTCGACGTGTGCGAGATCGCTGTCGTAGGAAACGCCGACGGGGATCCTGACATTGATGCTTTGTGTGGGCAGGCTGAAATTGGTGATGTTCGCACCTGCGATGGTCTTGTTCGGAATGACGATGGTGTTGCTCGCCCCGAGAGGGATGATGGTGGTGAACCGCCATGTGATATCGGTGACGCGTCCCTCCTCGCCTGTGCCGAGACGGATATAGTCGCCGATGCGCAGCTGTTTGGAGAGGATGAGGTGCAGGCCGGAGAAGATGTTGGCGAGTGTCTCCTGCAGCGCGAGGGCGACCGCCATACCGCCGACGCCCGCCGCCGTGAGGATGGGTGCGATGGAGATGCCGTAGTACTGGAGGATGACGAGCAGCCCCATGGCGTAGATGACGCCGATGAGGATGCTGTTGAGGAGCGTGGTCTTTGGGAGGTTCTTGTCAGAGCGCTCGAAATACATGGTCACCACGCCGTCCACCGTGCGTGCGAGGACGCGCGTGATGGAGAAGACGTTGCTCGTGAAGAGGAGGTAGGACAGGAGCTTCGTGAGCGTTGGGGAGATCTCTACGGCATCGATTGCCCAGTAGAGTCCGATGATGAAGCTGAAGAAGATGGGCACGCCCTGCATTGAGCGGACGAGGACGTACTTCCAGGTGCTCTCCTCGACGGCGAGGTGATGCCCGATGTAGCGGCGGATGAGTCGGTCTGCGATGATGCCAGCGGTAAGGGAGGCGAGGACGATACAGACAGGGATGAGGAGGAGGTCGATGAGGGTATCTAGATCGAGGGTGTATGAGAAGATGCTCATAGAAGTGCTCCTTTCAGAACTGCACAGTATCAGTGCGGCTGTGCAGCGATAAACTCCTCGTGCGCGCCGATGAGGTGCATGCCGCCCGCCGGACTCGTCAGTGCATAGGAAAACAGCGGCGCATCCGGCATCGCTGCACCGTGGTGATGGCGCGGCGGGTCGATGATGGAGACGGCGCGGCAGTGTGCGCGCATCCGCGAGGAGAAATGCCCGTTGAGGACGTTGAACAGTTCGCTGACGGCATCGACGGCGAGCTCGTCCATGCCGTCGAGGGAGACGCCGCTGTATCCGCTCGCGAGGGCATAGAACGCATCGACGGAGGCGGCAAGCGCGACGACAAGGGGGGTGCCGTCCGCATCGAGGCGCTGGGAGATCGTGATGTAGGGGAGCGCGGCGCCGCCCGTCTCGTCCACCTCCGCTGCCGCGCGTGCATAGTCCGAGAGACCTGTGACGAAGGCGTCCAGGTAGGCCGTATACAGGTCGTTCATTGTTCCTCCACGCACTGGCGCATCTTCGCGAGTGCCGTCGTGATCTCCTGGTCGGAGTACGGCTTCTGGATGAACATCAGCGCACCGCTGGCGCATGTGCATGCGATGTTCTCCTCTGAGGCGGCGGTGGAGAGCATGACGACGGGGAGGCTTGGGTGCGTCTCGCGCAGGCGCGTGAGCACTGTACAGCCGTCGAGTTTCGGCAGGATGATGTCGAGAAAGACGGCATCCGGCGCATCACGCTCGATGCGTGTGAGGGCCTCCTCGCCGTCGCGTGCCTCGACGACCGTATGACCGCGGTCAAATAGTTCCGCCTTGAGCTTGATGCGCACGAGGCGTGAGTCGTCCACAATCAGTATTTTCATTCGGATGTCTCCTTTAGGGGCAGTGCCGCCGCGCCAAAGGCGAGGGGGAGCAGGTCTGCGGGGGTGAGGACGCGCTGTTTTCCTGCGGTGTTTGCGAGGATGATGCGCGTGATGGGGAACTCCATGAGCATCTGACGACACATGCCGCAGGGGGGACAGACATCGGGGCTGTCCGCGACGACGGCGAGTGCTTCGAAGGTGCGCTCACCTGCAGCGACGGCAGCGGCAACTGCTGCGCGCTCGGCACAGATACCGACGGGGTAGGAGGCGTTCTCGACGTTGACACCGGCGTAGACTTCGCCGCTGCGGCCGAGCAGCGCCGCTCCGACGGCAAAGCCCGAGTAGGGCGCATAGGCGTGTCTGCGGACATCTGCCGCATGTGCGATGAGTTCGTTATCCGTCATGGCGTCCCTCCGCGTCCACAGTGCCGTAGATGAGGGGGCTGGGAGGAGGCGGCGCATCTGTTATCTCGATGGCGCTGGAAAAGCGCTCCGCACCCGCGTCCAGCAGTGTCTCATCCGCTGCGTAGAGCGTGGCAAGCGGTTCTCCTGCAGTGATGTGTCCGCCGCATTTGCGGCGGAGAAGAATGCCCGCTGCGTGGTCGATGGCGTCCCCCTTGGCAGCGCGCCCTGCGCCGAGCAGGACGGCAGCGCGTCCTACGGTCTCGGCATCGAGGTGCGCGAGGCAGCCGCTTGTCGGAGCACAGACGGTGCGTGATGCACGCGCCTGCGGGAACCGTGCCGGATCGAGCAGGACAGCGGTATCGCCGCCCTGCGCCGCCGTCATGCGGACGAGTGCGTCGAATGCCGTTCCGTCTGCGATTGCCTGTGCCGCGCGGGCACGGCACGCTGCGCGCGTGCCCATACCTGCTAGATGCAGCATCTCTGCGGCGAGGCTGAGCGCGACCGTACGCAGGTCGTCAGGGCCCGTACCGCGCAGGACGCTGACTGCCTCTGCAACCTCAAGACTGTTGCCGACGGCACACCCGAGCGGTTCGTCCATGCGCGTGATGAGCGCAGCCGTCGGAAAGTTCGCCTCCTGGCTGATGGCAACCATGGTCTCGGCGAGTGCGTAGGCATCCTCCGGTGTCTTCATGAAGGCGCCGCTGCCGACCTTGACATCGAGCAGAACGGCATCCGCGCCGCAGGCGAGTTTTTTGCTCATGATGGAGGAGGCAATCAGCGGGATGCTGTCCACCGTCGCTGTCACGTCGCGCAGGGCGTAGAGCAGCTTGTCTGCGCGCGCGAGCGTACCCGCCTGTCCGATGAGGCTGAGCCCGCAGGTGCGGACGATGGCGCAGAACTCCTCTGCCGAGAGGTCCGTGCGGAATCCAGGGATGGACTCGAGCTTGTCAATTGTGCCGCCTGTGTGGCCGAGTCCGCGTCCCGACATTTTCGGCGCGCAGCAGCCGCAGGCGGCGACAATGGGGCTGACGATGAGGGTTGTCTTGTCGCCGACACCGCCCGTGGAGTGCTTGTCTATCTTCTTTCCAGGGATGGCGGAGAGGTCGATGCGATCGCCCGATGCCGCCATCGCCTGCGTGAGTGCGGCGGTCTCTGCCGTTGTCATGCCGCGGAAATAGATCGCCATGAGCAGCGCAGACATCTGGTAGTCGGGAATCTTCCCTGCGACATAGCCGGCGATGAGCGCAGAAATTTCCTCATTCGTCAGCGCGCCGCCGCGTTTTTTTCGCGTGATCAGATCGTACATATTCATCGGGAGGAACCTATCGCAGCAGACGCGGGAGCAGGCTCTCCCCCCTGGTTGCAAGCGGTGCGCCGAAGATGTCGGCAATCGTCGCGCCGATCATGGCAAAGGTGGGGTATGTGCCGAGGTTGACGGGAGCGATGCGCGCGCCGCAGGCGAGCATCGGGACGTACTCGCGCGTGTGGTCCGTGCCGGCTGCGCCGGGGTCGCAGCCGTGATCCGCCGTGATCATGAGGATATCTTCTGCCTGCATGGCGGGGAGGAAGTCCGCGAGCCAGTCATCGAACTCCTGCATGGCGCGCGCATAGCCGGGGATGTCGCGGCGGTGCCCGTAGATCATGTCGCCGTCCACGAGATTGACGAAGGCGAGCCCCGTGAAGTCCTCCGCGAGGAGCTGCATCGTCTTTCGCATGCCGTCGGTGTTCGACTCATTCACCCCGAGTGAGCGTGTGAGACCGCGCCCGCCGAAGATATCGGAGATCTTGCCCACGCCGATCACATCGCGTCCGCAGCGCTGCAGCGCGTCGAGCACGGTGTCGCCCGTCGGATCGAGGGAAAAGTCATGGCGGCGCGGTGTCCGCTCGTAGTGCGGGTATGTGCCGATGAAGGGACGTGCGATGATGCGCCCGACGCCGTGTGTACCCTGCATGATGGTGCGTGCCTGCCGGCAGTAGCCGTAGAGCTGTTCGACAGGCACGTGCGCCTCGTGCGCGGCAATCTGCAGCACGCTGTCGGCGGAGGTGTAGACAATGAGCGCGCCCGTCTCCTCGTGCTCCTGCCCGTAGTCATGGATGACCTCTGTGCCGGAGTACGGCTTATTGCAGATGATTTTTCGTCCGAATGCCGCCTCAAGCTGCGCGATCACCTCAGGCGGAAAGCCGTCGGGATACGTCGGCAACGGCTCGTTGCGCACAATGCCCGCCATCTCCCAGTGACCGATGGTCGTGTCCTTGCCGCGCGAGAGCTCGCGCAGGCGTGCATGTGCACCGATGGGTGCGGCGCTCGGTGTGCCTGTGCCGATGCCGTCGATATTGTAGAGACCGAGGCGCGTGAGCTGTGCTGCGGGGAAAAGTCCGCTCTCGGTGACGGAACGGAGCGTGCTGCACGTCGCCGCATCGCCAAAGTCTGCTGCATCCGGTGCTGCGCCGCAGCCGAAGCTGTCGAGCACGATGAGAAAGACGCGTTTGATTCCGCTGTTTTGCATGATATGTCCTTTCTTTCTATTATAGTTCCAGTCCTGCGTGTTTGCGTGCACGATACTCACGGTCAAGGATGCCGAGTACGACTAGGTTCTCGTAGACACCGCGGCAGAGAATCGTCTCACGGATGAGCGCCTCGCGCATCATGCCCTCGCTCTCGTAGAGATGCAGTGCACGCGCATTGTAATCCTTGCAGTCGAGCCACGCACGGTGCGCTCCTCTGTCCTCGAATGCCCACGCTTTGAGCAGCTTCATCGCCTCGCGGCCGTAGCCGCACCCTTTTTTCTCGATGACGACGTGCGTCCACTCCTGCTCGCGTGTATCGAGGAGCAGTCCCGTGGCGTGGAGATAGCCGACGCGTGCGCCGCCCGCCTGTTCCTCGACGATGATATCGATGGATGCCTCCGCCTGTGAGATGATCGTCTCGTGCACTGTGCGCGGGAACGGCACGATGTAGTCGCTGTTTTCCTCCTGCAGCGCGCAGATGTAGTCGATGTCTGTCATCGCTGCGCGGCGCAGGCGCAGACGCGGCCCCTTCTTTAGAATCTCTGCCATGATATCCTCCCTTGCTGCATCTTATTTCCTTATTTTACATTGAACGCGGACAGAAATGCAAATCTTTCTGCGGGGGCGCGCTTTTGGATGCGGTGAATTATGGATTGACGATAACAAGCGAAAATCATATAATGAATAGACTGAGAAAGAATGTCTGACAGATGGGAGAGAAAGGGCATGGGAGAGCAGAAGAAACCGTCGGTGCGCGAGGTGCTGTGGCGCAAGAAACGCGCGCGCGACAAGGTGCTCGATGCCGTAGGACGGCTGTGCGAGGAGGCGTGGGCAATCTTCGAGAAGATTGCCGCCGACCGCTCGGCGACCTCTCGGGATGCCGTCACGGCGCGCGAGATGGGGCTGCGCCTGCGCTCCCTTGCCTACCTCATCGAAGGCGAGCACTATATCGACCGCATCGCTTTCGAGCTGCGCACGAAAGAGGTCTATTTGACGGCGAGCGAGGTCGCAAAGGCGTATGTCTCCGAGATGGTGCTCGGCTATCTCGACGGCATCTTGCTCTACGGCAGGCAGTGCAAATGGGACAATAAGACACTGCACGAAGAGTATCAGGAGTCTCTCGAGAAGTCTCTCGAGGAGATCCGTACAGCGCTGATTCCTACCGGCGCACAGCCGGTGGATGAGCATGCAGATGATTAGACTTTAGGAGGATTTCCGTACATGTTCGGCATGTCAATGGATATAGGTATTGATCTGGGCACAGCTAATGTGCTCGTCTATGTCAAGGGCAAGGGGGTTGTTCTCAAAGAGCCCTCGGTGGTTGCCGTGAACCGCGATAACAATCAGGTGCTCGCCATCGGCGAGGAGGCGCGGCAGATGATCGGGCGCACGCCCGGCAACATCGTCGCCATCCGCCCGCTGCGCGACGGTGTGATCGCGGACTATGACATCACGGAGAGTATGCTCCGCTTCTTCATCGAGAAGGTCGTCGGGCGCAGCATCGTCTTTCGCCCGCGCATCATGATCTGCATCCCGTCGGGGGTTACCATGGTCGAGCAGCGCGCCGTGCAGGAGGCGGCTGAGCAGGCAGGGGCGCGGCATATCCAGCTCATTGAGGAGCCGCTTGCGGCAGCGATGGGGGCGGGGCTTGATATCGTGGAGGCGCAGGGCTCGATGGTCGTCGATATCGGCGGCGGTACGACGGATGTCGCTGTCATCAGCCTCGGCGGCGTGGTGACGAGCGAGAGCATCCGCATCGCGGGCGACACGTTCGACGAGGACCTCATCGCCTACGTCAAGCGTGAGTTCAACCTGCTCATCGGCGAGCGTACGGCGGAGGAGATCAAGCTGCGTGTCGGTGCGGCGCATACGGCGGCGCGCCGCGAGCAGATGGACATCCGCGGCCGCGACTTACTCTCCGGTCTGCCGAAGAACATCACCATCTCGACGGCACAGGCATCCTCCGCCATCGAGGGCTCGGTTATGCGCATCGTGGACTGCGTGAAGAAGGTACTCGAGGAGACCCCGCCGGAGCTGGCGGCGGACATCATGGACCGCGGCATCGTTCTGACGGGCGGCGGCGCACTGCTCTACGGCATGGCGGAGCTGATCCAGCGCGAGACGGGCACGCCGACTCTTGTCGCTGATGAGCCGATGTCCTGCGTGGCACTTGGCTGCGGCAAGGCGCTCGATATCTTTGATAAGTTTGACGGCAAGGCGACGAATACGAGCTTCGGACGGAAAAAATAGCGCGCGGATAAGAGGAAAATCGGCGCACGCAGCGAACTTATACAAGTACAGATAATTTTCGGGAAAAAGAGGGATGTACGATGTGGAGAGGACTTTATATCGCGGCATCGGGGATGATCACGGAGTCAAAGCACACCGATATGATCGCGAACAACCTTGCAAATGCGGCAACGACGGGCTATAAGCGCGACGATATGGCAATCCGCGAGTTCGAGCCGATGCTGCTGCGCCGCATCAACGACCACGCGGCAGACACCGAGGTGACGAGCTTCAAGGGCTTCCGTATTGACGGCAACAGAGCACCGCGCGTCGGCATGCTCGGCCTCGGCTCGGCGGTGGACGAGATTGCGACCGACCACCTGCAGGGGGCTCTGCAGACGACAGGGAATACCTACGATTTCGCCATCTCGGGTGAGGGGTACTTCGTCATCGATACCCCGCAGGGCGAGCGCTACACGCGCGACGGCAGCTTCTACCGTGCGGCGAACGGACAGCTCCAGAACGTACGCGGGCAGGCGGTGCTCTCCGCACAGGGGCGGACGATCACAATTCCGCCCGAGGCGGTGCATGTGAACGTCGCGGGCGACGGGCGCATTTATGCGGACGGTGCGGAGATCGCACAGCTCGGCTTCGTTCAGTTCGACGGTAAGAATGCCGTCATCAAGCAGGGCGATAACCTTTACCGACCGCAGGAAGGGGCACGTCCGCAGCAGGCGACGGGCGTCATCGAACAGGGGATGCTCGAGATGTCCAACACGAGCGTCGTTACGGAGATGGTCGAGCTCATCAACAACTACCGCGTCTACGAGGCAGGCTCGAAGGCGGTGCAGACGCAGGACACGCTGCTCGATAAGGCGGTCAATGATGTCGGCCGCACGAGTTAAAATGATTTAAGGAAGCACATTATTCATTCGATATAACAGTGTGGACATGAAAACTTCCTTGGAGGGGGATAACGACTATGATGCGATCTCTTTGGTCGGCAGCGTCCGGCATGAAGGCGCAGCAGGTGCACATGGATGTTGTTGCGCACAATATCGCCAACGTCAACACCTACGGTGGCAAGAAGGTGCGCGCAGAGTTCCAGGATCTGGTCTACCAGACGCTCCGCGAGGCGGGCGCGCGCAACGGTGCGGATTCGCAGTACCCGACGGCACTGCAGATCGGTCTCGGCACGCGCGTGGCGGCAACACAGCGCATCTTTACGCAGGGGGCGCTCCAGACAACGGATAATCCGACGGATATCGGCATCCAGGGAGAGGGGTTCTTCCGCGTTACGCTGCCGGATGGTTCGACGGCATACACGCGCGACGGCACGTGGAAACTCGACAGCGATCGCCGCATGGTTACCTCGGACGGCTATCTGCTCGCTGACGGCATCACCATCGGACAGAATGCGCCGTCGGAGTCCATCACGATCTCCGGCGACGGCCGCGTCTCCTACCGCGAGGCAGGGCAGACGCAGCAGCAGGAGGCGGGACAGATCACACTGGCACGCTTCGTCAATCCGGCGGGGCTGACCTCTATCGGCAAGAACCTCTTCGTCGTCTCCGATGCCTCGGGGGAGCCCATTGAGTCGAATCCGGGGGTGGATGGTGCCGGCACGCTCACGCAGGGTACACTCGAGATGAGCAACGTCCAGATCGTTGAGGAAATGGTCGAGATGATTGTCTCCCAGCGTGCCTATGAGTCCAACTCGAAGGCGGTCACGACATCGGACTCGATGCTTGAGATCGCGAATACGCTCAAGCGTTGATTCTTCAAAGAAGTATTTTTACAGCCATTCTATTCCTATGGAGTGGCTTATTCGCTTTTTTGCCTGCGGGTGCATCTGCGGCATCCTACGGTGCTGCACAGAATACGCGGTTTCCTACGGTGCTCTCAGCAGCGCAGCTATCCGTACTCGCCGTGCAGAAAATCGAGGAGCGTCTCGCGGGCATCGGCGAGACCCGTCGGCGGGAACTGCATCTGCAGCGCTCCGCCGCGGCGATGCGGCTGCCTGCGGGCGAGGTGACCGCTGTGGTCGAGTTTCCGCGCGGGCTGCCCTACGGCAGGGAATTCCCTGCCGCCTTCGCTGTCTATGTGGACGGCGTCTTTTATCGGCGTGCTGTGAGCTACTATCGGCTGACGGTATATGACCGTGTGTTGGTCGCATCGGCGGATATCCGCGCGGAGGCGGATATTACGTCCGCCAATGCGCGTGTGGAGGAGCGGGCGGTAGATACCCCGCGCGAGACGACGCTGACGGACTTTGCGCGGCTTGAGGGACGCGTCGCGGGCCGCTACATCCGCAAGGATACGGTCATCACGCCTGCGCTGCTCGCTATGCCGCTTGTCGTACACGCGGGCAACACGGTACAGCTCGTGCTGGAGACCGGCGGCATCGCCGTCCGTACCGAGGGCGTAGCGATAGAGAGCGGACGCATCGGCTACATCATCCGCGTGCGCAATGCCCAGTCGGGAAAGATCCTGCGCGGACGAGTGCTGGATGCCGCCACGGTGCAGATTGTCGGATAAATGATTTCCATAAGGAGTTCGATATGAGGAAAGAGAAATGGCTCGCAGGGATGCTTGCCGCTGCCGTGTGCGCAGTGAGTTTTGCCCCCGCCGCATCGGCAGAATCCCTGTGGAAGAATACGGACGGCTATCCGACGAAGAATGTATTCGCCGACCATCGTGCTGCGGGGGTCGGGGATATCGTGACCATCGTCATCAGCGAGACGACGACGACCTCGGCGACGCGCAGCAGTGCGAACGAGAAGAGCGGCTCAGTCAAGATCGGTGCAGGCATCGGTATCTTCGACTTCCTGCAGGCGGCATCGGCGAGCGGTTCGGATAAGTTCAGTGCGAAGGGCTCTGCCTCCGCTTCGAACCGTGTGGCGGGCAACGTCACGGTCACGGTCGTGGAAGTCATGCCGAACGGCAACTTCGTCCTCGAGGGAACGCAGTCCATCTGGCAGAACCGCAACGAGCACAAGATCGTATTTCGCGGAACTTGCCGCCCTGAGGATATCTCCGGCACGAATACCATCCTCTCGACACGTGTGGCGGATGCTACCGTGCGGTTTGACGGCAAGGGGCCTCTGAACGCAAAGCAGCGGCAGGGCATCCTCACGCAGATCTTCAACATTCTGTTCTAACGGGAGGCGCTTTATATGAAGAAAACAGCAGTCCTTCTGCTCCTCCTCGCACTGATGGCGGGCGCGCTGCCCAGCATTGCTGCGGCAGATGCCGCCGTGACGCGTATCAAGGACATCTCCAAGGTGCAGGGCGTGCGCTCCAACCAGCTCATGGGCTACGGTCTCGTTGTCGGTCTCGATGGTACGGGAGACGGCTCAAGCTCGGGCGAGACGGTGCAGTCCATCGCCAATATGCTGGTCAGCTACGGTGTCAATGTCAATGCCAGCTCGATCAAGCTCAAGAATGTTGCGGCGGTGATGGTGACGGCGACACTGCCGCCGTTTGTGCGCGAGGGCGACTCTCTCGATGTGACGGTCTCCTCCATCGGCGATGCCAAGAGTCTGCGCGGCGGTACGCTGCTGCAGACCCCGCTGCGTGCGGGCAATGGCGAGGTCTACGTCGTGGCGCAGGGCGGTGTCTCTACGGGCGGATTCACAGCAGGGAGCGGCGGCTCGAGTACGGCAAAGGCATTCCCGACGGTCGGTATCGCCGTGAATGCAGGCATCGTCGAGCGTACGGTCGAGGATGATATCGGCGCGGACGGACATATCACGCTCTCGCTTTCTCGTTCGGATTTCACCACGGCATCGCGTGTGGCAGGGGCAATCAATGCACAGTACGGGAGTATCGCACAGGCGACGAATCCCGGACGTGTGGATGTGGCGATCCCTGCGTATTTCCGTGGAAACGTGGTCGGCTTTGTTGCCTCCATCGAGGATCTTCCGGTACGTCCCGACAACACGGCGCGCGTGGTCGTCAATGAGCGCACGGGGACGATCATCATGGGCGGTGATGTGTCGGTCGATGCGGTCGCCATCACGCAGGGCGGTCTGACCATACGGATCCAGTCGAATACGGATGTCTCACAGCCGGGACCATTCAGCTACGGCAATACGGTCGTGACGGACAACCCTGATGTCGCCGTGACGGATGCAAAGGGCAGCACGATCATCCTGCCCGCGACGACGAACATCAGCGATATCGTAGGCGCGCTCAATACGGTCGGCGCAAGCCCGCGCGATACCATTTCCATCCTGCAGGCGATGAAGGCAGCGGGGGCGCTGCATGCTGAGCTGGATATTGTATAGGGAGAAACAGCCATGATGATACAGTCAATCGGCGCCGCATCTCTGCCGGGCGGGGCGCCGCAGACCTCCTATGATGCAGCCCGCATGGATGCCGAGGGGAAGTCCTTTCAGGCGACGCTCGACGAGCTGCAGCGCAAGGCGGCGCAGACCGACACGGCAAAGGCATCGGCATCGGCAGAGACAGCGGGTTATGTGCCGAAACACCCGATGACGGATGCCGACATCGAGGCGAAGAAACTGCGCGAGGCATGCGAGGGATTCGAGGCGATGTTCCTCAGCATGATGTATAAGCAGATGCGTGCAACAGTGCCGGAGAGCGGACTGCTCGGCAAGAAGTCGAACGCCCTCGAGATCTTTGAGGATATGCGCGACACCGAACTGATGAATACGGCGGCAAAGAGCGGCGGCATCGGCATCGCAGATATGATGTACAAGCAGTTGACCATCAAAAAACGGTGAGCGCAGAGATAACGTATTTTACAAGGGGAGCTGCAGATCGGCTTCCCTTTTCTGTTGCAGTCACTGATTGCTTAGTTTGGAGTATTTATGCGTGTTCTAAAGAAAATTGCCGTGCTTGCTGCGGCGCTCCTGCTCGCGGCATCCTCCTATGCCGCAGCGGCCGCAGGCCTGACTGCTGTCCGCACATCCAGCGGTGCAGCGCGCGACCGCATCGTATTCGATTTCACGGAGATGCCGATCTACCATGTGACGCTCTCGGAGGACGGACGTGAGCTGACCTTTGACTTTGCCGATACGGATGCAGTGCAGCTGCAGCGTACGGCAGTGCGGACGGCGCGCATCTCGTCTGTCTCCTATGCCAAGCGGCGCGGGCATTTCTATGTTACTGTCACAATGGCACAAGGGATGGGCTATGCCATCGGCAATCTGACGAATCCGTTCCGTGTCTTTCTCGATGTTGCACCGGCAGGAGCAGCAGCGCCCGTATTGCCGCCGTCTGCGCCTGCTCCGCTTCCGGCAGATGCGGCTGCGGACGCGCCGCCTGTACCGCGCCTGCCTATCCTGCGCGAGGAACAGGTCGATGCGGGGCTCATGCAGCGGACATACATCTATGAGGATGCAGACGGGCAGGTAACGGCGTACTTTGTCGAGGCTGATCCCGCACGGTACGCCGTGCGTCCCGCACTTGCACGCGGCATCATTCCCGGACGGCAGACGGTGAGCGGCATCGCTCGCGATACGAATGCAGCCGCTGCTGTGAACGCCTCTTACTTCGCACCGAGCGGCGAGATTCTCGGCGTGACGAAGATTGACGGCTCGATTGTCGGTACGACCTACTATGACCGCAGTGCGTTCGGCGTGATGCCGGACGGCACGTTCGTGTTCGGTACGGTCTCATACAGCGGAACGGTGAAGATCGACCAGGTGATGCTGCCCGTCTCGGGGGTCAATACGGAGCGCGGCGAGAATGGTCTCGTCATCTATAACCGCGCCTACGGCAGATCGACGCAGACGAATCCCTACGGGCTGGAGTATGTTGTGCGGGGGGGACGCGTTGTCGAGATCAATACGAATGACTCGGTCATCCCCTCCGACGGCTATGTCGTCTCGGTGCATGGCACATCGATGGATGCCTTTTCCGCAGCGGGGACACGCGTGGGCGATCCGGTTGCGCTCGTGCAGCACACGGGCGGTGTGTGGGATCGCGCCGTACAGATTGTTGGGGCAGGACCGCGGCTCGTGGCGGATGGTGCTGTCCATGTGACCGCGGGCGAGGAACAGTTCCCCGGTGATATCCGCTACGGCCGTGCACCGCGCAGTGCCGTCGGCGTGACGAAGAGCGGGAAGATTGTCTTTGCGGTGGTCGATGGACGGCAGACGCACAGTCACGGCCTGACGCTTGCGGAGTTCGCACAGCTGCTCGTAAAATTTGGTGTGCGCGATGCCGTCAATCTCGACGGCGGCGGCTCGTCCGCACTCTATGTCAACGGTGCGGTGGTGAATATCCCCTCAGATGGAGCGGAACGCGCAGTCGGCAGTGCGCTGATCCTGCAGCAGAAATAATTTTGACGGTCTAGGCGCAATATGTTAAAATGTGTGGAGATTTATGTCCTGCGGGCATTCTTTTGATAACGGGGAGAGCGGCGCGCGCGGCGGGCCGGATGTAGGTGGTAGAACGTTGAAAAGCGATATGTTTGATGTCATACAGGCGGATTTGGAGGCGTTTGAGCCGGCACTTGCGGCGGCTGTGGTCTCGGAGATCCCGCTCATCACGGATATCGGGGTGCATCTTGTCTCATCCGGCGGGAAGCGTCTGCGTCCTGCGCTCTTCCTGCTGGCAGCACACGCCGGCGGTGCGTTCGACCGCGCACGCGCAATGCCGGTCGCTGTGGCGCTCGAGCTGATTCACACGGCCTCCCTCGTCCATGATGATGTCATCGACGAGGCGGATACGCGGCGCGGTGCGGAGACGGCAAATGCGAAATGGGGCAACCAGGCGGCGATTCTGAGCGGAGACTACCTTTTCGCGCGCGCCTTCAAACTTGTTGCCGAGGCCGGCTATGATGCCTCTGTCTATGTTGCTCTCGCACAGTTGGTCTGTACGCTGAGTGAAGGCGAGATCCTGCAGGATCATACGACGTACCAGGTGCCGACGGAGGATGTCTACTACGAGCGCATCCGTAAGAAGACCGCAGACTTTCTCGAGACCTGCTGCGCACTGGGCGCTGCCATCGGCGGCATGAACCCTGTCGATACGGCGGGACTTGCCGCCTACGGGAACGCCATCGGCATGGCGTTCCAGATCACTGACGATCTGCTGGACTATCGGCAGACCTCAGAGGACATCGGAAAGCCCGCGGGGCATGATCTCGCACAGGGCTTCGTAACGCTCCCTGCTATTCGCGCACTCGCAGTGCTGGAGGATGCGGCGCGTACGGAACTGGCCGCGCTGATTGCCAATCCGAAGAAGACGCAGGAGGAGACGGCGCGCGCGCTTGCCATCGTCCGCGGTACGGATGGGCTGGACTATGCACAGGCACAGGCAGATGCCTATCTGGCACGTGCACAGGAGGCACTGCCCGCAGTACTCGCACCGGAGATCCGCGAGACCTGTCTCATGGCGGCGGATTTCATCGGACGCAGAGAATTCTAGACGGGTATTTTGGGGATCTTGGCATGACCATGAGGGGGAGTCATTCATGTTTGGCATAGGTGTACCAGAACTGATCCTGATCCTGGTGGTGGGGCTGATCGTATTCGGCCCCGGCAAGCTGCCGGAGATGGGGCGGACGCTCGGCAAGGGAATCCGGGAGTTCCGCAAGGCGTCGAACGCGCTGACGGCGGCCATCAATGCGCCTGAGCCGCCCGCTGCGTCGCCTGCGCCCCCGCAGCCAGCACAACAGCCGGCACAGACGGAGCAGCCGCCTGCCGTACAGGCAGAGCAGCCCCACGCATCTCCAACAGCAGAGACGGCTGCCGCAGCAGTCGCCGCACATGCTGCACAGCAGGAGAAGGCGGCGGAGCAAACGTCCCAATCGTAACGTGTAGGATGTGAGCACAGCGTTGACGCCGTGCTGATGCGCATACCATAGAATTGTTCATCCGTTATTTTAGGAGGTTCTTATGTTTGGACTGGGTGTGCCGGAACTGGTACTCATTCTCATTATTGGCCTTGTCATCTTCGGTCCTGGGCGTCTGCCTGACATCGGCAAGGCCCTCGGTAAGAGCATCAAAGAGTTTAAGTCGGCCAACAACGAGCCGGAGAATCCCCGTGCTGAGATCAACGTCACGGACGAGGCAAAGCGTCTGCCGGAGAACGAGAAATCCGAGGCAAAGAGCTGACCCATGACGGAGGAATCGAGACCCTGCGCAGGGGAGACTCCGCAGGGAATGGACGGCGGGGAGCAGCCCGTACCCGTCCCTGTGGAGTCCATCCCACCCGCACCCGACGAGGCACAGGCGGATACAGCGGAGGATGATGACGGCAGCATGTCGCTCGTTGCGCATCTGACGGAGCTGCGTGCGCGGCTCATCAAATGCCTTCTTGCCGTGACGGCAGGATCTGCTGTCGGTTACTATTTCATCGAAGATATCATGCATTATCTGACCGTTCCGGTCGGAAAACTCTACTATATGCAGCCCGCCGAGGCGTTCTTTACCTACATCAAGGTCGCTGTGGTCGTGGGCTTTCTTCTCGCGCTGCCTGTGATCTTCTACCATGTATGGCGCTTCTTCTTGCCCGCCCTTACGCGCACGGAGCGTGTTGTGCTCGGCATTGTCGTACCGGTCTCGGTCCTCCTTTTCTTCATCGGGCTGGCATTCTCGTTCTTCCTCGTGTTCCCCGCGGCGATCATGTTCTTCAAGGGGTTCGGCAACGACGAGTTGGAGGCGCTGTTCTCCGTGAACCGCTACTTCGAGTTCGTCATTATGTTCGTACTGCCGTTCGGCTTCGTTTTCGAGCTGCCGCTCATCATCACGATCCTCGGCAAGCTGGGTTTCATCTCGTCCGCATTCCTGCGGAAATATGCCCGCATCGTTATCTTCCTTTCGTTCGTCATCGCTGCTGTCATCTCGCCGACGCCGGATGTCTTTACGCAGTCGATGATCGCACTGCCGATGATCCTGCTCTACGGCGTTGGATATCTGATCGTGCGGTATATCTTGAGAAAGTAGATTAGGAGGGATTCTCTTGGCATATAAGGATCTGCGCGAGTACATCGCAGCACTCGAGGGGCGCGGACTTCTTCGGCGCATCACGGCGGAGGTCGATCCGGAGCTCGAGATCACCGAGATTACCGACCGCATCTCTAAGCGTGAGGGGGCGGAGAACGTTGCCCTCCTCTTTGAGAATGTCAAAGGTTCGAAGATGCCTGTGCTCATGAATGCATTCGGCAGCTATGAGCGTATGGCGCTCGCCTTCGAGGCCCAGAAGCTCGACGATGTGGCGGATGAGCTGACGGAGATCCTCAAGATCCCGCATATCTCCCTCCAGAATAAGATGAACCTCATGACGCTCATCCCGATGGCGCGCAAGGCGATCAATTTCCCGAAATATGTGAAAAATGCGCCCTGCCAGGAGGTCATCGAGACGGAGAACCCGAATCTCGACGAGATTCCCATTCTAAAGTGCTGGCCGGACGACGGCGGTCCGTTTGTGACGCTGCCGCTTGTCTTTACGAAGAATCCCGCGACGGGCAAGCGCAATGTTGGGATGTACCGCCTGCAGAAGTACGACAGCCGTACGACGGGGATGCACTGGCACATTCACAAGAACGGAGCGGAGAACTTCCGCGATATGAAGGCGGCGGGCGGTCAGCGTATTGAGGCGGCTGTCGCCATCGGCACGGACCCCGTTGTCACCTATGCGGCGACGGCGCCGCTGCCGCGCGACATCGACGAGATGGTCTTCGCAGGTTTCCTGCGTCATAAATCGGTTGAGCTGGTGAAGTGCATCACCGTTGATCTCGAAGTGCCGGCGACGGCAGAGATCATCCTCGAGGGCTATGTCGATACGAATGAGATGCGCCGCGAGGGACCGTTCGGCGATCACACGGGGTACTATTCGCTTGCAGACAACTACCCGGTCTTTCACATCACGGCGATCACGCACCGCAGGGATCCGATCTATGCTGCGACGGTCGTCGGCAAGCCGCCCATGGAGGACTGCTTCCTCGCGAAGGCAACGGAGCGCATCTTCCTCCCGCTCCTCAAGCAGATGCTGCCCGAGGTTGTCGACGTGAACATGCCGCTCGAGGGCGTGTTCCATGACTGCATTGTCGTCTCGATCAAGAAGCAGTTCCCGATGCACGCGCGCAAGGTCATGCACGCACTCTGGGGCATGGGGCAGATGATGAACGTGAAGATGATCATCGTCGTGGACGCACACGTCAACGTGCAGGACATGAAGGA
>CAUQID010000010.1:0-84103 GCA_963518105.1 uncultured Selenomonas sp.
ATGGTGACCCACCACGGAATCGAACCGTGAACCTACTGATTAAGAGTCAGTTGCTCTGCCAGTTGAGCTAGTGAGTCGTATCGCGTTATAAACGCATAATTATTATAGTGGAAATAGATGCAGTATGTCAAGCGATAATATTATACACATACATTGGATCGAAAAAACTCCAGATCCGTATTGAAAAAGGCCTCTGCCCGCAGCAAAGACCTTCTGTCATACAGTTTGAGGAATTACATCAATGCATCTCCGAGTTGTCCGTTGACCTCACGCGCAGCCTGAACACTTTCGTCGAACTTTGCCTTTTCCTCGCCCTCAAGTTTGACATTGACGACCTTTTCAAATCCCTCCTTGCCAAGCACTATGGGAACGCCGACACAGAGCTCCTTCTCGCCGTATTCCCCATCGAGATAGACACAGCAAGGAATGATCTTCTTAGCATCCAGTGCAATTGCTTCTACGAGCGCTGCCGCAGATGCGCCCGGTGCATACCATGCAGATGTCCCAAGAAGCCCCGTCAGCGTCGCACCGCCGACCTTCGTCTTCTGGACTACATCATCCAGAATCTCCTTCGGGAGCAGCTGAGTTACGGGAATACCGCGCAGCGTCGCGATACTGATGAGCGGCACCATTGTCTTGTCGTTGTGTCCGCCGATGACCATGCCGTCCACATCAGTCGGTGTTGCAGGATGTCCCGCCTTGTTGAGTGCCTCGGAAAGATAGTAACGGAAACGGCTGCTGTCGAGCATTCCGCCCATGCCGATGACACGGTTGCGCGGCAGCCCCGTCGCTTTCAGCGTCAGATAAGTCATGGCATCCATCGGGTTGGAGATGATGATGAAAATCGCGTTTGGAGAATACTTGAGTGCCTGTTCTACAACGCTCTTGACAATCTTTGCATTGACCCCGACCAACTCCTCGCGCGTCATGCCCGGCTTACGCGGAAGCCCCGATGTGACGACAACAACATCGGAGTTGGCCGTAGCAGTGTAGTCATTCGTAACACCACGCACTGTCGTATCATAGCCAAGGGCATGTGCAGACTGCATCATGTCCATCGCCTTTCCCTCGGAAACGCCCTCCTTGATATCAATGAGGACAACTTCGCTTGCAAACTTCTTGAGGGCAATGACATTCGCTACCGTAGCACCTACGTTGCCCGCACCAACAACTGTTATCTTCATAAGTGTTTCCTCCTTACAAACCCTCCTGCCACCCATTCCTGGCAATAAGCGACACGATATGGAACAGAGTATCTCAACAGCTCCTAACTACGGGGATAGTATAGCATCCTCATTCTGGAAAATCAATCTAAGTTTTGCCGCCTCATACACGGGTGTACAGGAAATAATTCCCTCAATATATACGTATTTTACAGAAGAAATAGAATACACAAAAAAGACGCGGCCTGCTTCCAACACAAGCTGCGTCTTCTTCATATCAACATGGTGGCGGCACAGAGATTTGAACTCCGGACACTGCGGGTATGAACCGCATGCTCTAGCCAACTGAGCTATGCCGCCAGTGGTGGGCAGGGATGGATTCGAACCATCGTAATCCGAAGATGACAGATTTACAGTCTGTTGCCTTTAACCACTCGGCCACCTACCCAAGAACCTTGACAAGTATATGCGATAATACAATGTCTTGTCAAGGAATTTTTATGCAATTATTCCGCCAATGGTTTCATCGTTGGGAAGAGAAGCACATCGCGGATAGATGCGCTGTCCGTGAGGAGCATGACAAGGCGATCGACGCCAATGCCAAGTCCTCCTGTCGGTGGGAGTCCGTACTCAAGTGCAGTAACAAAGTCGCGATCCATGACGTGTGCCTCCGCATCTCCCGCTGCCCGCTGCTGAAGCTGCTCAAGAAAACGCTGCTCCTGATCAATCGGATCGTTTAGTTCGGAAAAACCGTTGGCAAGCTCCCGACCGTAAATGAAGAACTCAAATCTGTCTGTGATGCGCGGATCATCTGGATTGCGTTTTGCGAGCGGTGAGATCTCCGTCGGATGCCCCGTGATAAAGGTCGGCTGTATCAGAGATTCCTCTACCTTTTCTTCGAATGCGGCATTGAGAATCCCGCCGATCCCATGTCGTTCCTCAAATGGAACCCCGATATCACACGCCATGGCGCGTGCCTCATCGACTGTCTGACAAGAGAGGAAGTCCTTACCTGTCGCCTCGCGCACCGCATCGTTCATACTAATCGTTCGTACGTCGTTCAAATCGATGTCAACACCCTGATAGGTAATTTGCAACGTACCGAGCACGTCCTCGGCTGCCTGACGGATGATGCCCTCGGTAATCGCCATGAGATCACGATGATCTGCAAACGCCTGGTAGATCTCGATAGAGGTGAACTCAGGGTTATGCCGGACATCCATGCCCTCGTTGCGGAAGATGCGGCCCATCTCATAGACGCGATCCAGACCGCCGACGATGAGACGCTTCAGACTGAGCTCCGTGGCGATGCGCAGATAAAGATCGATATCCAGTGCATTATGGTGTGTGATAAAAGGGCGTGCTGCAGCCCCACCGGCAATAGTGGAGAGAACAGGCGTCTCGACCTCGAGGAAATCACGCTCGTCAAGATAGCGGCGAATGGACTGAATGATCTTCGTCCGCTTACGAAATGTGTCGCGCACCTCATGGTTAACCATAAGATCCAGATAGCGCTGACGATAGCGTGTATCTACGTCCTTCAGTCCATGAAATTTCTCCGGTAGCGGACGCAGAGACTTTGACAGCAGGTCGAAATCCTCAATGCGAACGGTGACCTCGCCGCGCCGCGTCTTGAACACGATACCACGGATGCCGATAATATCGCCGAGGTCGAGACGCTTGAACTCCTCTTTATATTTCTGCTCTCCAAGCACATCAAGTTTAAAATATACCTGTATATTGCCTGTACGATCATTCAGTGTAGAAAATGAGGCCTTGCCATGTCCGCGGATTGCCATGAGACGTCCGGCAATCCGAACCTCGCCACCCTCCTCATCCTCTGCAAGGTATGCATACTTCTCCTGCAGATCCGCCGCATAGTCTGTGACCTCGAATCGATGTCCGAAGGGAGCAATGCCCATAGCGCGAAATGCATCCATTTTTTCGCGACGGACACGCATCAGCTCGTGGAGATCCTGTTCCGACGCAGCAGACTGCGCTTCATGTGCTTCAGCCATAGATACTCCTCTCACTTCTTAATGTCCATAATCTCATACTGTATGATACCTGCCGGTGCACTGACATGTACGATCTGACCAATCGGCTGCCCAAGCAATTCCATCCCGAGCGGTGACTCGTTAGAAATTTTGCCCTCATCAGGATCTGCCTCTGTTGAACCGACTATTAAGAATGTTTCTACCTCATCGAATTCCAGATCTTTCACCGTTACCTTGCTGCCCATCGTGACAGTCTTACCATCGCCCGCCTTGATGATGTCGGAGTTTCTGATCTTGATCTCGAGTTCCTGAATCTCTCCCTCGAGAAAAGCCTGCTCATTCTTTGCATCATCGTATTCGGAGTTTTCGGAGAGGTCGCCGAGTGCAATGGCGGCCTTCAGACGCTCGGCAACCTCAATGCGGCGCACGCTTTTGAGATAGTTGAGTTTCTCAACCAGTTTGTTGTAGCCATCCTCGGTCAGCATGACCTTCTTCTCTGTCATGAAACAATCTCCTTTATTGCATTTCTTTCCCGTTGATATCCTGCACCAACGCAGTTGTTTCCTCCGATGCCGTCCCTTCATGGATGAGGGCAAGCCGCTGGCTGCGTCGCATCTTCTTAAATTGACACTCTCTTTTTAGAGCCTCTTCCTTAGTCTCGAATGATTCTGCATAGGCGAGACGAACAGGCCGACGTCCGCGTGTGTACTTTGCTCCAGCTCCTTCATTGTGCGCCTGCAGGCGCCGTCGCAGGTCGTTGGTCCAGCCCGCATAGAGGCTTCCATCCGCACACAGCAAAAGATATGCGTAGTTCATTCAGCATCTTTTATGGTAATTTTCTCAATCACGACATCGTGGACAGGGCGGTCGCTAAAACCGGTCTTTGTATGACCAATATCGTGCACGACATCCATTCCCTTGATAACCTTGCCGAACACCGCATGATGGTTGTCAAGCCATGGTGTTGCAGCAAGTGTGATAAAGAACTGACTTCCGCCTGTATTCGGACCTGCATTTGCCATCGATAGGATGCCCTCGCTGTCATGTTTCAGGGCAGGGTCGAATTCATCCGGGATGGTGTAGCCAGGACCGCCTGTGCCGGTTCCGTTTGGATCGCCGCCCTGAATCATGAAGCCGTCAATAACGCGGTGGAAGATGAGACCGTCGTAGAACCCCTTTTCTGTGAGGTCGATGAAATTCTTCGTCGTGATCGGGGCTTTATCCTCAAACAGCTCGATTTCAAACGTCCCTTTATTTGTCGTAAATACTGCAATACGGTTTGACACAGCTCTGTTCTCTCCTTTGTTCTGATCCAACAACATATTGAATGACATTCCTGCGCTCCCGCTGTGCGCCACAAAAAAGATCGCCATCACACAAGCGAGGATACAAAGCACAGGGATATAAAATTTCTTCCCCATTCTACCGAAAGCCCTCCCATATTTCAATACAAATTTCAAAAAGAATACCGTTCACCCGCAATACGCGGCGACCAGACGGGAATCTCCTGTCCTTCATTGAAGAATCCTACGGACGGTTGCCATGCAGGATAGCCGACAGAGTGCATACTGACAAGCGCCTTCGTGTCGGTCTCCGCGCAGAATACACGAACACCGCGCTCCATTGAGGTCTCTAACCTGCCGTCCACGGGGAAAAATGCAAGATCAAAGGTCTGTCCTGCAATCTGCTTCATCTGTTTGCGAAAACCGTTCTCAGCAAGTTTTCTATTCCGCTCTGTATCACCCGTCCAATCCCACCAGTTGAAGTCGCCGGCGTGAAAAATTCGTCGCCCGTCTGTCTCTACCAGAAAGGATGTCCCCTCGTCCGTCGAAGAGAAGGATGTGACTGTGATACGGTCATCCTGCCACCGATCATATATCCCGATCCAACTCGTTTTGTTTGGCGGCATCTGTGCAGCTCCTGAATGCTGACGGATATCATCACTCAGAATATATCGTGTGGTTTCTGGGGCGTATGCCGCAATCATCGGGCTAAAATGATCGAAATGTGCATGTGATGCCAGAAAATAGAGGCGCTCATAGCACTCTTCTGCAATAAATTTCGGGAGGACACCTGCGGGATCGTCGAATGCATCAAAAACCAGTACGATATTTCCTGTACGCAGGAGGAATCCGCTGTTCAGCAGATAGATTACTTCTATCATAAAATCACTTTCTTTCATGCTCGTCCTCGAATACGTCATCGGAGGATGACGCATCATTTTGATTGATGCGCCCGAAACCTCGTCCCATGACCTCATTCGCCGACATGATAATAACGAATGCGTGGGGATCGACGTTATGAACGATAAATTTCAGCTTTCCGACCTGTGTTGTACCGACCGCGACGAAGACGACGTTGCGCTCACGGCGCGTGTACGCTCCTTGCCCGTGTAAAAACGTGACACCACGATGCATTTCATCGATAATATTTTCGGCAATCTCCCGATATCTGTCAGAAACTATCAGTACAGCTTTCCGATGGTTGAACCCCGCAACAATCTTATCCATTACCGTCGCATTGATGAACATATAGATCAGCGTGAACATAGCAGGCGCCATTCCGAACAGGAATGCTGCAATCAGCATAATCAGGCAGTTGAGAGAGAAGAGTACACCGCCCATGTGCAGGTCATAGTATTTGCGTACAATGACTGCAAGGATATCGAATCCGCCTGTGCTGCCGTTCATACGGAAGACCAGACCGTACCCAAGTCCCGCAAAGACCCCGCCGTAAACCGTCGTCAGCATCATATCTGTGACGGGAGCATAGGCATTGAGGGGACGGGTTAAATCGAGGAAGCAGGAAAAGATTGCTGTACCGATGATAATGTCTACGGTATAGGCCTTCCCCATCAGCTTCCATGCCATGAAGAGCAGCGGAATGTTATAGAGAAAGGTCTGAAGACCGATGGGCAAACCGAATAGATAATATACAATCATGGCAATACCGGTTGCACCGCCTGTAAGGAGATGCGCCGGCACGAGGAATAGATTGATTGCACTGCTTGCAATCAGACAGCCGAGTGCGATGCCGGCATAGCGCATCACACGGTGTCCCAGCACGCGCATGTGCAGGTTATGTGTCATTTCTCATATCCTCCGAGGCGCACCGGCTCTGCCTCCGGGAGTGCCGATACGTCGATCTCCTTAGAGGCTATCAGACCGCTGGAGAGATCCAGCTCGACGAAGGAATCATCATCAGACAGCGCCAGTTCATCAGCCTCTGCATCGGTCAACGGGAGCATGGTAATACGTGCCGACAACAGAGATCCATGTTCTGAATCTACATTGAGGATGAGATGGCGATGAGGATATTGCGGATGTTCGTATACATAGCAAGTGTGTTCATCCAGAAACTGTCGCTGTACTTTACCGTATACCTGCACCAAATAGCTGCCTGTTGTGCCGTAGCGAACATCCTTCCGCAGCCGATACTCCTGGCCGATGAGATTGATGTCCACAACCTGTCCTGATGCAGCGGAGACTGAGACAGCAATATCCCCATAGGTATAGGTTCTGAGGTGAATGCCCCAGATGGTCTGTATATGTTCGGAATCCGGCGCCCCCCATGCGGAGTGCAGGCGTTCCTCAGCATCACCCAGAGTGATGTGACGATAGGAGAAATCCTCTGCTTTGACCTTTCCTCCCGCACATACAGGAGATGCGCAGCAGATAGACAGCAGGATAACAGCAAAGAGAATCCATTTAGATGGAATATATATTTGCAACATATTCACCTCGCATTATTCAAAGCAAAATTCTCCGCTTTCCATGAGAGGAATGGTCTTTCCGCTGCGTGTCCGTCCGATAACTGAGAGATCTGCCGTACCAATCATGAAATCCTCATGTACCAGAGAGTGGTTGACGCCATTCTGACGCAGCTCTTCTGCTGTCATCGTCTCTCCATGTTGGATACAGGTTGGATATGCCTTTCCAAGGGCAAGGTGACAGGATGCATTCTCATCAAAAAGTGTATTGTAGAAGAGAATCCCGCTCTTTGAGATCGGCGAACTGTGCGGAACGAGTGCCACCTCACCGAGATAGGATGCGCCCTCATCGGTCAAGAGCAGTTCGCGCAGATACGTCCCGCCTTTTTTTGCCGTCCAGTCGACAACACGTCCGTCACGAAAGGTAAGCGTAAAATCAGAAATCAGATTTCCGTGGTAGTGCAGCGGTTTTGATGCCACCGCGGTGCCGTTGACACCCTCACGACATGGCAGTGTATAGACCTCTTCCGTTGGCAGATTTGCAGCGAATAGATATCCCGTTGATGTTTCCTCTGCACCGCCCATCCAGAGATGTCCTGGCGGCAGTTCGATGCGTAGATCCGTGCCGAGGCCACTGCGGTAGTATAGTTCGGCAAAATCATGTGCATTGAGGAAGGCAGTTGTGTGCTGCAAGCGTTCGATATGTGCCTGCCATGCGGATATCGGATCGGTATGCGCAGAGATGCGCACTGCTCTCAGAATTTCTTCCCATAGTTGATCCTCTGCCGCCGCAGGAGAAAGATGTGGAAAGACCTTCTGCGCCCAAGGTCTTGTCGGCACAGAGACCACACACCATGCATTTTGATTGCTCATCAAACGCGCACGGTAATCCGCCAGCGCCTTCCCCGCCGCCATACTGGCTGCCGTGATTTTTTTCGGATCAATATCGGAAAAGAGGTCCGGATTCTCTGCGGCGATTGAGATAAATGCGGCATCCCGTGCAGTGTGATCATCATAGAACGTCTTCCTCCACAGCGGAAACTCAGAGAGTCTCTCATCCGCAGCTTGTTGAAAACGAATGTGGGAAAAGATCTCGTCATTCCAGTTGACCGCAACATCATACGCCCCCGCAGAAAAGGCTTCGGAGGCAAGTGCGTGAACAAAGTCTGCACAGCTAATGGGCGCATGGATGACAAGAGGCTGATTCTCCTGTAAATTCACGCCAATACGAATCACAAGCGCCGCGTATTTCCTCAGTAGTTCCGTATTCATTTTATACCTCAGTTGTGTCAAAGATAAGGGTAACAGGACCATCATTCACAGAGAACACCTGCATATCCGCACCAAATTCCCCATGTTCAACACGGATGCCATAATTTCTCAAATGTGTCATGAATGCCTCATACAGAGGGACAGCATGGGCAGCTTTCGCCGCCTTTGAAAAGCCCGGCCGTCTTTTTTTGAGGTCGGCAAAGAGGGTGAACTGAGAGACAACAAGAACATCTCCGTCAGCCTCGGAAAGTGTATGATTCATCTTCCCCGCCTTATCGGAGAATACGCGAAGATGCACAATCTTCTCTGCCAGATGCGCAGCATCTTCATCTGTATCTGTGGGGGAAATACCAAGCAGAATGAGATAGCCGGTACAGATCTGTCCGCACAGTTCCCCCGCAATACGGACAGAGGCCGAGTTTACCCGTGTGACTACGGCGCGCAATAGATCCCCTCTTTCTTATCCAATGTGCCCTATTATAGCACGCCTATCTATGAATGTCTTTCTCATGCGGAGAAAAAAGCGGCAATGAGTTTTGTCAACGCCAGCTGATCGGCTGTTCCCATGGTCTCCCGCGCGGAGTGCATACCAAGAATCGGCACACCGATATCCATCGTTCTCATAGGCAGATGGGAGGAGAGAATCGAACCGAGGGTTGCGCCGCCCTGCGCATCCGAGTGATTGGTGAATACCTGATACGGAATCCGTTCGCGTTCGCAGAGTGCAGCGATGGCCGCAAATGCCGCAGCGTCGCCGGCGTAGGACTGATTGGATGCTACTTTGAGAACGACACCGCCGCCGAGTACAGGCTGATTCGTTGGGTCAGCCTTCTCCGGAGCATTCGGGTGAAGGGCATGTGCAACATCTACGGACAGACAAAAACCATCCATCACATATTTTAGATATTCCTCACGCGGTATCCCGAGTGCCGCATAGATGCGCTCAAGGAGCATAGCAAGTACGGCAGAACCAGCGCCCTGCTTCGTCCGACTACCGACCTCTTCATTGTCAAATAGTGCCGTCACGCGGATGCCATCCGTTCCTGCCCACAGATCCAATGCATCAGTACAAGCCTTTACGGAGGAGAGATTATCGAGACGTGCGGCAGAGAGAAACTCCTCGTCCAGCCCAAGGAGACAGCCATGTTCATAGGGATAGGCATTTAGATCATAAGAGAGAATATCCGCTGTCTGCACACCGAGCTCATCTGCAAGCAGGTACTGCAGCTTCTGCACATCATCCCCATCGCTGCCAGATTGGAAAAGAAGCGGCAAAAGATCCTTCTGCGGCTTTAGCTCTATTCCCTCATTTACCTTTCGGTTCATGTGAATCGCAAGATTTGGTACAATCATGAGCGGCCGGCGGATGTCTACCAGACGGAGTTCCGGCGCGAACAGCTCAGAACTGCGCAGTGCAACAGCACCCGCCAGCGAGAGTGGTCGATCCATCCATGTATTGCGGATCATTCCACCGTAGACCTCAGCATTGAGTTTACCGTAGCCATGCTCCTTTAGAATCGGATTCGGCTTGATGCGCAGACATGGGAAATCTGTATGTGCGCACGCAATATGAAGCGGGCCGCGCGGATTCTCGCCAATCGAGACAAGCACAGCACCTGTACCGAATAGGGCGAAATGATAGCGCTCTCCCTCCCGTATCTTTTCCTTCGCACCGCTTCGATAGGATACTGCTCTCTGATAGCGACCTCTCTCTGCCGCATGATACGGAGAAGGAGATGCTGCGATGAACGCCAGCAGCTCCTCCGCACAATTCTTCTCCTCAGATCTCATAGCACACGCCTCGCATTCGGTTAGAAACAGAAAAAGACCCGCCCATCGGCTGGTCTTTATACTTCGAAAAATGGTCGGGATGACAGGATTCGAACCTGCGGCCTCATCGTCCCGAACGATGCGCGCTACCAAACTGTGCCACATCCCGACAACGATATATATTTTATCAACTTTTTACGGAAAAATCAAGCACTTTTTACCGCTTTGATGAGAAGATTCGCAAGTTCCTTCTCTGTATGTACCTCTGCATCGGGAGCAATAACCGTCGTTTGTGGTACAGAACGTTTGCGGTGATTGAACCAGATGCTGTGCCATCCTGCCGCAGATGCCCCTCTGATATCCAGATCAAAGGCATCCCCGACATAGAGAAGGTGCTCCGGCAGCAGATGCAGACGGTGCTCCATCTCTTGGAAGATACGCACATCCGGTTTACGAAACGGATGATCTCCAGAGATGATGATATGTTCCTCATCAACCCATGGGGATACATCAAGTGAGCGCAGTTTTCCGCGCTGATGCAGTGATGAGCCGTTCGTGATAATACCGATAGGAACGTGGGCACGGAGCTCTTGCAGAATACGGTGCATGGTTGGCGACATACAGATCTGATACTGACGGGACTGATACTGCTGTTGGAACGCCAGTGCCTGATCATCCGTTATCTCGATGTCATAGTCTTGCATCGCCATGCGGAGACGATAGATATACATTTCGTCCATTGTCATCTTACCGACCTGTGCATCATCGAATTTTTCGTCGCTGTATCGGCGAAAGCGCAGAAACAATGCCTGCATCGGTAAGTCGTATTCCATTCCATAGATGGCTCGATATGCGCCAAAGAAGGGCTCTGCCATATCATACAGAGTATCGTCAACATCGAATACCACGCCGCGAATATGCATCATGGCCGCCCCTCCCTCACACTGCTTCGACACATGATTTATTATAAAGGAAAGGATAGTCCATCGCAATCAGTTGCCTAAAAATTTCTCTGCAGCATAGGTGCTGACACGCAGATGTGTACCATCCGTCCGAAAGATAATAGCCCCGTCACGGTCTGTACGGAGTATCTGTGCGCCCCTCTGCTCGTAGCGCTTGAGTACGGCAGGACGCGGATGGCCGAATGCATTGTCTGCGCCGACGCAGCAGACGGCATACAGGGGGCTCGTCGCAGCGATAAACTCCTCCGAACTGGATGTATCCGATCCGTGATGTGGTATTTTTACAACGGTCGTCGTCAGATTTCCCTGATGAGATAGCATCTTTGCCTCGTGTTCCCGCACAAGGTCTCCCGTCAGCAGAAAACTGGCATTCCCGTAGCGCACACGGTAGACGTTACAGACCTCGTTGCCCGTTGCATTGTCCGCCTCGTCGAGCGGCGGTGCATACAGGACATCGACACAGACATTATCAATCGTAAATGACTCCCCCGCTTCTGCACGCGTAAGTTTTCCAAGGAGAGGATTGGCATCTCCGAGCCGCATACTGCGCGCATAAGCTGCTGTCCCTTCAGCAGCGGTATACACCTGACGAACAGGCATATATGAGAGGATTGGGCCAGCTCCTGCGGCATGATCCTCGTGCGCATGCGTGAGAAAGATATAGTCTACCGCACGGATACCGTTGTGCAGTAGATACGGAATATCGACACGGCCGCCGATATCAAAGCCTGCATCGCGTGTCCCTCCGGTATCAAAGAGCATGGCGTGTCCATGCGGCGTGACGACGAGTGTGCAGTCCCCCTGCCCAACATCAATGAAATGAACAGCCATCTCATCGGGACGCACAGCGCGCCATATAAATATGGAGAGAAGTACGACACACACCAGTATCCCGAGGAGCTTCCTTTGTGCGCAGCAAATGTTGATTCCGGTCTCCCGATACCGCTGCGGCATAATCATCCATCCTAGAACCGCATAGTAACAAATCATGGAAAAGATGTCCATGGTCGGCAGCCATATCTTGGCAAATGGCAGTGCTGCGATACCCCGCGTCAGCTCAAATGCCATGCCGAGCAGCAGGCTGTCACAGGCAAAGATGATGCTGCCGAAGATTGGTAAAAAAAATGCGAGAATACCACCGGCAAGTCCAAGGATAATGATGAGCTCAACCACAGGTACAACAATAAGATTTGCGAGGAGCGAAGAGAGTGAAAGCTGGTTGAAATACCATGCCAAAACGGGAAGCGTCGCGAGCTGTGCACCGATTGTAATGGAAAGACTCCCCGCCAGCATTCGCGGCAGCCGCGCCATCCGTTCATGCAGCACGGGTGAAAGGAAAAGCAGTCCCGCCGTTGCCAGAAAGGACAGCTGAAAACTAATATGAAAGAAAAGTAGTGGTGATATCAGCAGCATAATCAGCCCTGTCAGGAGCAAAAGATGCTGCGCGTCACGCTCACGGCCGAGTATGATGCCGAGAAAGGCAACCGCTCCCATGATGCCGGAGCGGACAGCAGGAGGGACAAGTCCCGCAAGAATCACATAGGCCGTGATGGTACAGATAACCATGGCAGCAGTCCCCCAGCGCGGCAGACGCAGGCAGAGGGCAATCCATGCCGTGACGGCAGCGAGCAGCGTGATATGAGAGCCGGAAACTGAAAGAATATGTACAATTCCCGTTGTCGTAAATGCCTCGAGCAGCTCCGGCCGTATCCCCTCATATCCACCGAAGAGCATTGCAAAGATAGCCGCTGCATCCGTATGCGGCATCACTGCATCCATTCGATTCAGATAGTGCGAGCGTATCGCTTCCGCATAGCGGAACGCCTTCTGGATAATAGTAGGACTCTCCTCTGATGCAATATCGGCCGCTCCCTCCCGCACAGACAGTGTTGCCGTCACGCCCTGTGTCCGCATGAGAAATGCCGTATCAATCTGTCCAGGGTTCTGATATCCGTGTGGACGACGCAGCTTCCCTGCAGCTTTGATTTTGTCACCAATCTGACCAACGGGCACATCATCCGGTAATCTCATATAGATAAAGATTTTTCCACTGACCGTATGGATCTCTCGCCCCACGGTAGCCGTCTGTATTTCAGCCGTATAGCGGATGCGGCGTACACCATCCGCACCTGTTGAGACACGGGGCGCATCTGTGAGAATGCCGGCAACGACCGCATCCTGCCCCGACAGGCGGGAAATATCATGTGCAGGTAGTTCATAGACGGCGGAAAATCGAAATGCCCCCAATATGAAAAAAAGCCCCGCAAAGGCAATCCATGTTCGCGGATCAGCGCGCAGAAGCAGGACGCCGGAAGCGAGGGCTGCGGCAGTGAGAAAAAAGATAAAATAGAGCAGATGGGAAGAAAGAGAGAGATGCTGCCATGCACTTCCTACAATACCTAGACAAAAGGATGCAAGCAGCCCTGCAAGAAAGGAGAGCTGGTACTGCCCCGTATTCATATCGTCGCCTTGTCTTTCAGTTTCTCAAATTTGGCAGGTCCGATTCCTCGTACTTTCTTAATGTCCTCAAGCTGCTGAAAGTCTCCGTTCGTCTCTCGGTATTCCACAATACGCGCCGACATGGCGGGACCGATACCGGGGAGCTCCTGCAGTTCCTTCTCGCTGGCGGTATTTAGATTGATGCGCCCCTGTTCATTTTTGCCCGCTCGCGCCGATGCAGGCCGGCTATCTGCACTGTCTCTTCGCAGCGGCACACGAATCTGCGCACCATCCTCCAGAAACGCGGCCATGTTAATGTGGTCGATGTCAGCCGTCTCAATGACCCCGCCTGCAGCATTCACCGCATCGGCAACCCGCTGCCCCTCTGTCAGTGTCACAAGGCCTGGTTTTTTCACCTCACCCGTCACATAGACCGTGACCGTGCGCAGTGTCTCTGTCTGTAATTCCGTTCCTGCATCAAGAGGTATGGTATCCTCATTAGAATAGTATCCATACATCGTACCGCCTGCTGCTGCAAGAACGAGGATGAAGAGGACAATAAGAGATTTTTTGAACATAGGCATCGGATCATCTCCTAGTAGACATTTTTTCCACTGAAGATTTCAATCATCTCGCGACGCAGACTTGTACTGATGAGAAGGCGGGTCTTTGGCGGTATCTCATCGACATCCGTATTGAAAAGATAGTTCTGCAGCTGCGGCTCTTTGATCAACATACGTGTATGGAAAAGGCTTGCCTGATAGAGATTGATATCTACGGCATCGTATTCGTCAAGAGTCTCCTGCTTTATAAACTCCTGTATGGATGTCATCTTGCTGTCCACAAACAGCTTTCGGCCCTGTAAATCACGTGTGAAGCCGCGTACACGGTAGTCCATCGTGATGATATCAGAATCAAACTGGCTGATGAGATAGTCAAGCGTCTGCAGCGGGGTAATCTCTCCACAGGTGGCGACATCAATATCCACACGGAAGGTTGCAATACTCGTATCGGGATGGTACTCAGGGTAGGTATGCACCGTCACATGACTCTTGTCAAGATGCGCCAGAATGGTCTCGGGCGCCATCGCAGCCGCCGTCCGCACAGGTGTTTTGCTTCCGGAAACGACGGCTGCCTCCTCCGCCACCAGCATGGTGACGCTTGCCCCCTGCGGCTCATAGTCCTGCTTGGCGATGTTGAGAATCCGCGCACCGATCATATCAGTGACCTGCGAAAGAATTTTCGTGAGGCGGTCGGAGTTGTACTGTTCATCAATATACTTGATATAATCCCGCTGCTCACGCGCCGATTTCGCATAGCAGATATCATAGATATTGAAGCTCAGCGCCTTTGTGAGGTTGTTAAACCCGTATAATTTCAGCTTCCCATCCAACGCCGGAGTTCCTTCCTTTCTCTCAGAGCGAATCAAAAGATCCGCGGTACACATTGTTTGATCTACGAGTGATTGACAGTTATTTTTTTATATGATTCTGCGGTGAGGCGTGATTTTTCTTCCACTCCTTGATCCAGTCAAGACGCTCCCGAAAGCGGCCTTCCATCCCCTGATCTGTTGGGTGATAATAGGACTTTCCGACAAGCGTATCCGGCATGCACTGCATATTGGTGATATGTTCCCTTGCGTCGTGTGCATATTGATACCCCTTGCCGTAGTCGAGGTCTTTCATGAGTCTGGTCGGTGCATTCCGAATGACTAACGGAACGGGGTCCGCAAGCATTGTACGCGCATCTGCTGCAGCTGCCAGATATGCAGTCTCCATGGCATTTGATTTCGGTGCAAGCGAGAGATAGATTACCGCCTCCGTGAGGTGGACATTACACTCAGGAACACCGATATAGTGACATGCTTGATATGCCGCCACGGAAATCTCAAGCGCCCTTGGGTCGGCAAGTCCCACATCCTCCGCAGCAAAACGTGTCACACGGCGCGCAATGTAGAGGGGATCTTCTCCTGCCTCGAGCATCCGGGCGAGCCAGTAGACCGCCGCGTCGGGGTCGGAATTCCGCATGGATTTGTGCAGTGCAGAAATGAGATTGTAATGCTCCTCCCCGCTCTTGTCATACAGCAGAGATTTCCGCGTGATGCACTGCGCCAGATGCTCCTCGGTCACATGAATCTCGCCGTCAGATTCGTCCGCATTTAGAACGAGCATCTCGAGCGTAGACAGCGCGCTGCGTGCGTCACCATTTGCAAAGGCTGCAAGTGCCGCCAGCCCCTCATCAGAAAGATGTATGCGGCGTGCCCCGAGTTCCCGGTCTGAGGAAAGGGAACGCTGAAGCAATCGCTTGATGTCTGCTGTCGTCAGTCCATGGAGGACAAAGACGCGGCAGCGTGATAAGAGAGCGCTATTGATCTCAAAAGAAGGGTTCTCTGTTGTTGCTCCGATGAGAACGATGCTGCCTTTCTCGACAAACGGGAGAAAGGCATCCTGCTGTGCCTTGTTAAAGCGGTGAATCTCATCCACAAATACAATGATGCGTTCGCCGCAGACACGGCGCCGTTCTGCCTCCTGCATGACGGTGCGGATATCTTTTATCCCACTCGTCACAGCAGAGAATGTGATGAATTTTGCCTTCGTTTGCGCGGCGATGATCTGGGCAAGCGTCGTTTTGCCGACGCCGGGCGGCCCCCAAAAGATCATGGAGGTGATATGATCACTCTCGATGAGCCGACGCAGCACTTTTCCCTTGCCCAGCAGATGCTCCTGCCCGACAAACTCGTCCAGCGAGCGCGGGCGAACACGCTCTGGCAGCGGTTGGTATGCGGTATGTGCAAAGAGTCCGTCCTGCTCATCCATCGTGGCATCCACCTCCCATGCGCATATTCTCTCATCATGGATTATCGCATAAAAAAGAAATGAAGGCAATAGAAAAAACGGTTTGGATAACGTTCGTGTTATCCAAACCGTTTTTCACATATGCTTACAGAATGAACCGCGAAACATCCTGGTCGCCTGCAATATCTGCGAGGCTGCGATCCACATACGCAGTATCGATGACAATCTCCTTATCTGCAAGATCAGGTGCGTCGAAGGAAAGATTCTCGAGCAATTTCTCAAGCAGCGTATAGAGACGACGTGCACCAATGTCCTCTGTCTGCTCATTGACCGTTTCTGCCATCTCCGCCAAACGCTCAATGGCATCCTCGCTGAACTTCAGTGAGATGCCCTCAGTATGGAGGAGGGCGGCATACTGTTTGATCAGGGCATTCTTCGGTTCAGTGAGGATTCTCTTAAAATCCTCCTTGACAAGAGACTGCAGCTCCACACGGATGGGAAAACGCCCCTGCAGCTCTGGAATGAGATCCGACGGCTTTGCGATATGGAATGCGCCAGCTGCGATAAAGAGAATATGATCTGTTTTGACAGGACCGTACTTTGTCACCACAGTCGAGCCCTCGACAATCGGCAGGATATCGCGCTGTACCCCCTCGCGAGAAACATCCGCCCCCGTGCTGCGTCCACCACTTACCGCAACCTTATCAATCTCATCCAGAAAAACGATACCGCTGTACTCTGCGGCGCGCACTGCTTCTTCAGCGACGGCATCCATATCGATGAGTTTGTCTGCCTCCTCGACGGCAAGCAGTTTGCGTGCCTGAGCAACAGTTACTTTCCGCTTACGGTGATTCTTCGGCATGAGTTTACCGATCATTGATTGGAGATTGTCGCTCATGCTTTCAAACGAGGAACCGGCAAACATACCGTCCATCGGGCGTGCATTTTCCTCGATCTCAATTTCGATGATGTCGTCCTCGAGTTCTCCCCTGTGCAGACGCTTGCGTACCCATTCACGACCTGCTTGATATTTCGGAGGCTCTTCCCGGTCCTGCTTTTCCTCCTCTTGTGCAGAGGAGAACAGGCTGCCAAGCGGATTGGCGGTTTTCTTCGGCGGCTGGACAAAGACATCAAGAAGGCGCTCCTCAGCGTTCTCCTTTGCTTTTTCCTGCACCTCCTCAATTTTTTGCTGACGCACCATGCGCACCGCAGTCTCCACAAGGTCGCGCACGATAGACTCGACATCGCGTCCGACATAGCCAACCTCGGTAAACTTAGTCGCCTCTACCTTGAGGAACGGTGCACGGACGAGGCGTGCAAGACGGCGTGCAATTTCGGTCTTGCCGACACCGGTCGAACCAATCATCAGGATATTCTTCGGAATGATATCTTCACGCATCTCATCGTCCAGTTGACGGCTGCGCCAGCGATTGCGCAGGGCAATGGCAACGGAACGCTTTGCTGCGTGCTGGCCAACGATGTATTTATCCAGTTCAGAAACAATCTCACGCGGTGTCTGTTCATTGACTCCAATAGGACTTATCATTCCAGTACCTCCACGGTGATGTTATGATTGGTGTAGACGCAGATATCAGCGGCAAGCGATATGGATTCCCGTGCAATCGCGGGGGCATCCATATCGCTGTGTATGATAAGTGCACGCGCGGCAGCGAGAGCGAAAAATCCACCCGATCCGATGGCTGTACAGTCGCCATCCGGCTCAATAACCTCACCGTTGCCCGAGATCATAAGGATGCTGCTGCGGTCAGCAACGAGGAGCAATGCCTCCAGTTTGCGCAGTACCTTGTCCGTGCGCCATTCCTTGGCCAGTGCAACAGCAGCACGTTGGAGATTACCGCCATAGGACTCGAGTTTTCCTTCAAATTTTTCAAACAAGGTAAATGCGTCTGCCACAGAGCCCGCAAATCCTGCAAGAATTTTTCCATGATAGAGACGGCGTACCTTGCGTGCCGTCGCCTTCATAATGGCGCGCTCGCCGAAGGTGACCTGCCCGTCGCCCGCAATGGCAACCTTATCCCCCTTTTTGACTGCGACAATAGTGGTTGCGTGGAATGTCATATTATGCCCGCTCCCTTCCGGTGTTCTGCTTGGAAATCTGCAAGCGTCTCCAGTGCGCGTTCTGCGCGCAGCAGCTTTCTCTGCGGCTTACGCATACGCCGCGGTAGGTCGGACAACGGAGGCAGCAGTCCAAAGTTGATGTTCATAGGCTGAAAATGTGCCGCATCGCAGGATGTGATGTAATGTGCCAATGCGCCGTGGCAGGTTGCCCGCGGGAATACGACAGGGGCGTCTCCTGCAGCAATTCGCGCTGCATTCATCCCGGCAGTGAGTCCTGATGCAGCAGACTCGACATACCCCTCGACGCCGGTCATCTGCCCCGCAAAGAAGAGGCGGTCATCCCCTTTGTACTGGAAGGTCGGACGCAGGTGGCGCGGAGCATTGAGAAAGGTATTCCTATGCATGACACCGTACCGTAGGAACTCTGCCTGTGTCAGTCCTGGGATCATCTGGAAGACGCGCCTCTGCTCCGGCCATTTCAACCGCGTCTGGAAACCGACAATGTTGTAAATCGTCCCCTCTTCGTTGTCCTGCCGCAGCTGGACGACGGCATGCGGACGTATCCCCGTCACGGGATGCTCGAGTCCAATGGGTTTAAGCGGTCCATAGAGAAGCGTATCTTTGCCGCGCGCCGCCATGACCTCGACAGGCATGCATCCCTCGAAGAATATTTCCTTTTCAAAGTCATGGACTTCTGCCTTCTCCGCATGGACAAGTGCTTCCCAGAAGGCATCATACTGCACTTCATCCATCGGGCAGTTGATGTAGGCAGGTGTCCCCTTCCCGTAGCGCGACGCACGATAGGCGGCCGTCAAATCAATGCTCTGAGCACTCACCAGCGGGGCGGCGGCATCATAGAAATACAGCCCGTCATCTCCCAGCACAGTTTGTATGGCAGCAGAAAGAGCGCCGTCAGTCAACGGCCCGGAGGCGATGATGACGACGCTTTCCTCCGTGGACGGAATCTCTGTGATCTCCTCATGATGTACTGTAATAGCGGTGTGCGCTGCAATACGCTCCGTGATATAGCGGCTGAACCGCACACGATCCACGGCAAGCGCACCGCCCGCTGGAACGGCGGTGGCATCTGCCGCCTCCATGATGAGCGAACCGAGCCGCCGCATCTCCTCTTTGAGCACACCAACGGCATTTTCGAGTCCCGCACCGCGCAGAGAGTTACTGCAGACCAGCTCGGCAAAATCACCCGTTGTGTGCGCGGGGGATCTCCGCACGGGGCGCATCTCAAAGAGGTCTACCGATGCACCGCAGGCAGCCGCCTGCCATGCCGCTTCACTGCCGGCAAGACCGGCGCCAACAACGATGATTTTCTTCATGTGCGTGTCCCCTTGCGCCGGACGGTCTTTTTCGGTGCAGGGCGCGATGTTCCCTCTGCACCGTCTGCCTTTGCCTGTGCACGATCCTTCTGGCGAGCAAGTTCTTTTTCTATGGGACTGCCGATGCGTGAGGGACATGTCTCGCTGCTGCAATAGAGAATGCTGCGGCCTGTTCGATAACGATGTTTCTGCATGAATGCGCCGCAGACTTTGCATGTTTCCTGCTGCGGTTCGTCCCATGTCGTATAGTCGCAGTCTGGATAGCGGTCGCATCCGAAGAAAGCACGTCCGCGGCGGCTCTTGCGTTCGACGATTTTCCCGCCGCACTTGGGGCAAGCAACGCCAGTATCACGCAGAAGCGGCTTGGCATTGCGGCAGTCCGGAAATCCAGGGCAGGCAAGGAATTTGCCGAAACGACCTTGCTTGACGACCATCATGCGGCCGCACTTATCGCAGGGAATGTCCGTAACCTCATCTGGAATATCCACTGCACCGATAACATCTTCTGCTTTTTTGAGCGTTTCCTCAAACGGCACATAGAATTTTCTGAGCAGATCATTCTTGTCAAGCACGCCGTCAGCAACTTCGTCCAGTTCCCCCTCCAACGTAGCAGTGAACTTTGCATCCACGATGTCCTTGAAATATTCCTCAAGCATATCCGTCACGATGAAGCCCAGCTCTGTCGGCCGGAACTGCTTTTCGCGGCGCTCCACATAGCCGCGTTTCTGTATGGTCTCAATGATGGGAGCATAAGTACTTGGCCGGCCAATGCTCATTTCCTCAAGCGTCTTGACAATGGACGCATCGTTGTATCGTGGGGGCGGCTCTGTGAAATGCTGCTCCGGCTTTAGGCCCGAGAGGTCAAGCATATCTCCTGCATCCAGGTCCGGTAGAAGAGTATCCTTTTCCTTCTTGGCTGTTTCTGCACCGACATAGACGGCTGTATAGCCATTAAATTTGAGTTTGGAGCCATGCGCGCGCAGCTGATAGTCACCCGCTGCAATCTGTGCAGAAATCGTATCGTATACCGCTGACGACATCTGGCTCGCTGCGAAGCGCTGCCATATCAGGGTGTAGAGACGCAGCTGATCACGGTTCAGATAGTGTTCCACATCATCAGGCGTCCGCAGGATGCTCGTCGGACGGATGGCCTCATGGGCGTCCTGTGCCTTCTTTCCCATCGTATAGACATTGGGGCGTGCAGGAATATACTCCTTGCCGAAGATATCGCCGAGATAGCTGCGCGCCTCATCTACGGCAATGCTTGAAATACGAGTCGAATCGGTTCGCATATAGGTGATGAGCCCCGTAGCCCCCTGCCGGCCAAGTACTACGCCCTCATAGAGCTGCTGCGCTATCATCATCGTGCGGCCGGAGGTAAAGCCGAGCTTGCGTGCGGCGTCCTGTTGGAGAGAGCTTGTCGTGAACGGCGGTGCTGCCTTCTTGCGCCGTTCGCTGCGCTTGACGTCTTTGACAGTGAACGTCTGCCGCGCCAGATCGTCGGTCAGCACTTTTGTCTGCGCCTCGCTGCGCAGGGAAAGTTTCTTCCCCTGCGCATGGGTGACCTCTGCCGTAAAGGTGTTCTTTCCTTTTTTGAGCTTGGCATCCACTGTCCAGTATTCCTCGGAGTTGAATGCCTCAATCTCGCGCTCACGTTCACAGATCAACCGCACCGTAACAGACTGTACGCGTCCGGCAGAGAGTCCCTTGCGTACCTTACGCCAGAGAAGGGGAGAGAGTTTATACCCGACAATGCGGTCGAGCATCCGACGCGCCTGCTGCGCATCCACCTGCTCCATACGAATGGGACGAGGATGCTGTACGGCATCCTCGATGGCGGGTTTGGTTATCTCGTGAAATACGATCCGACAGTCTTCTTTCGGATTCACGCCGAGGATATATGCGAGATGCCACGCAATCGCCTCTCCCTCACGGTCGGGATCACTTGCAAGATAAATCTTATTCGCATTCTTGGCTTCTTTTTTCAGGGAACGAATCAGGTCCCCCTTGCCGCGCACATTAATATATTTGGGTTCAAACTCATGTTCCACGTCAATGCCGAACTGGCTCTTCGGCAAATCGCGCAGATGTCCCATAGATGCTCTAACGATATAGTTCTTTCCGAGATGTCGTTCAATAGTCTTTGCCTTTGCGGGAGATTCCACGATAACAAGTATTTTTGCAGATGATTTCCTTCCAGGTGTTTTGGTTTTTTTTACGTCTTTTGCGGTGTCCGCTTTTTCTTTGCGAGCAGATGTCAGCGTTGCCAATCTGTCAGTTCCTTTCAGCACGCCGATAAGCATGCATATCGTTCTCTGTAATGATTCCCTTCAGCTGCATTTGGAGCAGAAGCAATGGAATGCTTTGGGTAACGGCATCAGGGAGACTGTCCACGATCTCGTCCATGGTGAGTGCGTGGTCAAAGGACAGTACCTGATAGATACGGGCTTCTTCCGGAGTCAATCGGGTGCGGGCTGCACGATGCGGCGGAACGGCGAGGTGCATCTCCTCGAGAATCTCCTGCGGCGATGCAACAAGATGCGCGCCCGCACGAATGAGGTTATGGCAGCCGCCGCTCTGCGGAGAGTAGATACTTCCGGGAATAGCATAGACCTCTCGTCCTTCGCTGAGTGCCATCTCCGCCGTAATGAGAGAGCCGCTGCGCTGTGCCGCCTCAACCACCAGTATCCCCTCCGAGAGTCCGCTGATGATGCGGTTACGTGCAGGAAAAAAGGCGGGCAGCGGCTGTGTCCCCGGCGCATACTCTGAGATGACTGCACCGCCAGCATCAATGATCTGAGCGAGCAGCCCCTTGTTCTCTGGTGGATAGGAGATATCAACGCCGCAGCCGAGTACAGCAACGGTTCTGCCGCCGCGCAGTGCCCCGCGGTGTGCTCGCGTATCAATGCCGCGTGCTGCACCGCTCACAACGGTCACGCCTGCTGTTGCGAGCCGTTCCGCAAACTCAAGCGCCGCCGCCTCTCCATATGCAGTAAACTTGCGCGCACCGACGATGCCGATGCGGCGTGCATCCGGCACAAGTATGCCATGATAATAGAGGACGAGCGGCGGGTCAAATATTTCGCGCAAAACGGTCGGATAGAGTGGGTCGTCGATGGTTACCATGACAACATTCTGGCGCATACAGTTTGCTGCAATTCGTTCCGGTAAATCTGGATGTGCTTTGATATGGACGGCAAGTGCCTCTGCAGACACATCTGTCAGCGCTCCTGTCCCCCGCAGTCCAGCGGCGGACATCGACCAAATTTCCTGCGCCTGCGGAACTGCCGAACACAGGCGGCGCATGCGGACACTTCCGATATGACGACACTGCAGTAGCGCCGCCAGATACCATTGATCCTCCATCGCAGTTTACACGCTCCTCATATTACATAAATTCAGATAGAAATGCAACCGGCTTCATTATATTATCGTGGAAATAATTCATCGCCAAAGACATAGTAGAGCATCAGAAAGATGAGCAGCAGCAGAAACAAATCCGACATGGGAACGCTCCTATCAAAAAAGGAGGGGCATAGCCCCTCCCCAGATTCTGTATCATCACATAATGCGGCGTGCACCAATATAGCATGCGCCCCAATAGCCGCCGTAGAGATTGTCGATTGCAACGCCGCGGCTCGACGAGGCATTGATGAAGTTGCCGTTGCCAAGATAAATGCCAACATGTGACGGCCCGTATTCATACGTAGAAAAGAATACGAGATCTCCCGGAACCATCTCTGCCGATGAAACGGGATAGCCGACATCGTACTGTGCATCCGCCGTACGCGGAAGATAGATGCCTGCATTTGCAAAGACATAACGGACAAAGCCCGAGCAGTCGAATCCGGACGGCGATGTTCCGCCGAAGGAGTATGGAACACCAATGTACTGCATCGAGTCCGAAATCACGCGCCGTACAATGTAGTTGGAACCGCGGCTGACCTGCGGCATCGATTTGCCGAGGAGTGCCTGATAGGTTGACGGACCAACCATGCCGTCCACAGCCAGCCCCTGTGCTGCTTGGAATTCTTTGACGGCCTCTGCCGTCGCCGGCCCGAAATCGCCATCGGCAACGACATCATAACCAAAGCTGGAAAGCTGGCCCTGAATCTCGGCAACATCCGTTCCCTGATCGCCGACTTGGAATGACTCTGCGCTCGCCATGGATGCGGAGCAGAGAAGCATTGCGGATAAAGCAAGAATCTTGATTTTCTTTCGCAAGCAAACACTTCCTTCCACACGAAGTTACGAAATAATATTGGCTGTGAGAAACCAGTAAGCCGAGTTCTGTTCCGCCAATATGGCGGCGACAATCATTTATCTGGGACATCTGTTGCCAGACGCCTCAAGCGACACTACCCGGAAGGCTGACGGGCCGCCAGAATTCCTTCCCTATTTGGTCTTGCTCCATGTGGGGTTTACCCAAGCCAGCCAGTCACCTGACTGCTGGTGCGCTCTTACCGCACCTTTCCACCCTTACCGATCAGATCGGCGGTTTAAATTTCTATGGCACTATCCCTAAGGTTGCCCTCGCTGGACGTTATCCAGCACACTGCCCTGTGGAGCTCGGACTTTCCTCGCCCATCGCAGAAGGATGAACGCGATTGTCTCGGTTTCTCATACCAACGAAAAGATTATACCACATGTGGGGTGCAGGTGTCAAAAGTCCCCCAAGCCCTTGTGAGACGCGGGATGCATCATATATTGACGAACACAGAAACCATATTTCACTTAAATTTTGTGAAAAAAATCTGCATCAGCTATTTTTCTTGCTCATTCCATGCCTTTCCTACAAGTTCTTGTATATTTGACATCTGTTTTTCGTGCAGATATCGTCCAAGTCCATCGCAGATTTTCATTGTTACGGCTGGATCAATGAAGTTCGCCGTCCCAACGGCCACGGCAGATGCACCCGCCAAAAAGAACTCGACAGCATCCTGCCACGAAGATATCCCTCCCATACCAATGACAGGGATACGGACTACATGCGCCACATCCCACACCATGCGTACGGCGATGGGCATGACGGCAGGTCCAGAGAGACCTCCTGTCCGATTGCCAAGAGTCGGATGCCAGTTCTGTATGTCGATTCTCATACCGATGAGTGTATTGATAAGGGATATGATGTCGGCACCGGCCTCTTCCACGGCCAACGCAATCTCTGTGATGCTCGTTACATTCGGTGAGAGCTTCGCTATAACAGGTTTATCTGTATACGCACAGACAGCACGCACAACTGCTGCCGCTGCCTGCGGGTCCGTGCCGAAGACAATGCCCCCCTCTTTGACGTTCGGACAGGAGATGTTGATCTCGAGTGCAGTGATTCCTGCAACGTTCAGCCGCGACGCAAGCGCCGCATAGTCGTCCACCGAACTGCCGGAGATGTTGACAATCACATTCATACGATATGATTGGATGCGCGGCAAGATATCCCGCAAGAACACCTCTACCCCAGGATTTTCAAGTCCAATGCAATTCAGCATCCCGCCCGGTGTCTCAGCGATGCGTACACCCTCATTACCGCGCCGCGGGAGGAGCGTCGTCCCCTTGACCATGACACCGCCGAGACGTGCCAGATCGACGAAGTCGGCAAACTCCTCGCCAAATCCGAATGTACCGGATGCTGCAAGGACAGGGGTCCGCATAGCGATTCCGGCGAGATTCGTGCGTAGCAGCGCATCATATCTATTTGTACGAACACATTCAGCCATCGCCGTATACCTCCGCAGCTGGAAATACGGGGCCGTCTTTGCAGACCTTACGCCGCCCGCTCTTCGTATCCACGGCACAGGACAGGCACGCGCCAAGTCCGCACGCCATACGGCGTTCGAGAGAAACCTCGCAAGGAATATTATATTGTGCAGCGACAGCAGCAACACGTTCCATCATGACAGAAGGGCCGCAGACTGCCACTCCGTCATAGTCTCCATCCCTCAACAGCGTCGGCAGGAGGGTTGTCACAAAGCCCTGCGCACCATACGAACCGTCGTCTGTGGTAATAAAGCACTCGCTCACATGGGGGCGATAAATTTCTTCCCAGAAAACTTCTTCCTTTGTGCGGCCGCCCATCAGAACTGACACATGTGGATGCTCTGCCGCAAAGAACAGCAGCGGTGTAAGCCCCATGCCGCCGCCAACGAGCAGCGGATGCCGCAACGCAGTATCAAAACCGTTTCCGAGCGGACCGAGCACAGACACGAACGCCCCCGTTTCTTCTTCAGCAAGCCCCTTCGTGCCGTGCCCCACTTGACGATAGATCAAGCGAATCCACCCGTCTGTACGAGAGACCTCCGCTATGCCGAGCGGTCGGCGCAGGAATCCTGTGTCTGCCGGTACAGAGACCTGTACGAACTGCCCCGGCAGAGCAGTGTGCGCAATCATCGGTGCTGCAAGGGTAAGGATATCGACGCCTGTTATCGGTGTCTCATGGGATAGAATCCGTGCCTCCTCGATTACCTTAGGCAAGGTCATCCCCTCCACCCACATAGTCCTGAATCGCAAGCGTATAGACGAGGCGACGGTTGCGCATGAACTCCAGTACGCGCAATACCTCCCACGCTGTATCCAGCGAGGTCAGACAGGCAATCCCATGCTCCACGGTTGCGCGACGGATTTTGAAGCCGTCGCGGGCGGAATGCTTGCCCTGCGTCAGCGTATTGATGACCATACTGATCCGGCCGCTCTTAATCATCTCGATAATATCCGAGCTGCGCTCGTGCACCTTGCCGACCACCTCGACATCAATGCCGAGCTCCGCAATCGCCTTTGCAGTCCCCTCCGTTGCAACAATGTCAAAATTGAACTCAGAAAACGCCTTTGCCAACTGCTTCAGTTCTTCCTTGTCCTTGTTCGCCACGGTAAAGAGGAGGCATCCCTTTGTCGGGATATTCAACCCAGATCCGACGATTGCCTTGTAGAGAGCGCGTGCGTAGTGATAGTCCACGCCCATGACCTCACCCGTCGACTTCATCTCAGGGCCGAGAGAGATATCAACATCTGTCATTTTTGCAAACGAGAATACGGGGGCTTTGACCGCCACATAGGGACGCGGTGGAATAAGCCCCGAATGGAAGCCGAGTTCCTTGAGGGATGCACCCATCGCCACCTGTGTCGCAATCCCTACCATGTTGACATTCGTAATCTTAGAAAGGAACGGTACGGTACGGCTCGAACGCGGGTTGACCTCGATGATGAACACCTCATCGCGCGCAACAACGAACTGAATATTGAGCAGCCCCTTGACGTGCAGTGCAACAGCAAGGCGCTTCGTATAGTCGATGATGGTGTAGATTACGCGTGCAGGAAGTGTCTGCGGCGGATAGACTGCGATGCTGTCGCCCGAGTGGATACCAGCACGCTCGATATGCTCCATGATGCCGGGAATAACGACATCGACGCCGTCAGAAATGGCATCGACCTCGACCTCGGTTCCCTGCATATAGCGGTCGACGAGGACAGGGTGATCCGGTGTCACCTTTACCGCACGGCTCATGTAGTCGCGCAGCTCCTCCTCATTGTAAACAATCTCCATTGCACGTCCGCCAAGAACATAGGAAGGGCGTACCATCACAGGATAGCCGATACGCTCCGCCCCAGCGACAGCATCCACGAGATTCGTTACGCTGATTCCCTCAGGACGTGAGATACCGGTCTGTGTCAGCACTTCATCAAATCGTTCACGATCCTCAGAGCGGTCGATGTCATTGACCGACGTGCCGTAGACACGCAGCCCTGCACGCTCAAGCTCTGCCGCAAGATTAATGGCGGTCTGCCCGCCGAACTGAACGATGACGCCGTCCGGTTTTTCCTTGTCGACGATATTGAGGACATCTTCTACCGTCAGCGGTTCAAAGTACAGGCGATCTGAGATGTCAAAGTCCGTACTAACCGTCTCAGGGTTGTTGTTGACAATAATTGCCTCGATGCCCATTTCACGCAGCGCCCAGACGGAGTGCACCGAACAATAGTCGAATTCGACGCCCTGTCCAATACGGATGGGGCCGGAGCCGAGTACAAGCACCTTCTTCCTATCCGAGATACTGACCTCGTCCTCGCTTCCACGAAAGGTGGAGTAGTAGTACGGTGTCATGGCTTCGAACTCTGCTGCACAGGTATCCACCATCTTGTAGCATGGCAGAATACCGTTGCTGCGCCGCATGGTACGAATCTCGTCCCGCGTCTTTTGCGTAAGTGCAGCAATGGAGACATCGGAGAGCCCGACCCACTTTGCCGCTGCTAGGAGCTTCGGGGTCAACGGTGCAGAGGAGAGCTGATTCTCCACATCCGTGATGTGCTTCAGCTTGTGAATAAACCACGGATCCACCTTCGTGATGGCGGAAATCTCCGCGGCAGACAGCCTGCCACGACGCAACGCCTCGGCGATGACAAAGATGCGCTCATCATTCACACAGGAAAGTTGCTTTTCCACGCGTTCATCGTCCCATGTGGCAAAGCGGTCGATGAAGAGGCGGTCCACACCGATCTCGAGTGAACGTACCGCCTTGAGAATCGCTCCCTCGAAGCTGCGGTCGATGGACATGACCTCGCCTGTCGCCTTCATCTGCGTACCGAGCGAATGATCTGCATAGACAAATTTATCAAACGGCCAACGCGGAAATTTCACGACACAGTAGTCAATCGCCGGCTCGAAGCACGCCTTCGTCTTCTGCGTGACGGAGTTGACAATCTCATCCAGTGTATAACCGATTGCGATTTTTGAGGATACCTTGGCAATCGGATACCCTGTAGCTTTGGAAGCAAGCGCCGAGGAACGGCTTACACGCGGGTTGACCTCGATAACATAGTACTGGTTGCTCTTCGTATCAAGCGCGTACTGCGCGTTACATCCGCCCTCGATACCGAGCTCGCGGATGATGCGCAGGCTGGCACTGCGGAGCATCTGATATTCGTTGTCGGTCAGTGTTTGTGCCGGCGCAACGACAATGCTGTCCCCCGTGTGAACACCAACGGGGTCAAAGTTCTCCATGCTGCAGACGGTGATGCAGTTATCATTCCCATCGCGCATGACCTCGAACTCGATTTCCTTCCAGCCGGCGACACTCCGTTCGATGAGAACCTGCCCGATCATGGAGTAGTTCAGCCCCTTGATGACCGTCGCAATCAACTCATCTTCATTCTCGGCAATTCCGCCGCCCGTACCGCCCATCGTATACGCAGGGCGGACAATGACAGGGTAGCCGATGGTATTTGCAAAATCTACGGCAGCATGGACATCCTCTACAATCGTGCTTTCAGGAATCGGCTCACCTAGTTTCTCCATGGTCTCCTTGAAGCGCTCGCGATCCTCCGCTTTCTCAATTGCCTCCAGAGATGTGCCGAGCAGCTCAACACCGTGCTGTGCCAGAATCCCCCTCTCGGCAAGCTGCACCGCAAGATTCAGACCCGCCTGTCCGCCCAGAGTGGCAAGCAGACCGTCCGGCTTCTCCTTGGCAATGATTTCCTCGAGAAAGTCCACAGTCAACGGCTCGATATAGACGCGATCCGCGATGTTCGTGTCCGTCATAATGGTCGCAGGATTGCTGTTGACGAGTACAACCTCAAGGCCGTCCTCCTTTAGAGCGCGGCACGCCTGCGAACCAGCATAGTCGAACTCGGCTGCCTGTCCGATGATAATGGGGCCGGAACCGATGACCATAACCTTCTTCAGATTTTCTTTCCGCGGCATAGTGTCACACTCCCTTCATCAGATTCCAGAATTCATCAAAGAGATACATATTGTCATCCGGTCCAGGTGCCGCCTCTGGGTGGTACTGCACAGAAAAGATGGGCAGCTGCGTGTGACGCAGCCCCTCTACCGTATCGTCATTGACATTCATATGCGTCACAGCCAGCGGTGTTCCTGCCAGAGAATCTGGATCCACGGCATAGCCATGGTTCTGTGCAGAGATGTGTACCTTGCCCGTCCGCAGATTCTTCACAGGTTGGTTGCCGCCGCGATGCCCGAATTTCATCTTGTAGGTCTTTGCACCAAAAGCAAGCGCAAGCAGCTGATGCCCGAGACAGATACCGAAGATGGGCTTCTTTCCAGCGAGTTTCTGAATCTCCTCTACAATCTCCGGCACATCAGTAGGATCTCCCGGGCCATTCGACAGGAAGATACCGTCCGGACGCAATGCCAGTACCTCCTCTGCACGCGTATGTGCCGGTACAACAGTCACCTTTGCGCCGATACGGTTGATATTGCGGAGAATACTCCGCTTGACGCCGAAATCCATCGCAACAATATGAGGCGCGTGTTCCTGCGCCGTCTCAAGCGTATAGGTTTCAGTCGTCGTGACAGTCTCGACGACATTGCGCGGCAATTTCTCCGCGCACAGAGCACGAATCTCCCTCTCATCCGTTGTCTCGGGCACGATGACACCTTTCATCGTGCCCGCAGAACGGATATGACGAGTAACAGCACGCGTATCTACGTTATACAGGCACGGAATCTTGCGCGCACTGAGAAAGGCCGCCAGACTTTCCTCCGCCTGCCAGTTGTTCGGTGCATCGCAGAGCTCGCCGATGACGAAGCCACGCACGAAGGAGCGGCGTGCCTGCATAAACTGCTCCGCGGCACCATAGTTTCCAATAAGCGGATAGGTCATCGTGAGAATCTGTCCGCAGAACGAGGGATCGGTCAGGCTCTCCTGATACCCCGTCATGGTGGTGGTGAAGACGACCTCGCCTACCGTTTTTGCAGCGCTGTCGAGCAGCTCTCCCGTATAGACAGCGCCGTCCTCAAGAATCAGTTTTCCTTTCATACGATTACGACACCATCCTTCATTACTATCCGGCCGTCCACGACCGTCAACACAGCTTTGCCCTTGAGTCTTCGCCCGACAAAGGGAGAATGACTGCCCCGCGTATAGAATTTTTTTTCGTCCACTGTCCATTCTAGTTCCGGATCAATGACCGTGATATCCGCAGCTGTCCCTGGAGACAGCGTCCCAGCATCCAACTGGAAGATGCGTGCCGGGGCCCACGTCATGCGCTCGATCAGTACCTCCAGCGCCATACGCCCTGTATGTACGAGATCTGTCATCAACACGCCGAAAGCCGTCTCAAATCCTGGAAATCCGCTGGGCGCATAGATGTACTCACGATCCTTCTCCTCACGCGCATGCGGGGAGTGGTCCGTCACCACCATGTCAATCGTACCGTCGAGGAGTCCCGCAACCATCGCCGCTACGTCCTTGGCAGAACGCAGCGGCGGATTGACCTTCGTCGCACTGTTGGCGGGGTCGACAAGATCATCTGTCATGGTGAGATGATGCGGCGTAACCTCTGTCGTCACACGCACGCCGCGCGCCTTTGCCTCGCGCACGAGCTGTACCGCTCGTCCCGAGCTGATATGAGCGACATGAACATGTGCCCCTGCATACTCAGCGAGCATAATATCACGCGCAACCGCAATGTCCTCTGCGACAATGGGACGCCCCTTGATGCCGAGCATCGCGCTCCGATGTCCCTCATTCATCGCTCCATCCTCGACGAGAGAGTTGTCCTCCTCGTGGTTGATAATGGCCTTATTAAACGGTACAAGGTAGTCGTATGCGCTAAGAAGCACCTTTGCCGACGGGTCGAAATGTCCGTCGTCAGAGAATGCAACTGCCCCCGCCTCAACCATATCGCCGAGCTCCGCCAGTTCCTTGCCCTCTTGATTCTTCGTCACCGCGCCGATGATGCGGATATGGATGACAGCCGCATCCTCAGCACGTTTTTTCAGGCTCGTAACGAGTGCTGCCGTATCAACCACAGGCGAGGTGTTTGGCATCGTTGCTACTGTTGTGTAGCCGCCGGCCGCACCTGCACGTGATCCGGAGGAAAAATCCTCCTTTGCCTCCTGTCCCGGCTCCCGGAGATGCGTATGCATATCGATAAAACCGGGGGCGACGATCTTGCCGGAGGCATCGTAGACCTCGGCGCCGTCTGCGCTGAGATCCTTGCCGACCTTCCGAATGATGCCGTCCTCAATGAGGACATCGCAGATTTCATTTCTCTTAGCAGCGGGATCAATTACCCGTCCGCCCTTGAGGAGCAATGCACGCATTCAGCCTTTCCCTCCCATCAGAACCAGTGTAAAGAGCGCCATACGAATGGCTACTCCATTCTTCACTTCTTCCTGTATCCGCGACTGCACACTGTATGCAACAGACTCCGAGATCTCCCACCCCTTGTTCATTGGGCCAGGATGCAGAACAAGCGCGTCCTTGTTCGCAAGTGCAAGACGTGCCTCGCTAAGTCCGTAGATGCGTGCGTACTCACGCGTGGACGGAAACAGGCCGCCTTTCATGCGCTCAAGCTGGATGCGAAGCACCTCGACGACATCTGCTCCTTCCAGCGCATCTTCGACTCGATCATGGATCGTAATCCCCTCTTCCTCATGCAAAAAGCGCGGAATTAGGGTTCGAGGTCCTGCAACGTGGACATCCATCCCCATCTTGCGCATTCCTTGGATATCCGAGCGTGCAACACGGCTGTGTAGGACATCACCGAGAATGGCGACCTTGAGGCCGGCAAGCTTGCCTTTGTTCTCCTCGATGGTGTAGAGGTTCAAAAGCCCCTGCGATGGATGCGCATGTGCACCGTCACCGGCATTGACGATTACCGGTGAGACTGCAGCGGCTGCATAGGCTGCTGCGCCCTCTGCCTTGTGTCGCATGACGATAGCATCCACGCCCATCGCCTCGATTGTGTAGAGGGTGTCTCGCAGACTTTCCCCCTTTACCACACTCGATGTACTCGCAGTGATATTCACCACATCCGCGCCGAGATATTTTCCCGCAAGTTCGAACGATGTCCGTGTACGTGTGCTAGGCTCGTAGAACAGCGTCACAATTGCCTTGCCGCGCAGTGCAGGCACTTTCTTGATATCACGACCGACAATATTCTTCATCTCCTGCGCGGTGTTCAGAATGAGACGAATCTCCTCCGCAGAGAAGTCTTTGAGCGCAAGGACATCGCGCCCCTTGAGAGATAATTCCTGTCCCATGAGCATCCCCTTTCAATAAAAAAGCTCTCCAATACCAAAAGAATGGCATAGGAAAGCTTTGTATTCTAAAATTGGATAGACTGACTGTATATTGTCTTTCATCGAGAACTCCTTTAAGGCCTCACGGGACCTCTTAAAAGGTGATATGCGGCGGCATACCAATGGCACTCCGCTTTGTATTTCTCGTATTATAGCGCGTTCCTGCGAAAAAATCAATCCCGTTTTCAGAGTTTTTCCGCCAGTCGTTCGGCGAGGAGTGTATAACGTCGCCGCATGCGATCGTTGCTGACCGCTGTAAAGAGTGCTGTGCGGTCACCAACGAGGATGACGCATTTCTTGGCACGAGTTACTGCCGTATAGAGAAGATTGCGCTGAAGCATGATGTGATGCGCACGGACGAGCGGTAGGATGACGATATCGTATTCACTCCCCTGACTCTTGTGGACACTCATCGCATAGGCGAGCGTAAGTGCAGCGAATTCCTCCCGTGTATAGGAGACCTCCGTATCTTCGGCATAGCATACCACAAGCTGTTCCGTATCCATCCACACAATACGCCCGATGTCACCGTTGAATACGTTCTTCGTGTAGTCGTTCCGTGTCTGCATCACCTTGTCTCCAAGACGAAATCCCGCCGTCTCCGACTGATCCCGTGCAGGCGGATTCAGCGCCGCCTGAAGGCGCCGATTGAGCAGATCTACGCCGCATGCCTCGCGGCGCATAGGCGAGAGCACCTGCACCTCCATAAGCGATCGATCCTCCTGCATAAGATGTGTGCATATGGAGACGATACGCGCCGCTGCATCCTCGCTCGATGCGGCAGGAATGAAGGTGAAATCCTCCTCCGTGAACGAAGGGATGCGTCCCGCATTGATTGCATGTGCATTGAGGACAATCGTTCCCCTGCTGTTCTGGCGAAAGATCTCGGTCAGGCGAACGCTCGGAATAACTCCCGCACGCAGAATATCCTTGAGCACAGCGCCAGGACCAACAGCAGGGAGCTGATCTACGTCGCCGACGAGGATGACATGAGCACCGGGCAGAACAGCCGTCAGCAGATGCTGCATCAGCAAAATATCCATCATCGACACCTCGTCAATAATGATGACATCTGCTTCGAGCTGTGTCTGTGCATCGCGTGCAAATCGCATCGCACCATCCTCTCTGCCCTGTGCCTCAAGCATACGGTGGACGGTTGCCGCCGCATGCCCGGTCGCTTCTGCCAGCCGCTTTGCCGCACGCCCCGTCGGTGCTGCCAGCAGGATCTCAAGGCCCTGGGCACTGAGGATGTCAATGATACTTCTGATCACCGTCGTTTTCCCTGTCCCGGGACCGCCGGTTAGAACAAGGACACCATGTGAAAGAGAGGCTGCTACTGCTTCTCGCTGCGCTGCCGCAAGTGTGACCGTATGCGCCTTCTCCCACGCTTCGACGAGTGCGCCCACATCGTGGACATGAATATGCTCGGCTCTCCGCTTGAGGGTCAGCAGGAGGTGTGCCGTCTGTTCCTCCGCCTTGTAGAGATGGGGGGCATAGATAAGGCGCTCGCCCATCTCGTCTGCTGCATACAGACGGCTCATCTTCACCTCACGGGAGAGTACTTCCATGACCTCGCTCCGTACCACACCAAGCCGCTGCGCCGCACGGTCGGCGAGTAGTCCTTCGGGGATGCAGCAGTGCCCGCTCCCAGAGATCTGGGAGAGTTCGTAGACCAGTCCCGCGGCGATGCGCTCTGTCGAGTTTTTCTCCCATCCTGCAGCTACGGCAATCGTGTCCGCCGTGAGGAATCCGATGCCCTCTATCTCCTGTGCGAGACGATAGGGTGCAGTCTCCATCACCTTGACCGCCAGTGAGCCGTATGCTTTGAAGATACGCGCGGCATATGCACTAGTGACACCATGCTCCTCAAGCCAGAGCATAATATCGCGCAGTTCAGACTGACGCAGATAGGAGGCGGCAATCTTCTCGGCGGTTTTGGGGCCGATCCCCGAAATCTCCATGAGACGCTGCGGACTGCGCTCAATGATCTGCAGTGCCTCTGCGCCAAATAGCTCCACAATACGTCGTGCCATCGCTGGACCGATGCCGTCAATAGCGCCGGATGCAAGAAAGCGTTCGATACCGTGGGCACTTGTGGGTGCGCTGACACGCATACGCATGACCTCGAACTGCCTGCCAAAGCGTGGATGCGTGATCCAACGACCGCTCAGATGGACCTCCTGACCGACGAGCGGCGCAGCACCACGTGTCGTTGCCGTACACTTTCCTTGCCCGTCCAGTCGCAGACGAAAGACAGAAAAACTGCCGTCACCTGCAGAAAAGACGATGTGGTCTACAACACCGGTCAGTTCCTCCTTATCGCAATGGATACCGAGGAGTTGCTGGCACTCCATACTCATGCCTCCGTCAGTTGTTCCCATTTCTCATAGCGCTGCATGATCTCCTGCTCCTTGGCCGCATACGCCTCAGCAATTGCAAGGCTGCGTTCTGGATTTTCCTGCGTCTCCGGGCGGTTCATTTCGTACTCAAGCCCTTTAAGCTCCGCCTCCGCCATCGCAATCTCCGCCTCGGCACGCTCTATCATCTCCTGCCGTCGGCCAGCAGGGAGCGCACTGTGCACCGCCTGCTTCGGAGCAGACGGTTTCGACGTATGTCGCTTCTCCTCCGATATGGATCCCGCTGCGTGTACCAGTTTCTTCGGCCGGATTATCTCGTCAGCGGACTCCTCTTCAGCCGCCTTTTTCATAAGATAGTATCCGTAGCTGCCGAGATACTCTGTAATACTGCCGTCTTTCAATACAAGCGTACAATTTGCTGTTTTATCCAGAAAATAACGGTCATGGGAAACAGCAATGAACGTGCCTGGGAACGCCATCAGTGCCTCCTCCACGGCTTCACGCGCGGGGATGTCAAGATGATTCGTCGGCTCGTCCAACACGAGAAAGTTTGCTCCCGTCAGCATCAGCTTGAGGAAAGCGACACGCGCCTGCTCCCCTCCCGAAAGAGCCCCGATGAGGCGCAGGACATCATCCCCATGAAAGAGGAATGCGCCGAGGTAGCCGCGTGCGGTCTCCTCATCCAGTCCATAGGTATAGCAGATTTCATCCAGTATTGTATTGGCGGGATTCAGGCCCTCATGTTGTTGGGAGAAGTAGCCGATTTTGACACGGCTGCCGATTTTAACACGCCCGCCTGCCTCCAGCTCTCCGACAAGAATCTGCAGGAGGGTCGTCTTGCCCGCACCATTCTCCCCAATCAGTGCGACACCGTCCCCCTTGCGAATGAGGAGAGAGATGTGATCGAGGATCCGCTGCCCGCCTGGATAGGAAAATGTGATATCCTCGAGCTCTGCAACACGCTGCGCACATTCTTCCGGCTTCGTGAATGCAAAGTATTTGAACCGTGCTGCCTCGGGCGGGAGGACGATTCTATCCAAACGATTCAGTTGGCTCTGGCGACCGCGTGCCTGTTTCGCCTTGATGCCTGCCTTGTAGCGCATGATGTATTCTTCTGTTTTACGAATGTGTTCCTGCTGCTTCTCGTAGGCGCTCTGCAGTGCCGCACGGCGGTCGTTCTTGACACGCATATAGTGCGTGTAGTTTCCCGTATATGGTGTAACGGCCCCATGATCCAGCTCCAGGATACGCGTGGCAACACGGTCAAGAAAATAGCGGTCATGCGATATGAGGAGCACGCCGCCGCGATAGGACTGCAGGAATTTCTCCAGCCATTCAATCATCCCAATATCCAAATGATTGGTCGGCTCATCCAGAAAGAGGAAATCCGGCTCACGCAGCAGCGCCTTTGCCAGACAGATCCGCGTCGTCTGCCCGCCGGAGAAGTGGCGGACATCCTTGGCAAGCTCCGCCTCTGAAAATCCGAGACCAAATGCCACGCGGCGAATACGGCTCTCGAAATCGTAGCCGTCCAGCGCTTCGAAACGCGTGACGAGATTCCCATAGGCTGCGAGTTCCTCGGCTCCCGCAGCGCCCGCAGCAATATCATGCTCCATCCTCTCTTTTTCTGCGCGAAGTGCGATGAGGTCTGAGAATGCGCTGCGCAATTCCTCATAGAGCGTGTCGCAGGTGAATGCTGCCTGCTGCTCAACATAGCCGACAGTATCGGCGCGATCCATCGAGATCTTCCCGCCGTCGCTTTCCTCGCGCCCAAGAAGAATGCGCATCAGGGTTGTCTTCCCCGTACCGTTCGCACCGACCAGGCCGACTTTATCCCCTCGCATGATTTCAAAGGTTACATTCGAGAACAGCGTGCGTATGCCGTAGGACTTTTCCAGCTCTGCTACCTTCAAACTTCCCATATCACTCTGTCCTATCCCTGTGAGTTCTGTCCTTTTTGTAATCCCGTCCGATGATCACAATCGCCTGTCGGTCTCCTGCTCCGTCAACGGGCATGATGACGCATGGGAACGGCATCCCGTAGAACAAATTGACATGTGCGTCTGCCGTCATCACTGCTGTCTTGGGACGATCTGAGGCGCGTCCCGTCTCCACACCGCCAATACGGAACCCCTTTGTCCGCAGGATATCTGCAACCTCTGCACCCGCGCCGTCAATGCCGCTTGCATTGATGACCATGACCGAGATATTATCCGCATGCTCCTGTCCCGCGGTTTTCTTCTCTGGCGGACGCTGCGTCCCCCGCTGTTCTTCTGTTTTTTCCTCTGCAGAATTGTGTGATGCACGTTGTGCGCCGATACTGCGGTCTCCCTCTGCCAACAGTTCCTCGGAGGGAGGAAGCTGAGCGCGCGTATCCGTCTCTGCCATCACACGCAGACGCTCCGGCATATCTGCGCGATAGGCAGCAGCATCATGTACCGCCGCCGCCTCCATCGCATCGGACATTGTCTTTCCTGCGCCCGCATACAGACTCCTTCGAGCTGCTGCAATATCTGGAATCCAGTAGCTGACATCTCCGAGATAGGCGGGGCTTCCTGGTACCATCTGCATATCCATGCCGTGAGACTCCACTTCCTTGAATTGTTTTGCGAGGGTGATGAGCTGACGTACAGAGAGGTCGGTCTCCACAGCTCCCTTGATCTCCTCCATCACTGCCGATAGGCGCGGGAGCACCTGCGGAGAGATCAACTGGGCAAAGAGCGCCCGCATGAAATGCTGCTGCCTGCCGATGCGGCCAATATCTCCCTCACCGTCACGATAGCGTACATACTGGATGGCATGTGCACCGTCCATGTGCTGCAGCCCCGGCCGCAGGTCGATGACGAGACCTCCGTTATCATCCCACGGATCCTCGTAATACATACGTTTTTCCACATCGATATCGACGCCGCCGACCGCATCTACAATCCGTTCGAATGCAGAGGTGTCGATGATGACGTAATGCGAAATAGGCACCCCCACAAGACTGCTGACAGCCGACAGAGTCAGTGTATGTCCGCCGTAAGCATAGGCATGATTGATCTTGTCGTAACCGTAGTCGCCCACCTTGACACGCGTATCGCGCGGGATGGAAAGCAGAGATGCACGGCCGTGTTCCTCGTCAATGGCAGCAAGCATAAGTGTATCACTTCGTCCCGCATCGCCCTCCCTGCGATCAACCCCCATGAGGAGAACATACGCCAGCGCGTTCTCCTCCGTATCTCCCACAGCCGCCACTGTGCGCAGAGAGCCCGAGAGAAAGTGCCCGCCAAAGTGGTAGATAACGCAGACCAGTAAAAAAGAGACCGCAAAGACCGCCGCCGCATATTTGATAAATATGCGATCATCCTCCTGCTCTGCTGCGTTTGTTTTTTTCTCTTCAGCCACTTGCGCGCCGCCCTCTCAAGATAAATTGACAACAGTATAACAAAAACAAAAGTTCCATGCAAATCGAAGACATATATCGGCACAAGTATCTCACAACAGGAAGCATCCATAAAGTGACATAGGCAGATGTTGTTAACGCATCCGAAGAGAATCGATATGACGTTCTAAATTATCACAAATAAAAACAGAGTTGCTGTATGTTGCAAACATGTACGGCAACTCTATTATGGTATTCAACTGGTATGAGGAAGAACATCCGCCATCTTGCCGCAGCTTGCAATATCAGTTCCATAGCCGAAATGCACGAGATCAGCAGCAAGCGCAGCATCGGTTACGGTGAATCCTGAAAGCCCGTTTACACCGTAGTCAAAGAGGCACGGGTGCATCGGCACGGAGGGACCAACGAGGACGGTTACAGCATTCCTTGATAGTTCCAAGAGACGCGGCAGGGTCTTATTTGCAAACGTCGCCCCCGTCAAAAATACAAAGTCCTGCCGCGGCAGCAGGAACTCTGCCGCCTCAGCAGGATAGTCCCCCTGCTCGGGCTGCATCTCGAGGATGGAAAGGTCGCAGATCGGTTCCCACTTCTTTTGGAAGTTTGGAAAGTGACCGACGACGGCAACCTTCTTTCCGCGAATCTGTTCCGTATACATAGCGAATGCTTCCAGCTTCTTGCGTTCATTGAGCGTTACGGCGAATGCATCATCTCCGTGAAATCCCTGCATCTCCTCCACCTTGGAAGGCTGATTGTAGTAGGCATTGATGACGGCGGCAGCGATGGATGCCTCCTGCCCCTGCCACGAGCGCACGTACTCTCCCGCCTCGCGCATCGAACATCCGAGAAAGCTCTCCCTGCGCAGACGCGGACGGCTGTACGCAGGAATCGTCATACAGATACCGACCAGACCTCCTGCGCGTACATACGTCCACGGGCGGCTGACAGCATAGTCATCGATGCAGATATCCTGTGGGAGACCCGCAATGATCTCATCGTAAAGATTCCAGTAGTTCAAGAAAAGATCTCCATTCATCCATTGTATTGATTTTAGGATAACACAGCAATTCAGAGGATTCAATCCTATGGTGGAGATCAGTACCGCGATCTTCCGATCTTTAGTCAGTTTTACGGTATGAAGAAATTCAACAAGGAGATTTTCTTCTCCGCGAATCCGTAGGCCATTATCGACGTGGGGTGACTGTTATCAAAGATATGGATCAGATCCAGACATTGCTCGGCATTCCGCGAATCACAGGATTATAGACGATGCAATCAAAATGCATGGATGTCGCGCATCTTGCTCAAAAGCTCTATACAAAGATCAGCATTGGAAACTGTCCGCCGTCCTCTTAGCACATTCCATTGCACAGCATCCACAGCTTATTCGCACGGATAAACCAACGACGAGCCTTGATGAGAAATCTCTCCACGCATACGGCGATGCACGGGGGGGTAATGTTATCGGCGAAGTTCCGTGCGGACAGACAGTTCCCGTCTGAGGACGCTTCCGTTCCAAAGCATGTCTTCAATGTGCTGTGCGCCGCGCAGCCCCATAAACGGCTGATCCGAGATATGCAGACGATCCACGACGGGATAGGCGACGGGGACATAGAGCATCCTGCGTGGGTCGGAAAGCACGGACTCGCTGCTGCTCCCCATAAGCAGTCCACGCTCCATTGCGGCGAGGAGTTCCTGTGCCCGCACCGTATCCGTCTCTGCGAGCTGCTCGTCCGCGATCTGTACGGCGGCGGCGTCCCCACGCAGCTGGGCCGCAACCGCGAGATGGCGCACATCCGCCCACTCCGTCCGCAGCGCCTCGGCGAGTCCCCACGCCGTCGAGCGCGGCGCGCGGATGAGTACGGTATCAAAGAGCAGCTCTCCCCACGTATTCTTGAGATCGTTGATCCGCAGGAAGTCCCTGCGCTCCGCCTTGTCGATCTCCGCAACGGCATCGTCTCCGTGTGCGGGCGGCAGTGCGGCAAAGATTGCCGCAAGCCACCGCCGCGTCCCTGCACGGCCGTACGGGGGAAGCGGCGCAATATACGGCGTGCCGCAGCGTTCCTCTATATATTTTGCCGCCGCAAGACCGAGCTCGTCATGCACAACGATATTGAGCTCCGCCTGTGCAAGATCGCCAATCCCCTCAGGCGGCATATCGCAGCCGAATACACAGCGCACCTCATAGCCCGCCCCCGTCAACAGACGCACAAGCTCCCGTGCATCGTTCTCACCGTTGTAGTAGGACGAGGTCATGCCGATGAGGTTGACCCCGTGCCGCACCTCTCCCTGTGCCCCTCCGAGCAACACATCGAGCGTCGCACAGGAGGCACGCGCCCATCCGTCCGCAAAGCTGCCGATCAGCCCGCCGCTGTCAATGGCGACGATGGGACAGGTCATCCCCGCCGCGCGTGCAATCGCCCCGACATCATCACCAATCAGGCTCGCAGAGCTGCCGCTGATGACGGCGAGCAGCGCGGGAGGCTGCTCAATATGCGGCTGCAGTGCCTCGCGCAGATACGCCTCCGCACCGAACACAATCGCATCGTTGTCGAGCTGTGTGCACTTCATACGGTGCGAGATATCGCTCTGGCTCTGCTCGATGTGTCGCTGCGTAAAGAGATAGCACCACAGCGGTCCGTTCACGATCACGGCGCAGCCGCGCAGCCCTGCAAAGAACGCCGCCGCGCCTGTCAGCGCACAGCTCTCCATCCACACGGACATATCGTCGAAGGAGAGAACCTCCTCATCCATAGATCAGCCCTCCTCTGTCCGTATGCCGATAGAGTACGTGTTCCATATCCTCGATGAGCTGCCGCTCCATCGCCCACCCGACCGCGGGCAGCTTGCCGAGCAGGATCTGCCGCAGCTCCACGTCCACGAGTTCATGTGTTGTAAAGACGAAATCCACCGCCCGCAGCAGTTCCTCACTCGCAGAATCCTCCACCGCAAGAATTGGTACATCCGTGCATTGACGCAGTCCTTTCTCCACTGCGGTGCGCTGTTCCTCGGTAAAGAGCGCGAGGAGGATGATCCCGGCGAGACGTACGCCCGCCTTTTCGATCAGACGCAGGAGAATCTCGGGCTGCAGCCAGTGCAGTTCGCGCCCGACGACCAGCACCGTGCGCCGTCCATCAAGCATCTCCCGCGCACGCACGAGAATGCGCTCGAACGCCTCCTCCTCGCGTCGGATCACCTCCTCTGCCTCCGACGCACGCCCGCACCGTGCGCCGATGCAGCGCAGCCAATGCGCCGTCTCCTCCGCACCGCCCGCAAACACCTCGGCAAAGTACGGCGTACCGAAGCGTGTATGCAGCTCCTCTGCGAACGCGATGAGCATCTCCTGTTTTTCATCCGACATCGCACTGCCGAGCACAACGAGCAGCTCCGCCTCCGGCACCGCCTGTATCTCATCCAGCGGCGTATAGGTTGGAAACTGTACCGTAAGCTGCAGCCCGATCCCCGCGAGCAGCTGCTTCAGCTCCTGCACATAGGCGCTGTACAGCCCGCCGTAGTCGCCGAGAAATGCCACTGTCCCCTGCCGCGTCCGCGCGGGCGGCTGCATAAAGCGGTCGGTCAGCATACGTGCAACCGAGAGATAGCCGTCAAAGGACTCATCGTCCAAAAAACCGCTCGTAGGGACTGCCGCCACGGGCAGACCGAGCTCCTCCTCCATCTCCTCCGCCACCGCCCGCGTATCGTCTCCGATGATGCCGCTCACGCAGGAGCCGCCGATAAAGACAGCACGCGGATGGTACTTCTCTGCCGCATAGCGGACGCACGCACGCAGCCGATCCACTGCACCGAACACCGCATCCCCCTCGCCGATGCCGCTCGTGAGGAGCGGTACAGGCGACGGCGGTGCATACGTCCCCGCACCGACCAGACGGTGAAAGCTGCCGACATCCTTTTCGCGCACCACATGCGCACAGGAGCGCGGACTGTGAAAGATGACAAGCGCCCCCCGTGCGTACGAGAGCGCCCACCAGACAGCGGGCATGCTGCAGCTGCACTGCGCACGCCGCACACCCGCACGTTTTACCTCAATCGCCATACTGCTCCACCAAGTCCTCCAATTCCTCAAAAGCCATCGATGTCGGTATCGCAAAGTATTCGTTGCAGTTAATGTCCTTCGCCAGCCGCACACAGCGCTGCACCTGTTCCGAATCCAACGCATAGGCGATGAGCTGTGTCCCCTTATTCAGCAATCCACATCCAGTACCGCGGACGGTGTAATGTGGCTGAACAGCAGCCGCATCGAGTTGTTCTTCGGGTTGCAGCCGATCCGGCAAAACCTCCGCCCCATCTACGAAAAGGCAGCGGAAACGTGCGCCGCTGTCGTCGACTTGCCAATGCGCCCTTGCCGTAGAACGCTGTCTTCTTCAAGCCTAACGCTCCTCCTTGCCACGTTTTTCCCTTGTATAGTATCATATACACAATAGAGTTTCTGTGCCTTTTGCACTGCATGTTTCAATATCATAGAATGTATTTTAGATTATATTAGGCATGCAACAATCTGTCCCATAATTCCACGCACATCTTTACAAAGTATGATATTTCATGTAAACTAATCTCGCATAATATGGGTAGATTCTGCATTTCACTGTGCAAGGGGATCCACCTTTGGGGCGGAGCACAGCGATGCATACCTGAATAAACAAGGGGGAAAAGATGCTACGACTTCCTGTCTCGAAGTTAAAAGACGGTATGGTGCTTGGACAAAGTCTGTTCAATACAGCCGGAGGCAGCTATCTGGTCAAGGGACAGCCGGTAACCATCGACTATGTCCGCAAGCTGCATCAGCTTGGCATTCAGTCTGTCACTGTGACCTCCATGGATCCGAATCACAAGCTGCCGCCGCCGCCCGATGTCATCGAAGAAAAGACGCGTGTCAATGCCATCAGTGCCGTCTATAACACATTTCAGTCCATCGAGGAGAATGGTACACTCGACATCCCTGCCCTGCAGAAGGTGACGGATTCTATCGTTTTCGACCTGTTCGACAACCACGAAAACCTCGTCCAGCTCACGGACATCCGCACACATGATGCCTATACCTTTGCGCACAGCGTCAACGTCGCCGTGCTCTCGGCTATGATGGGCATGCTCTGCCACCTGCCGAAAGAGGATCTCTCGCTGATCACGCTCGGCGGACTGCTCCACGATCTTGGCAAGATTGATGTGCATGCGGATATTCTCAACAAGAACCGCAGTCTGAGCGACAGTGAATTCGAGATCATGCGCCGTCACCCCAGTGACGGTGCACGCCGCATCCTCAAGATGAGCGGACTGCCTAAGGCGAGTATTCTTGCCGCGATTGCGGGACAACACCACGAACACATCGACGGTACAGGTTATCCACGCGGTATTACAGGCGATGAGATGCATCGCTTTGCAAAGATTGCCGCCATCGCCGATGTCTACGATGCACTGACGAGCGAGCGCCCCTATAAAAAGGCGTATATGCCGAACATCGCCTACAACATCATGCACAACATCAACAAAGGGCAGTTCGACCCCGAACTGCTGACCCTCTTCTTTAACAACGTCGCTCTCTATCCCGAGGGCGCAGTGCTGAAGACCACATTCGGCTTCGCCGTAGTGAAAGAGAGCCGGTTCGGACGCACAACGACTCCTGTCATCATCCTTTTTGCCGATACAAACGGGAAACTCCTCGACCAACGGACGATTATCGACCTCTCCGAGGAGTCAGACGGCGCGGCCTCCATTCAGGTTGTTCCCACGGGCAACGATCTCTACCACTTTATCCACGAGCTCGGTGTCGATCCCTCGTACTACCTAGAGGAAGAGCGCGCAAAGGATAAGGCAGCAGGTGTAGTCTCATCGGGGCTGAGCACGCCCCCGCGCATGAATATCAACTGATTATTTTCTCAAAAAACCGGACAGATATTTCTGTCCGGTTTTTTGTCATTCTTTTTCCGTACGTCTCTATTTCGCGGCAAGAATGCCTGCTGCCATATCCTCGACGCACAAACAGTTCTCCACTGGATAGCCGATCCCTGCAAGCCGTTTCCCCAACCTAAGGATGTGCGGCGCAATGAGAGAGGCACGCGCGAGAAGTTCCTCCCGACGAAATAGGACACGCGGCTCTCCTGCACCGATGATGCGCCCGTCGGCAAGAATAACGAGATGAGTTGCCACACGGAGGATATCCTCCATGCTGTGCGATACGAGGACAATACTGACACCGCGCTCACGATGGAGCATCGTGAGCATCTTAAGCAGTTCCTCCCGTCCGCGCGGGTCAAGTCCAGCAGCTGGTTCATCAAGGACGAGATAGCGCGGAGTGAGTGCCAGCACGCCTGCGATGGCAGCACGTCTGCGCTCGCCGCCGGAGAGGGCAAACGGTGAGCGTTCACGGTAGTGCGCGGGCAGATGAACCAGCTCCATCGCCTCGCGGACGCGCTTCTCTACCTCCGGCTCCGTCAGCCCTTGATTGCGCGGACCGAATGCAATATCCGCACCGATGGTCTCCTCGAACAGCTGATGTTCCGGATATTGGAACACCATGCCGACGCGAAAGCGTGCTGCACGCGCTGCCTCCTTTTCCTTTGCAGACCTGCCGCCGTACAGCGGCACACCATCCACCAAAACGCATCCCGCCGTAGGCTGAATGAGTCCTCCGATCAGCTGCATGAGTGTTGACTTCCCAGCGCCGGTCTCTCCTGCGATCGCAGTAAATGATCCCTCACTGATGGTGAGAGATACATCATGCAGAGCGGTATGGGAGAGAGGAGTTCCTGTCATATAGGTATAGGACAGCGATTCTATCTGGATAGACAATGGATCAGCTCCTCATCGGTCAGAATATCCTGCGGCAGATTTCTGCCGCCCTGTCGCAAACGCTCTGCGAGATCGGCAGCCAGCGGCAGGTCAAGTCCCATCTCCCGCACCGTACGCGTGTGTGAGAACACCTCGCGCGGTGTCCCTTCCATAACAACACGCCCCATATCCATCAAAACGATACGGTCTGCCGCAATGGCTTCTTCCATGAAATGCGTGATATAGACGATGGTCATTCCTTGTGTTTCGTGAAGCATTTGAACGGCTGAGAGTACCTCCGCCCTGCCGCGCGGATCGAGCATCGCCGTGGGTTCGTCAAGCACGAGGCAATGCGTCTGCATGGCAATCGCCCCTGCAATGGCAATCCGCTGCTTCTGCCCGCCCGAGAGGAGATGCGGCGCTGCCTGCGCATACCCCGACATCCCAACGAGTGCCAGTGCCTCCTTCACGCGTGTACGGATCTCTGCAGGCGGGATGCCTAGATTCTCTGGGCCGAACGCCACATCATCTGATACCACAGCTGCAATCAACTGGTTGTCAGGGTTCTGGAACACCATGCTGACCTCCTGACGGATGTCCCAGCGCCTATGCTCGTCCCGCGTATCCCATCCGCATACCGTGCAGCGCCCCTCTGTCGGCAGGAGCAGGGCGTTCAGATGACGCGCCAGTGTAGACTTCCCCGACCCATTCGTGCCAAGTACCGCGACAAACTCACCGCGGGCGATGGAGAGCGTCACACCGCGCAGCGCCTCATGTTCCACGCCATCTCCCGTCTGATAGACGTGGGTGACGCCGTCCAGTTCAAAAAAATTGTCTGCCTGCATAATTTTCTATCATCTCACATATTCTTCGTGCGTGCCTTCAGCCGTACAAGGAATGTCGTCCCCTTGCCAATCTCGCTGGAGAGCGAGATTGTGCCGTCATGTGCCTGTACGATCTCGCGCGCGATGGCAAGTCCCAGACCATTCCCGCCCATACGGCGTGAGCGCGCCTTGTCCACACGGTAAAAGCGGTCAAAGATACGCTCCTGATGCTCCGGCAGAATACCGATTCCCGTATCTGCCACAGACAGATGAACCCCCCCCTTGTCCGCAGCAATCTGCACAGAGATCCTTCCATGCTCGGGGGTATACTTAACTGCATTGTCCACGAGAATCAGGATCAGCTGACGAATCTTCTGTTCATCCGCATAGATATCTGCATGCTTTGGCAGAACCTCCTCAATGATGATGTCCTTCTTCTCAGCAAACGGGCGCATGATGCGGACGGTCTGTTGAGCTGCAGCGACAAGATCCATCCGCATGGGCTTGATCTGATTTGCCTTGCCATCCGTGCGCGCGACCGTGAGCAGGTCGCCGACCAGTTTTGTCATCTTCTTGACCTCATCACGCACATCCTCGATGACCTGCCTGAGAAACGGCGAGGTGATTGATGTATCGCTCCGCAGGAGATCTGCCGAGGCGAGCACGACAGCAAGCGGCGTACGAAGCTCATGCGAAGCATCAGCGGCAAACTGACGCTGACGCTCATAAGCCTCACGTACGGGTTTCATCGCACCTCCCGACAGTACATAGCCGATAGCGGCGGCAACAATGAGCGCAATGACGCCGAGCGCGGCAAGTGCCCATGTTGCCTTGTCCATGCCGTTATACATGGCAGTGACGTCCTTGCCGACGTAGACTGTCTGGACAGGCAGCGGCGGACTGAACACTGTTTGTGCTGTCATCATGACGCGCGTCTGCGCGCCACGTTCATTTGTCTTGGTAAAGACACGCACCTCTCCTTCCGGCGCATCCCATACAGTTACAATATCCAGAATAAAAGACTCAATACGAAAGGATGCACGGGAGAAATTGATCAGCCTCCCCTGTTCATCAAAGACATAGTAGAAAAGGCGGTCATTTGTACTGCGGTAGAGCTGCGTCTCATCGAGATCAGTCCCTGCATGCAGCTCATAGTACGCCTGAGACTCCGCAACGCTGTCCGCTGTATCCAGCAGTTCACGCGCCTGCTCCGAGGTGATTGCCCACGCCATCGTCTTGTGCATAGCAAAGAGGAGGACAATGACCAGTCCCCCCATGACAAGCGCGTAGCGGAGCATCAGACGCAGACGGCTGCGGCCGAATACATTTTGCTCGTTCAAGACGGCGTCTCCAGCTGATAGCCGACGCCGCGGATCGTCTTGATGACAGAGCCTTCGCCCGCCGCATCCAGCTTCTTTCGCAGCATCTTCATATACGAATCAATGTTGTTGGAGCTGACATCTGCCTCCAGTCCCCAGATACGGTCCAGGATGATGTCACGCGGAACGACGATGCCGATGTTCTGCGCGAGGAGGTCGAACAGCTGAAATTCACGCGGTGAGAGCTGGATCATCTTTCCATTCTTCTCAAGGATATTCGCTGTGCGGTTCAACTTGAATCCGCCGATCTCATCCACCTCGTGTTGGATACGCTGGGTCGCGCGCCGACCGAGCGCGCGCAGACGCGCAAGCAGCTCCGAAAACTCGAACGGCTTGACGAGATAGTCATCCGCCCCCGCATCGAGTCCCGTCACGCGATCCTCCACAGAGTCCCGCGCCGTCAGCATGAGAATGGCACGGTCATAGCCGCTGCGGCGCAGGCGTGCACACGCCTCGACCCCGGTCTCTCCCGGCATCATCCAATCCAGAATCAAGATATCATACTCTGTATAGGTCGCATAGGCATAGATGTCGCTCCCGTCCGTAACCCACTCCACCGTGATATCATTCTGCTCCAGCATATACTGGATGAGTTTCCCCAGTCGCAGATCGTCCTCTGCCAGAAGCACACGCATCCTATCATCTCCCACAGATTGTATCCGAATTTTCTTGACAAAGTATACGAAAAGGAGGTGAAAGATAACTGAAAATCAGCGCATCATTGGATGATCCACGGCAATCATCCCATAAAATACGATTGTACCGAGCGTATAGCCGCAGAGCATGACCAATCCCATCGGCAGCGCCGTATGATCGCCCGCAATACCGACCACCGGCATCATGCATGCGCCGAGCAGCATCGAAAAGCACCCGATAAGCGCAGACGCACTGCCCGCATTCTGTCCCTGCCGCGAGAGTGCAAGCGAGAAGCTTGCTGCTCCCATCACCGACAGAGGGACAACTGTAAGGAACAGCAAGACGATGATCACAGCAAGCGGTGCAGAGAAATAAAACCCTGTGAGCAGGAGGGCGCTTCCCGCGAGAGGTATGAGCACGCTGTATTTTAACATAACGATATCCGGCACGCGCCCAGCAAGCCGTGCGGGCAGAACGCCTGCGAGCAGCAAGCCAAGTCCGATGACCGCGAAAATGATGCTATACCCCTGCGGTGAGACGGCATAGATATTCTGAAAGACGAACGACGAGCCTGCAAGATAGGAAAAGAATGCACCGAATATAAAGCACTGCAGCAGACAGTGTCCGAGAAAATAACGATCGCGGAGCAGTGTTGGGAACTTTCGCAGGGAGTCCGTCATATTCCTGCTGCGCTCCTCTATCGGCAGCGTCTCACGATAGATAAGGGTCGCCCCTGCGAGTACAATACCGATAAGCGTCAACAGGACGAAGGTCGCGCGCCACTCTGCAAAGAGTAGAATCTGCCCGCCGATGACAGGTGCAATGATCGGTGCAAAACCGTTCACCATCATCAGCACAGCGAAGAAGCGCGTCAGTTCCGCTCCCTCACACACGTCACGTGCAATCGCACGCGCAATGACAATTCCGCTCGCTCCCGCAAATCCCGCAAAGAAACGGAACAAGAGAAAGAGGCAGATATCCTGCGCAAGAACGCAGCCCAGGGTTGCCCCGATAAAGACCAACATCCCAATGAGAAGTGGACGACGCCGTCCCATGAGGTCGCTGAGGGGCCCGGCGAGAATCTGTCCGAGCGCCATGCCGAGCGTCGTCATCGTCAGTGTCATCTGCACGAGCGAGGTCGAGATGCCGAAATCTGCCTGTACCTCCGGTAATGCGGGCAGGTACATATCTGTTGAAAGCGGCGCGATTGCCGTCATTATCCCGAGGAAGATTGTCAGCCAGAGACGGCTATGGGTATGCATTTCCACCATTTCCCCCCTCCCTTTTTCATGCTTAGTTCCGTGCCGCACAGGATGCTGTGCCGTCCGTACGCTTTGCGAGCCACGCCTTATATGTCTCCCAGATGGCCGTCGCAATCACGATACCTGCGGCAATCGACACTGCATAGAGCAGCGTCTTGATTCCCTGTCTGCCGAACATCCCCCAGTCTGCAGATACCGCATAGAACATCGTGCGGTAGAGTGCTCCCCCCGGTACCATAGCAATCACGCCGATAATGAGAAAGATCGTCGCTGGGCACTTATAGATGCGCGCCAGAATCTCCGCCGAGATGGTAGCAAAAACCGCCCCCGCAAAATATCCTGCAAACTCATTCCATCCGAACGCCGGAAAAAGCAGTGTGAACCCCCATGCGCCCATGCAGACGAGCGCCCCCATCACCGCATCCTTTGGATGTCCATGCCAGAGCAGATGGAAGCAAAGGCCGCCGACAAAGGCAGTCAGGAGATATACCCACCACAATGTTTCAAAGGCAATGATGGTACCCGACGCACCGAATGCGAATCCCGCCGCAATCAACAGACTCAGAAGGATGGCCTCTGCACTCTTGAGAAGTCCGGAGATGGTCTCCTGGCTGAACATATCTCGGATGGAGTTCATCAGTGCCAGCCCTGGAATGACCGGCATGATATTCCCCATGTTAATAGCAGCGGGATGGATATCCATGCCAAACCACATGAAGGAGTTGGCCAGCATGCCTCCGACAAAGCTGAGCAGGACGAGTGCGCAGTACGGGTTTAATTGCGTCTGTCCAAGCAGATACTGCAGAAGTCGCAGCAGTATCCCGACAATACCGGCGCATACAGCATCCTCCGTACGCCCCCCGAAAAAGGCCGAAAAACTCGCAGCAATCAGAGCCCAGTAAAAGATCGACGCCTTGAGCGAGATCGTATCCATTGTGTCAATCTCATGGATGCGTTTTTTGATCTCATCCGACGGGATAGGGGCTGCACAGATCTCGCGAGAGAGCTGATTAAGTGCCTTGAGCCGCTGAAAGTCAAAGCTCTGCCCCGGCACACGCCGCATCTGTGTCAGCACGCCGATGTCTGCACCGCGAATCGTCACGATGATGCTGGACGTAATGACCATAACGTCCACATGGCGCGCGCCATACGCACGGCAGATGAATTTGATCGTCCGTTCCACACGGCTGACTTCCGCGCCGGTCACCAGCATACGCTGTCCGATATCGATGGCGCGCTCAAGGATATGGTTGATGTTGATTCTTGCAGTTTCGTTGATCATAATGAACATAGTTATAGCATGACTCGGTGCAATTGTCACCTCCATTCGGAGAAAACAACACATTTCATATCCGCAAAAAAAAATGCAGCCTGTAATCCAGCTGCATTCATCGGATGTCTTATCCCTGACTCGCTTTTTTCTTTTCACGTTCATTGACGATATGATTGTAGATCAGAACGAAGATCAGCAGCCCGCCCCAAATAATCTGGCGGTAGAAATTCGAGATACTCTCGTACATATTGAGCCAGCTCGAAATCATCTGCACAATTAAAACAGCAACGATAACGCCCTTCATATTCCCCTTGCCGCCGTAGGGATCAATCCCGCCGAGCACAGCAATCAGAATAGCCTCCATCAGGTAGGACGCGCCGTAGTCCGCCTTTGCCGAGTTAAACCGGCCCAGCATAATGAGACCTGCGGCAGCGCTCAGCACACCGCTGATCATATAGTTCGCCAGATAGAGCCGCACATTGTTGAATCCGGAGAATGCGGAAGCCTTGACACTCGTGCCGAGCATGCGGAGCTTGTAGCCGAGTATCGTCCGCTCCATGATGAAGGCGGCCGCAGCGGCAAGCACAATGAAGATAATCAGCGGCATGGGAATGCCGAAAATCTTTGCTGACATTGTTCCTGCGATCTGCGGCGGCAATCCGCCGAGCGTACTCCCATTTGTCAGAACGATTGCCGTCCCCATGAAGAGCGCCTGTGTTCCCAGCGTTGCCAGAATCGGCGTGATGCCAACTGTACCGATGAGGAAACCGTTCAGCGCGCCGCACAGCATACCGAACACCAATGCACCGAGAAAGGAAAGCAGAATGATTGTAACAACCGTTCCCTCCGGTGTCTCCGGTGTAATCAGCACCGGCAGCACCTTTGCCACCAGCACGGCGGACAAATTCGCTACGGCAACAACACTGAGATCAATGCCCGCCGTATAAAGCGTGAAGGCCATCGCGATGGCAAGCAGGCCGAACTCCGGGAACTGCTTTCCCATAGACTGGAAGTTCGACACGCTGAGGAAGAGTGATCCCTTCAGAATAGAGCAGAAGGCAAACACAGCCAGAAACACGATAAGCATCCGCATGAGATTCTTATCCCTGCGAAAGAGCTGATGCAACGCCTCCATCATTGTTTCCCTCCCTCTGTCTCAGATACTTGAACTGTAAGCTTGCGTGTATTTCGCTTCATCTGCACAGCAGAAATGGCTGTGCCAATAATAATGACGGCACCCGTAAAGACCTTCTGCCATGTAGTCGAGATATCGAGGAGGATGAGGCTGTTATCCATCACCGTCAGAAGGGCCATGCCGAGAAGCGCCCCCCATACCGTTCCCTTGCCGCCCTCCATCCGCACCCCGCCCAGGACACAGGCTGCAATGACGGTCAGCTCAAGCCCCTCAAGGTTATTCGGATGAACGGCGAGGAGCATGGTGGAGCGCAGGACACCGATGAGTCCTGCCATACAGCCGGAAAAAGCGTAGATGAAGACAATGGTCTTAAAGACCTGAAATCCTGCACGCTGCGCAGCTTTTTCGTCCCCTCCAATCGCATAGATCCCCCTGCCAAGCATGGTGCGATTCAGAATGAACCATCCGACAAAAATCAGCACCAGCATGAGGATGATGCCGACCGGCATATCCGAGGTCAGTCCCGAGACAGGATTCGTTACCGAAAACAGTTTCGTCTGTCCCAGCTCGTACAGAGGAGCACAAAGCGGATACTCTCTGGACTTAAAGACCCCCTGCATGATTCCGAAGCAGATGCTGCTCGTCCCAAGCGTCACAATCAGCGCTGGAAAACGAAAACGCGCAATGATGTAACCATTGACCAAACCGACAGCAAGACCAATGATCATGGCCGCTGCAAAGAAGAGCAGCGGATTGTCCGTTACCTGCTCCATACGTGAGCAGACGATGAACATCGACATGGAGGCGATGGCCGGAAAGGAAACATCCACACCACCCGTAATGATCACGAACATCTCACCGATGCAGAACATGGCGGGCACAGAGAATGCGCGCAGGAGATCCACCGCATTGTTGCCGGTAAAGAACTGGCCGCTTTTCGCCTGAATCATGAAGCAGAGGAGCAGCAGTACGATGCCGATATAGAATTCCGTTGAGGTGAACAATCTCTTTTTCATGCGGCATCCCCTCCTTGGTGAGCAAGTTCTGCGAGCGTACTCTCTGCGAGCTCGTCCGTGGACAAAGAGGCAACGAGCCGTCCCTGCCGCATCACCATCACCCGATTGCAGTTGGTCAGCACTTCCGGCAGATCATCCGAAATGATGAGCACGGTGAGTCCCTCCCGTGCGAGCTTGCGGACACGCTCATAGATATCAAATTTCGCACCGATGTCAACGCCGACAGTCGGGCCATTGAGGATCAGCACATTGAGATCAAGGGACAGCCATTTCGCGAGTACGCATTTCTGCTGGTTGCCGCCCGAGAGCGTACCGACCTGATCCTCTACATCGTGCAGCGCAATAGACAGCTCCTTCTCCCAGTAGTGTGCCATATCATCTATTTTATGCCGATTGATTGCACCTAGGAAGTTTGCGTAGTTGCTCCATTTCTCGGCAGAGATATTGTCTGCAATCGATTGGCTTAGAAAGAGCCCCTCGGTGACACGATCCGGCGGCAGGTATCCAATGCCGTTTTCGATAGCATCGCGAATGCAGGAGAGCTGAACGGATTTTCCGTTGATCTTAATCTCACCGCTCTGCGGCTGATAGCAGCCGAACAGTGCTTCGGCAAGCTCTGTGCGGCCGGATCCAAGCAGCCCCGTGATACCGACAATCTCACCTTTTTTGAGATGAAAGCTCACATCTTGGAAGCCGTTCTCAAGGCACAGATCCTTGATCTCCAGAACAGTCGGTGCATCTTTCTCCTGATAGGAGAAGCGCTGCGTTACGATCTCGCGTCCGGTCATATAGTAGGTGAACTTGTCTTGATTGAGTTCCTTTGTTCTCCCTTCTGCAACATTGCGTCCACTGCGGAAAATGGTAAACCGCTCCGCGATTTCAAAGACTTCGTCCAATTTGTGCGAGACAAAGAGAACTGCGATACCGCGCGACTGCAGCTCCCGAATGAGACGAAAGAGTGTCTCCACCTCTTTCTTGGTCAAACCTGTCGTCGGCTCATCCATGATAATCAGCCGTGCATCATTGAGCAGTGCTCTGCTGATGGCGATCATCTGCCGCATGCCAAAGGTGAGATTTTCCACAAGCTCATCCAGATCCAGCGTCAAATTGATCTTCGAGAGTGCGGCAAGCGCAATCTCCTTCATGCGGGACTTATTCACGAGCGCCCGCCCTGATGCGACCTCCATATTCAGTGCAAGATTTTCCTGAACCGTCAGATTTGGAAAGAGAGACAAGTCCTGATAGATGACCTGGATGCCGTTGGTAATGGCCGTCTGCGGGGTCATTCTGTCAAATGTTTTTCCGTCGATTTCAAGCGTGCCTGCATCAGGTGTATAAAATCCAGAGATAATGTTGATGATGGTCGATTTCCCGCAGCCATTCTCTCCCGCGAGGCAGTGAATTTCTCCCTTGCGTATCGTAAGGCTGACACCATCCAGTGCCTTGACTCCGCCGAAGTGTTTCTTAATCCCCGTCGCTTTCAAAATATAGTCAGACAAATTCCGCTCCTCCTTCCAGCACTCGGCAAATAGAGCAAAAGCGCAGAAGCCCGCCATGGACTGCCGCGCTTTTGCCGGAACATCCTAAAAATTAGAAGTTGTAATTATCTACGTTGTCCTTATTGATCGCAATCCAGCCTGCGCCCATGAAGAGACGGGGATTTTCAGGGCTGACCTGGAGCTTGCTGTACGACTTCAGGCCAAGATCCATACCATCCTGCGGGGTCTTTCCCTCGAGGATCTGACGTGCAAGCACGCACATTGCGTAGCCAGCCTCGGCCGGATCCCAAAGCGTAATATAAGAGAGCGATCCATCCTTGATCAGCGTACGGCACTCATTCGGCATTCCAGTGCCGACAACGAAGACCTTACCCTTCAGGCCGAGTTCATTGATTGCACGAGCAATACCCGGCGTATCCATGGAACTTGTGCCGACGAATCCGGTGACTTCCGGATGCGCTTTGATGACTTCTTTCGCAACCTGGTATGCCTTTTCCGAGTTGTTCTCAGACTCGACGCGCTTTGGATTATCAAGGAGCTTCACATCTGGGTACTTTGCCGTCTGCTGTGCAACGGCACCGTTTGCCCACTCATTCTGCGATGCGTTTGTCAGGTGCGCAACCATCGTCGTATAGATGCCCTTGCCGCCCATGGCCTCCTGCAGCTTATCCATGATAAATGCACCATAACCGGCATTATTGAATGCCTCGAGGTCATAGTCAGCGTTCTTGCAGGTCGAGCCCTCATGCGTGATAACGAGAATGCCCTTATCACGCGCTTCCTTGAGAACGGGGTCGCAGGCAGCGGGATCAACAGGAACAACGCAGAGCGCATTAATATCCTGATTGATCACGTCCTGAATGACCTGAACCTGCTGCGCTGCATCCGTCGCCGCAGGGCCCTTTTGGTAGGCGTTGATGCCCGTATCGGCTGCATACTGCTTCACGCCTTCCTCCATACGGGCAAACCAACCGTTTGACGAATCCTTGACGACGACGGCGATTTTCCAGTCTTTCTTCTCGCCCTTCATCGCAGCATCCGTTGCCTCAACGACACGCGCCGCAGCAGGCTTGTCCGTCGAGGAGGCCTGCTTCCCACCGTCTCCGCCGCACCCAGCAAAGGACAGGCAGCAGGTGACACCGAGCGCCACAGCCAAGAGTTTCTTCTTCATGTTCATGATAAAATCCTCCTTGCTTTATTCACCAGGAAACACGGAATCGCATTTCCCTACATAACACCTTTCTGGAGAATCACGCAGCCGTAGGGCTGGCGTTCTCCTGTGGAGATCGTTACAAAAGCAGTCTTTGCCTTATCATAGAAGCTGAACCGATCGATAAAGCCGACGCAGTCTGCGCCCTCCGGCACGTTGTCCTTGACAGCGGCGATGAAATCATCCCAGACCTTTGGCCGGCCGATTTTCTCCCGCATCTCCTCCATCACATCCATAATCAGTACAGGATGTTTCTCATACTCCGTGTCGAGCGGCATGAGTTTCAGAATGCCGGCCAGCATCTCCGCAGCACTGATCCCATCAGCGTTAATGGTAATGCCGTTCTTCGCCATGGACACAGCCGGATAAAAATCATCCGCAATCACGACGAGGTCGCCATGCCCCATGTCTGCCAGTGCCTTGAGGAGATCCGGGCTGATACACTTGGGGATACCTTTTAACATGATAGTTGCCTCCCATTCAAAAACTGCGTATGGATTAGAAAGAGGATATTGCAGAGCCCTCATTCGATGTTGCGGTGGCGCGCCTCCATCGTTTCGTGCGTCTCATGGAGACGCTCTGTCAGCAGCATCACCATAAGATCGAACAGTAGGAATAGATGCTGCTCAAACAGATTGCCCATCGGCTGAACGGACGGAATGGTACGGGGATCCGTTCCCTTATACACCATCGCCGGCACGAAGAGACAGACATCCGCCGCAGCAGGCGTCCGCTCATGCGGTGCACCCGTGATAACAAGTTGCCGTACGCCGGTCGTCCGTGCCTGATCCAGCAAGTAGTCGATGTGTCCGATGCAGCCCGAACCATTGACCGCAAGAAAGAGATCTCCGCCGTGCATGCCTGGAGTCGTATCATCCCACAGCCAGTGTATCTCCTTGCCAAGATGCATGAGGCGCATAGCAAACCCGCGTGCGGCAATTCCCTCTCGTCCGGCCCCCGTAACGAAGATACGTCCGGCGGCGGCGATTTCCTCGATCGCTGCGGAAAGGGCTGCCGTATCCTGTGCCGCGAACACCTGATCATGCTCAAGAAGGATTGTCCGATAAAGCTCCTCATAGCGGTTCATTTTCATGATGCTCCTTTCCACAGCTCAGAGCCGCGCAGAATCAACCGCGTGGGCAAAAAGATTTCGTGACGTCCCGGCTCAGATGACTGCTTTCCCTCTGCCGTCTCAATTCGCTGGGTGAGGAGATGAAGGGCATCCCGCCCCATGCGGTAGACATCCCGATCGACGACACTGAGCGGAATACCGGCGTAGTGCAGCATCTCAATCTCATCAAAGCTAATCATGGAGATATCCTCGCCGAGACGCAGTCCATGCTCTCTAAAATAACGCAAGCATCCAAGCGCCGTCATATTGTTGGCAGCAAATACCGCAGTCGGTGGGTTCTCCTGCTCCATGATCTGGTGCATGACCGTATAGGCACGCTCCTGATGAAAATCCCCCTGTGCAGTATACTGCATATTCGGCTGCACATTCCGCTGTGCGAAAGCAGCCAGATACCCGAGCCAACGCTCGTTGCCCGGACGGGAGTTCTCCGGCCCGCGGATGGTCGCAATCCGGCGGTGGCCTGCTCGGAACAGACAGTCCACGGCATCCATCGCCCCGCGAAAGTCCTCGGAAAACACACCATCGAACCGACCGTGCTTGAGACTGCGGTCGATGAGTACTACCGGCACACCTGCCGTTTCGAACGCAGACAGACGCCTGCACGTCTCCTCATTCTCCGCATCCACAGGGATAACTAGAATGCCGGAGAGACGTTCTGTCCGCACAGAATCAAAAAACCGATGCTCCTTCTCGATGCTGTCATCTGTTCCATATAAAAAGATATTGTAACCACTTTCATCCGCTGCATTTGTAATCCCCCGTAAAAGCTGTGCAAAAAAGGGGTTCTCTATGTCCGGAATCAGAAAGCCGATGTTTCCCGTATTACCTGTACTGAGTTTGCGCGCCAGTGCATTCGGTGTATAGTCGAGCTCAGCAATGGTTCGCATGACCCGCTTCCGCGTCTTCTCACTGACGTGGGGGCTTCCGTTCAAGACACGCGATACGGTTGCAGAGGAAACACGCGCGCGCTGCGCAACATCGTAAATATTAACGCTCATTGCTGCGGCTCCTTTTAGGGAATCCTGTGTGCAGCCATACCATGACAACACCATCATGATATATTTAGAACAGGATGTCCATAAAATTTGTAACCGATTACAGCTTTAGTTTATTTGTTTTTTTTAGAATTGTCAATACAACTTTATCCTATCGTGCATGATTTTAACTCATAAAACGTGAGGAGGTTCATTGTTTCTAAGGAATTCGGATAACTCTTCTCTGCTCGGATAGGACATCTGCGTCCCCTTCCGCGTCACACTGATGGCAGCGAATGCACTCGCCTGCTTCATTGCGCCAAGAACATCATGCTCCCTCGCATAGCAGCTGGCAAAACAGCCGATGAAGGCATCCCCTGCGCCGGAGGTGTCAACCGCACGCACTTGATAGGCCGCGACATACTTCTTCTCTGTCTCCGTCATCCAGAGTGCACCACGCCCGCCCAAAGTGACAATGACATTTTTCAGCCCGCGTCGCGTCAGGGATGCCGCAGCCTTTTCCACATCATCCTGTGTCTCGGTCGGCATCCCCGTGAGGATAGCCAGTTCACTCTCATTTGGAACGAAGAACTCACAGGCACAAACCTGCCGGATATCCAGATCCTTCGTTGCGGGAGCAGGATTTAGGAGAACAGGGATATGATGCTTCTGCCCGAATGCAATGGCATAATAGACCGTCTCCAGAGGAATCTCCAACTGAAGGATGATCAGACCGCACGCCCGTAGATCATATTCCGCTGCATCGATATCTGCCGGCAGGAGTTTGCTGTTCGCCCCCTTGATGATCAAGATGCTGTTCTGTCCGTTTTCATCAACGAAGATGGGGGCAACGCCGCTCGATACGCCGACAACCTTCTGCACATAGGTCGTATCAATGCCATATTTCTTAAAATTACTGATGGTGTTATCTGCAAAGATATCGCTGCCGACCTTCGTCATCATCATGACATCTGCGCCGCAGACAGCCGCGGCAACTGCTTGATTCGCCCCCTTTCCTCCGCAGCCCAGCGTGAAATCCGGCGCTTCCAGTGTCTCCCCAGGAATCGGCATACGCTGAATATAGGAAGTCAGATCTACCATATTAGAGCCGATGACCGCAATCTTCATCATGCGTCCTCCTTTTCTCCCGCAACGATCTGAACACCGCTGCTGGTTCCCAGCCGGCTAGCTCCCGCAGCAACCATGGCCTCTGCATCAGCACGGCTACGGACACCGCCGGATGCCTTGACGCCCATCTCTGTACCGACGGTCTCCCGCATGAGCCGGACATCTGCGGCAGTTGCTCCGCCGGCAGAAAAGCCCGTGGAGGTCTTGACAAAATCCGCCCCAGCCTCTTTGGCAAGGCGGCACGCCGTCCGCTTTTCCTCATCGGTCAGAAGACAGGTCTCAATAATGACCTTTGTAAGCGCTTTCCCTTTTGCTGCAGCAACAACGGCAGCGATATCCGCGCGCACATAGTCATAATCCTGATCTTTCAAACGTCCGACAGGGATCACCATGTCAACCTCTTCAGCACCGTCCTCAATGGCACGACGCGCCTCGAACGCCTTGACTGCAGACGGAGTCGCACCTTGAGGAAACCCAATGACCGTACAGGTCTTTACCCCACTCCCCCGCAGCTGCTCCGCTGCATACGCTACCCAGACGGGGCTGACGCATACCGAGGCAAAGTGATACGCTTTTGCCTCGTTTAGGAGTTTATCCAGATCTGCTTGCCGTGCATCCGTTTTGAGTAAAGTATGGTCAATCATTTTTGCAAAATCCATAAAACCCCTCCTAAAAATATTAAGAATTTTCAATGATAAAATTTTATCATTATTTTTCTGACTTGTAAAGGCGTAAAACGTCGCTTGCCATCTGCTCAACAGGAAGCGCCTCCCGATATCGAGAAAGGAAGCGCTGCGCTCCGTCTCCTCCCGCTGGGCGCGGCAGCAGAGTTGTCCCTTTTGCGCCTACAAATACATCTTGTGTAAGGAAATCGGCGAGTGTTCGTCCATCTCCGCACGCAGAATATCGTGCGAGCACAGCCATCCCCCACGCACCGCCTTCTGAGGCAGTCTCCATAACTGTAATGGGCAGGTCCAGAAGATCGGCAAGTGCCTGCTGCGCAATCAGCGGCGTGCGGAACAGGCCGCCATGGGCTATCATGCCGTCCATGGAAATCCCCTCATCATCTGTGAGGATATCAAGACCAATTCGTATCGGTGCAAAAGCGGCATAGAGATGTGTCAGCATGAAATTTGCTAAGGTAAATCTGCTGTGCGGGGTACGGACAAAGAGGGGTCTGCCGTTCTGTGTGCGTGTGAGATTCTCGCCGGACAGGAAGCTGTAATTGACAAGGCCTCCGGCATCCAGATCGGCATGCGCCGCCTGCTCAATAAGAATGCGATAGAGATGATCAGACGAAAGTGTGCAGCCGAGTAAACCTGCAAACTCACCAAAGAGTCCGGCCCATGCATTGATATCCGACGTGCAGTTGTTGCTGTGTACCATTGCCGTCGTATGTCCATCGGGAGTCATGACAACATCAATATCTCGATATACATTTCTCAGCGGATGCTCCAGTACGTTCATCGAGAAGATAGACGTTCCTACCGAGATATTCCCCGTCCGTTCACGGACGCTGTTGGTCGCAACCATCCCCGTTCCGGCATCGCCTTCCGGCGGACACATCATACATCCTGATTCAAGCTGACCACTCTCATCCAGCAGTGCTGCCCCCTCCCTGCTGAGTCGTCCGCCTTCCTCGCCGGCCAGACGCACCTCCGGAAGGATATCGAAAAGGTTCTTACCAAGTATTTTCGCCTCCGGCAGCGCAGAGAAGGCTGACAGCATCCCGCTGTGATAGTTTTTCGTAGACGAATCAATCGGAAACATTCCAGAGGCATCGTCAATCCCCAAGACCTTCTCCCCTGACAACTGCCAATGAATATAGCCGGATAGGGTCGTCATAAAATCGACGCTGCCAGCATGCGGCTCGCCTGCGCGCAGCGCTTGAAAAAGATGAGCAACACTCCACCGCTCCGGGATGTTGAAGGAAAACGCCTCCGTCAGAAATGCTGCAGCCTCTGCCGTCGTATTGTTCCGCCATGTACGGAACGGAACGAGCAGATTCCCTGCAGCATCAAACGGGAGATATCCATGCATCATCCCACTGATACCGAGCACGCTGACATGCCGAATGGTATGCCCGTACTGTTCCTCTACGCTGCGGCGCAGAACCGTATAGGCACTGCGCAGCCCTGTCCATATCTCTTGTTGGTCATAGGTCCAATAGCCATTTTCGAGACGATTTTCCCACGCATAACTGCCCTGTGCCAGGGTCCTGCATACACGGTCAGTCAAGACCGCCTTGATCCTCGTCGATCCAAGCTCGATGCCAAGAAACACATCGCCCTTGAGAAGCGCCTCCTCTGCTGATATAAACTGCACAAATAAGCCCTCCTTATCACTTGTCACGATATCCCTAAAAAAATACAGCAGAATTGTGTTGATACACCACTCCTGCTGTATGTTCTGTATTCAGATTTACTCTACCGTAACCGACTTCGCAAGGTTGCGCGGTTTGTCCACGTCGCAGCCGCGCGTGATGGCAGCATAGTAAGAAAGCAGCTGGAGCGGAATGACGGAGAGAATCGGCATGATGAACTCATCTGTTGCAGGCACATGGATGACATGATCCACATATTTCTGCAGCTGCACATCTCCCGCCGCCGCGATACCGATGACAACGGCATCTCGTGCCTTGACCTCCTTGATGTTGGAAAGGGTCTTTTCGTAGACATTCCGCTGTGTGGCGAGGGCAATTACAGGAACGCCCTCCACAATGAGCGCAAGTGTACCATGCTTGAGCTCGCCCGCAGCATACGCCTCTGCGTGGATATAAGAGATTTCCTTGAGTTTGAGTGCGCCCTCAAGAGAGACGGCGTAGTCAAGACCGCGGCCGATGTAGAAGACATCTTCATTGAAGCCGTACTGCTTGGCGAAGGTCTTGATCGGCTCAACATCGGACAGAATTTCGGAGACCTGCGACGGGATCTCGTGCAGCTGTCCAACGAGCTCTGCCGTGCGCTCCTTCGTAATCGTCCCCTTGATCTCTGCCATATAGAGCGCAAGCATAAAGAAGAGGACAAGCTGTGTCGTATATGCCTTCGTCGAAGCAACAGCAATCTCAGGCCCTGCCCATGTATAGACAACCTGATCGGCCTCACGGGCAATCGAGGAGCCGACTACATTGGTGATGGCGAGGGTCTTCGCCCCGCGGCGCTTCGACTCCTTGAGTGCAGCGAGGGTATCGCTCGTCTCACCGGACTGGGAGACAACAATCAGCAGTGTCTTGTCATCGACGATCGGATCGCGGTAGCGGAATTCCGAGGCGACATCCACCTCGACGAGGACGCGCGCCATCTTTTCGATGTAGTACTTGCCGACCAGACCCGCATGATACGCCGTACCGCAGGCAACGATATAGATTTTGTTGAACGAGTCAAGGAATGCCGCATCCCAACCGAGTTCCTCAAAGGAGACTGCCTTCTTATCTGCCGTAATGCGCTGACTCATCGTGTCACGCACAGCCTTCGGCTGCTCGTGAATCTCCTTGAGCATGAAGTGCTCGTAGCCGCCCTTTTCTGCAGCCTCAGCATTCCATGTGACCTCAAATACCTTTTTGACAACGGGTTCGCCCGCACGATTCATCACGTCGACGGAGTCCTTGCGCACGATGGCAAGTTCGCCGTCGCCCAGAATATAGGTACGGCGCGTCCGAGAGATGATGGCAGGGATATCCGATGCGATGAAGTTCTCCCCCTCACCAAGACCGATGACAAGGGGGTTGTCCTGCTTCGTGCAGAGAAGAAAATCCGGGTGTCTCCTGCTCATGAAAGAAAGCGCATACGAGCCCTCAATTCTGCGCAACACCTCGCGCACAGCAGCAATGAAATCGCCGCTATATACCTCCTCGAGCAGATGAACGACGACCTCAGTATCCGTCTCAGATTTGAAAACATGGCCTTTCTCTATGAGCTCTTCTTTGAGCACCAGATAGTTCTCGATGATGCCATTGTGTACGATGGCAAAGTCGCCGTGGCAGTCCGTATGGGGATGTGCGTTGACATCCGACGGGCGACCGTGCGTCGCCCAGCGCGTATGGCCGATACCGAGGCTTCCCTGCGGCACATGTCCCTTGATCTGATCACGCAGTGCTGCGAGACGTCCGACACTCTTCTCGACGCGGATGCTGCTGCCCTCGTAGACAGCAATCCCCGCCGAGTCATAGCCGCGATACTCCAGCTTCGACAGCCCGTCCAAGAGGAACTCTGCTGCTTCGCGATTCCCGACATACCCAACAATTCCACACATAAAAATACCTCCTGATTGAAAGAGTTTCACTCAGGGATTTCGCTCCATCCTGCAGCTTTGTCCGCAGGGTCACCCCTGCGCTTTGACCACAGACTTTCGGCAGAGCGTGCCGGAAGGCATCCGCTGACGGCTCGACAACCTTCTCCTCGTCCTCTGAAAAAAATCCATTTCAGAGCCAGCGCTAAGAAATACTTCTTTTCTATAAAAGAAATCCCCACGCATCCATGATGCACAGGGACATTCTAGCTGAAATTGCTCCAGAAGTCAATTATTTAGAGGCTGCCCGTAACATAGTGACTAAAGCTGCCGATGACAAGCTGCGGGAACTCTGTGTGCAGCGTATCTATGAATACCCTCGTCCCGACAGGATCTCCCGCCGCTGTCGGCATCGTCTGCAAAAAGAGTGTCGGGTCAATGTTCAGATTCCGCATCTGTATCATATGCACCGGCAGAGCACGGAAGAAATCCTGCCATGCCTCCAGTTCCTCCGCACGGTCGGTAAAGCCTGGGAAGTGGAGTAGATTCAACGAGACATAGACACCGTGATCCAGTGCATAGCGAATAGACGTCTTCACATCGTCAAGTTTATAACTGGCTCTATAATAGGCGTCATAACTCTCCTCTCGTGCACTGATCATGGAGACGCGCAGCGAATCCAGTCCTGCATCCACAATCTTTCGCATGCCCGCTGGGAATCCGGCATTGGAATTCATATTGATCTGACCACGCGGCGTAACGGCGCGTATCTTTTGAATCCCTGCTGCAATGCGGTCGGCAGCAAGCGATGGCTCCCCCTCACAGCCCTGCCCAAAGCTGATGATACCATCCGGTGCCAGTGAGAGATGATAGATGCCGACCTCTGCGATCTCCTCCGCAGTCGGCGCGAATGTGATCCGCTCCTGCGGCGAGGGGCAGCACTCAGAACTCTGGAGCGAGATACAGCCGAGACAATTTGCGTTGCACACGGGCGAGGTCGGCACGCCGCATTCCCAGCGCCGGTAAAACAGGTTCTGCGCCGTAAGGCAGTGATATTGCAGCGAGCAGTTCCCAACCTGCTCCACAATCCGATTGTGCGGGAGGTCCTTCATCGTGCGGCGCACGAGCTTCTTCAGCTCTTTGCCGTTGTAGTTGCCAGGGTCCCACTTTTCATTTTCATCAGTATACACGGCGGCCGCATGGAGCTGCCCGCGGTAGGATACAACCGCCGTATAGCCGTAGAGCGGCAGTGCGGCAGCGTCATGCCCTCGATGAAAGGCAGGAAGATGTGTCCTCGTGTAGCCCTGCGGCAGAATAGCAGCAACTGCAGTCCCCTCGACTGACTGTTCCTGCCCAAGCACATTCTCTCCGACGGCAGCGTGGTCCGGCATAAACATGAGATCGGCACTCTCCGGCAGCGGAATCAGATCATCAGGAGTCAGGCGTATATGCTGCATACCGATACGTCCGAGGGCAAGCAGCCCATCAGCCTCTCGGATATTGCCGCTGCGATCGGCATAGACCGCAGTGATTTCATTCCGGCGCAGCTGCGGATGATGTTTCTTGCTCGGCTTCATGACGCCCCTCTTGTTTCTGATTCTTTTTCCTCTGCGGATTGTAGCGATTCATCGCAAGATCCGCCCCCTCCTGCACGATGCACGTCACCGCAGGCAGAAGGAAGTCGATGGCCGCACGGATATGTGCTGCATCCTCCGCAGAGAACGGCGCGAGAACGTGATGAATGACCGTCCATCCGGCAGGTGGTCGCCCGATACCGATACGCACACGGACAAAGTTCTCACTGCCCGTATGCGCGATGATCGACTTAATCCCATTGTGACCTCCCGAGCCGCCCTTTTTCCGGATGCGGGTGGTGCCCGCCGGAATGTCCATATCATCATGGACAACGATCAGATCTGAACAATCCATCTTATAGTAGGAAAGCATCGGGCCAAGCGACTCGCCGCTGCTGTTCATATACGTCTGCGGCTTGACCAGGAACACCTTCTCACTGCCGATGCGCACCTCTGCAATGTACGCAGAAAAGTCCTCACGCCACGTCCCTGCGCCCAGATACGCTGCGAGTGCATCCACCAACATAAAGCCGACATTGTGCTTCGTCTGTGCATACTCTGCGCCGGGATTTCCCAGCCCCGCAATCATCTTCATCGTCTTGCTCCTCAAGTCGGATCGCCAACAGCAATGAGATAGCCAAGCACTACAATACCGAGTGCAATACGATACCAGCCGAATACCGTGAAATCATTCCGCTTGATATAGCGCAGCAGGAACTGAATCGAGAGAATCGACACGATGAATGCCGTCACCATCCCCACTGCAAGGATAAGAATCTCAGCACCCGAATAGTTCCATCCGAATTTCACGAGCTTCAGAAAAGATGCGCCGAACATCACGGGAATAGCGAGGAAGAATGTGAACTCCGCAGCCACATAACGGCTCGTTCCAAAGATAATGCCGCCGAGAATTGTTGCCCCCGAACGACTCGTTCCAGGTACGAGTGAAAGCACCTGAAACATACCGATGATGAATGCCGTGCGGTAGTCCAGCTGAGCGAGAGACTCCACGCGCGGCACACGCCTCCTGTTCCAGCGCTCTACAACGATGAAGAGAACACCGTAGAGAATAAGCATTGCAGAAACGACCGGCGCATTCATGAAATGCGCTTCCATATACTTGTTGAAAGCGAGACCGATTACGGCTGCCGGCAGGCAGGCGACGATCACCTTCCCCCAGAGATCGAGCGTCGCACGCCGTTCCTCCCGCGACTTGCTCCGCAGAAAAGGATTCAGTTTCGCCGCATTCAGAACCACAACAGCAAGGATTGCACCAAGCTGAATCACCACGAGGAACATATCCATGAATGCCGTCGATACATCCAGCCGAATGAACTCATCCACAAGAATCATATGCCCTGTACTCGACACGGGAAGCCATTCTGTCAGTCCCTCCACAATGCCCAGAATGACGACCTTTACCAGTTCCATCAATGATATCTCCACGATTGATTTTCCCTCCTGTGTAAAATCTCGCCTATTATAGCACACTTGACATCTTTCTGCACAAAAAAAGGCTGCCGCAGCAGCCCGTTTTGATGGAATTTTGTGTTAGACCAGCCCGTGCGCGAGCATGACATCTGCCACCTTTGCAAACGCAGTAATGTTTGCACCTGCGACAAGGTCATCGGGATCAGCGTACAACTCGGCATTCTTCTTTGCGCTGGTGTAAATATTCGCCATGATATTCTTCAGGCGGTTGTCAACATCCTCAAACGTCCACTGAAGGCGTTCGGAGTTCTGCGACATCTCGAGTGCGGAGACTGCAACACCGCCCGCATTCGCCGCCTTTGCCGGCGCAAAGAGGACGCGGTGGCTCTGGAAATAGGCAATCGCATCGAGCGACGAGGGCATATTTGCTCCCTCTCCGACTGCCTGCACGCCGTTTGCGACAAGCAGCTTCGCCGCATCCAGATCAATCTCGTTCTGCGTAGCACACGGCAGTGCGACATCACACTTCACAGACCAGATGCCGCTGCAGCCCTCATGATAGGAAGCATTCGGATGGGAGTCCGCATACTCCTTGATACGGCCGCGGCGCACTTCCTTAATCTCCTTGACGGCAGCAAGATCAATACCGTTTGGATCATAGATATACCCATTGGAATCAGAGCAGGTAACAACCTTCGCACCGAACTCCTGCGCCTTCTCGATGGCGTAGGTTGCGACATTGCCTGCGCCGGAGACGACAACGGTCTTGCCCGCAAGATCAATCCCCTTGTCATCAAGCATATTCTTTACAAAGTAGAGGAGGCCGTAGCCCGTCGCCTCGGTACGCGCAAGGCTGCCCCAGTAGTCAACGCGCTTGCCCGTCAGAACGCCCGCATCATAGGAGTCGCGGATGCGCTTATACTGACCAAAGAGATAGCCGATCTCACGTCCGCCGACACCGATATCACCCGCCGGAACATCCACATTCGGGCCAATGTGACGGTAGAGCTCTGTCATGAAACTCTGACAGAACCTCATAACCTCATTGTCGGAGCGTCCGTGCGGGTCGAAGTCCGAGCCGCCCTTGCCGCCGCCGATCGGAAGCCCCGTCAGTGCGTTCTTATAGACCTGCTCAAACGCGAGAAACTTTAGGATATCGAGGCTTACGCTCGGATGGAAGCGCAGACCTCCCTTGTAGGGGCCGATAGCACTTGACATCTGCACGCGGTAGCCGCGGTTCACCTGAATCTCACCCTTATCATCCACCCACGGCACGCGGAACGTAATGATGCGGTCGGGTTCAATCATCCGCTCCAGAATCTTGTGCGTCTTATATTCAGGATGCTTCTCCAAAAGGGGAATAACCGATGTCAGAACCTCGGACACCGTATTCTTGAACTGACTCTGGTCGGGGTCACGTTTGGAAACCAAATCGAGAACGTCGTTGACATACTGTTTCATATCGGACATAATCCTTCCTCCTCTTGTGTGCTCGGTGATGATTCAGCGAACGTGACTGAGTATAGCACAGGGCGCAAAGATTTGTATAGAGACTCCAGCAATGAATACAATATGCAGTAAAAATACAAAAGAGATCCCTGCCACAGCGGCAGGAATCTCTCTCCACCTATAAATGATACGGTTCGCCCCGACTGATCTTGAAGGAGCGGTATATCTGCTCCACAAGAAAAAGCCGAATGAGCTGATGCGGCAGGGTAAAGTGCGAGAACGACAGACGTACATCGGCTGCGCGCCGTACTTCATCGGAAAGGCCGAATGGCCCACCGATGAGATACGCGACGCTGCTCCGCCCCGCGAGGGCAAGTGCATCCATCTGCGCCGCCAGCTCCTTCGAAGTGTATGCCCGCCCCGCAACATCCAGAACGATGAGGTATGCCCCTTGCGGTACTTGTGCGAGGAGGCGCGCCCCCTCTCGGCGCAGTACCTCTGTCTTCTCCGCAGGCGACGGTTTCTCCCGCATACGCTCCTCACCGATCTCTGCCGTGCGGATATCGGCATAGGGGCGCAAACGCTTTTCATACTCGGCGATTCCGTCGCGCAGATACTTTTCCTTCACCCTGCCGGCGCAGACAATCGTAATCTTCACCGATCGCTCTGCGGCATCTCTTCGAGGACGACCTCCACCTTGCGCTTTGTATCGTTGCGGTCGTAGGTCACAGTAACCTTATCGCCGACCTTGTAGGAAGCGACCTTGTTGCGCAGCTCTGCGACGCTGTTGACCTCCTCGCCGTTGATCTCGAGGATGATGTCACCGCGCTGAAATCCAGCTTTTCCGCAGGGACCGTCCAGCGAGAGGCGGAAAATATAGACCCCCTTCTCAATGTTGAGCTGATAGCCGTAGCGCTCCGCTGTCATGGGATCGAAGACTGAGACACCGAGATACGGGCGCGCGACATACCCCTTGTCAATCAGTTCGTCAATGATAGTCTGCACCGTATTGATCGGAATGGAAAAACCAATTCCCTCCACCGCTGCAGCGGCCACCTTCGCACTGTTGATGCCGATGACCTCACCGTCGGCATTCACGAGTGCACCGCCCGAATTTCCTGGACTAATGGCCGCATCGGTCTGAAGCAGCTTGACACGGCGGTCACTGACATCGAGCGTGCGGTTCAGCGCACTGATAACCCCCACCGTAACGCTGCCCTGAAACTCGAGCCCAAGCGGATTACCGATGGCGATGGCAGGCTCTCCAACCACCACCGTATCGGAGTTGCCAAAGGAAGCGGTCGGCAGATTATCCTCATCCACCTTAACCACGGCGAGATCAGTAAACTCATCCTGTCCAATGAGCTTCCCCTTGACACTGCGGCCATCTGAAAGCGAGACAATGATCTCCTTCGCCCCACTGATAACGTGATTGTTCGTCACGATATAGCCGTCTTTGCGGAATATGACCCCCGAGCCGACGCCCTCTGTCTCCACAGGGTTGTTGAACCAGTCACGTGCCACGGCCTTATTTGTGATGCCGACAACGGCTGGACCGACTGCTTTTGCTGCACGGACAACAGGCGTATTGCGCGCCTCTGAGAGGCCGGAAACATCGACTGCCTGCGCCGGTTTTACGCCGCCGACCGAGTTGTCCGCAGCTGTCCCCATCGAGCAGCCGCCAAATATGACAATGGAGGCAAGTACCGCCGCTGCCGTGACAGCAAGTCCCTTGCGGTGATTTGGTCGGATATGCATAGAGAACGCTCCTTTTCACATAACAGTGTCCGCGCCGCCCTCGGGCAGACAGCTCTCTACATCGAGGGTGATGCCGCGCGATGCAAGAATCTCATTGACCGTGTCGCATGCGAGCGCAGGACGGTTGTTTTCCTCTGAGAGATGGGCGAGATAGACCTTGTGCGGACGTTTCTTCATACGGGTCAGCGCCCATGCGGCATCTCCGTTCGCGAGATGGCCGCGATTCGAAAGGATGCGCCGCTTGAGCGGCCATGGATAGCCGCCCTGCCGCAGAAGATCCGTGTCATGATTGGCCTCAATAACGAGCACATCCGCTCCCTCCATCGCATCCTGCACCGTATCCGTGACAACGCCGAGATCGGTCGCAATCGTGCAGCAATGCGATCCCTCGATACGAAACCCGCACGGTTCTGCTGCATCGTGCGGGATATCAAACGGCTGTATCCGCAGCCCGCCGACGGTGAATGCTCCGGTAATCCGCTGCATATCCTCCGCAAAGGCAGCACCGCCCTCAATCCAGGAAAGCGTTCCCTGCGTCGCAAGAATGGGCAGGTGATACTGCTTTGCAAGTGTTTTCAGCCCGCGTACATGGTCAATGTGCTCATGCGTTACCAGCACGGCATCGATGCTCTGGACGGAAACACCGCGGTCTCCCAGCCCCTTTGCGATGCGCGCCGCGCTGATGCCGGCATCGACGAGCAGCCGCACACCGTCCAGTTCGACATACACCGCGTTTCCCTTGCTCCCGCTGGCCAGTATGGATACCTGCAACGAACAGCCCCCTCTCGTGCCTCACATGATATTCCTTTTCTCTGTAAATATCCTGCATAATTTCTATGGAATACGTTAGGCATCCATCTGCATCAGCTCTGTGCGCATACGTGCAATATGCCCCATAATCTCAACAGAAAAAGCATCGAGATCGTCCTTGCTCTTGCGGTCGCCCTGAAACGAAACAGGCGGTCCGTACATAATGCGAAGCTGCGGAAGTCGGCCGCCGTTGGCAAAGATGCGATGGGTATTCAAAATGGCGACGGGAACAATCGGCGCTCCCGTCATACCTGCGATGAGTGCGACGCCAGCCTCCGGCTTCTGCAGCTCACCGGTCTTGCTGCGCGTCCCCTCTGGAAAGAGCCCGAGTACACGCCCCTCCTTCAGCACCGCAACCGCCGCCTTGATTGCACCGCGATCCGATGCTCCGCGCTTCACGGGAAATGCATGACAACTGCGGATGGCCGCGCCAAAAATCGGATTCTCAAAGAGTTCGATCTTCGCCATGTAGCTGACGGGGCGGTCAATCAGACTCGCCATCAAGGGCGGATCAATGTTGCTGGCGTGATTGGCAGCAAGGATGACAGCCCCCTCCTGCGGTATATGTGCACGCCCGTAAACGCGGGTACGGAATACCGTATAGAAAATCGCACGAAAGAGATACTGCAAAAATGCATAAAACATAATTCGCCCGCCTATTCACAGAGTTCCATAATACGCGCTGCAACCTCCTCAATGGAGAGTGTCGTCGTGTCGAGGAGAACAGCATCATCTGCCTGCCGCAGCGGAGAGATCTCGCGCTCACTGTCCTGCTTGTCCCGCGAAGCAATCTCCTGCTTCAATTCCTCAAGATCAACCGCATACCCTTTTGCACGCATCTCGTCATAACGACGGCGCGCACGCTCCTCGACAGATGCCGTCAGAAAGACTTTGACATCGGCATTCTGCAGTACATTCGTGCCGATATCGCGCCCGTCCATCACAACTGCCCCTTCTGCCGCCATGGTGCGCTGAAGCTCCACCATCTTCTCACGCACAGCACCAAGTGCTGCGACGCGCGAGACGATGTGCGTGACCTCCGGCGTGCGAATCTCTGCTGTTACATCCGTGCCGTCCACCGTGACGTGTGTACCGCTCTCCGTACAGGAAAGACGCACATCAATGTCATGAACGGCACGCAGAATCGCCTCATCGGTCGCCTCCTGCGACTGTCGAAGCGTTTTCCAAGCCACGCCGCGATACATTGCCCCCGTATCGATATAAGTACAGCCAAGCCGCTCCGCAACAATCTTCGCAACAGTACTCTTGCCCGCTCCCGCAGGGCCATCAATCGCAATCACACGTTTCATATTAGTCCCTCCCGCTCTCTTGCAAACGTTTGATCTCTGAAAAAAATGACGGATAAGAGATATTCACGCTGTCCGCTTCCTCCAGTACAGCGCCTTCCCCCGCCGCTCCGAGCACGGCAAGTGACATTGCCATCCGATGATCCCCACGGCTCGCAACACGTGCGTGCTGCAGTTGAGCACCACCGTGAATCACAAGCCCGTCCTCCCTCTCCTCTATGCTGCCGGGGGCGATTTTTTGAAACTCCTCGGCAATCGCATGCAGTCGGTCAGTCTCCTTCACACGCAGCTCTCCTGCCCCCGTAATGACGGTATCACCATCGGCAAAAAGCGCTGCGGCAGCAAGCGCGGGGATCTCATCAATGAGACGCGGCATGATCTGCGCACCGAACGATACACCATGCAGCGGTGCCGCCTCAACCTCTATATCTGCAACCGGTTCACCGCCGCTCTGCCGACGGTTCTTCACGCACAGATGCGCTCCCATCTCCATGAACACATCCAGAATCCCCGTTCGTGTCGGGTTGATACCCACATTGTGCAGGCAGAGCCTACTGCCGGAAATAATGCTGGCCGCAGCAAGGAAAAATGCTGCCGAGCTGATATCTCCAGGTACAGTGATCTCTTCCGGCGCACAATATTTCGTCTTCTGTACAGGAAAGACGGTTACGCTTGTCCCGCTGCGCTCCATCCGGACACCGAATCCGGCAAGCATCTGCTCCGTATGGTCGCGTGAGACATACGGCTCTGTCACTGTCGTCGGCGCATCCGCATAGAGCCCTGCGAGAAGGATGGCCGACTTTACCTGTGCACTCGCAACAGGGCTGTCATAGCAGATGCCGCGCAGCTTTTTCTGCATCGGCAAGATCGAGAGCGGGAGATTATTGTTCCCATTCCGTCCGAAAATTTGTGCGCCCATCTGAGAGAGCGGCTGCAGGACGCGCCCCATCGGACGCTGCATCAAAGACGCATCTCCTGTAAACACGGAGAAGAACGGCTGCGCGGCAAGCAGCCCCATCATGAGCCGCAGCGTTGTGCCAGAGTTCCCTGCATCGAGTACACCCATCGGCTCGGTCAGTCCATGCAGCCCTTTACCCGTCACAATCAGCTCATGCTCGCCAAGGAACTGTATCTGCACGCCAAGTGCCCGCATTACAGCGACTGTTGAGAGACAGTCCGCCGCATGGAGGAAGTTCCGTATATGGACGGGACGATCTCCCAGCCCCGCGAACATGACGCTGCGATGTGAGACTGACTTATCCCCCGGGATAGTCAGCGATCCCCGCCATCCGCCGCAGGCCGGCTCAATTATTTTCAGTTCCGCCATCCTGCTCACACTCCTTCCAGATTCCACACACTGTAACAGCCCGCCGCATGTCCCATGGAAAAAGCAGCCTGCAGATTGTACCCGCCCGTATAGGCATCAATATCAGCGAGTTCCCCCGCGATATAGAGATTCCGCACAACCTTTGACGCCATCGTGCGCGGGTCGATTTCGCGTGTTGCAACACCGCCTGCCGTCACAATGGCCTCCGCGATAGGGCGCGTCCCGACAATCGTCATGGAAAACGACTGCAAACTCTGTGCAAGAAGCGCACGCTTCTTTGCTGAAACCTGTCCAACGGGCATCTCAGGCGAGAGCCCGGCAGCACGGAGAACAGGATCGATCAGCCGCCTCGGCAGGAGGTCAACCATCCCGTTGTGCAGCTGCTTGCGCGCATACTGTGTAAAGTCGCGTGCAATACGCGCACACAGTACCTCATGAGTGAGCGCAGGCTTAAGATTCAGATGCAGAGAAAGACGTTCAGCCCCCTGCATAAAGAGTTCCGATGCACGTCTGCTGAGTTGGAGAATGATCGGCCCAGTCACGCCGAAATGGGTGAACAGCATCTCGCCAAAGAACTCCTGCTCCTTCTTCCCGGTATAACAAAGCGTCGCACGCACATTCCGCAGGGAAAGTCCCTGCAGTTCCCGCACCCATGCCTCCGCTACGATGAGCGGGACGAGCGCAGGGAATACCGGCACGATGCTGTGTCCTGCAGCACGGGCGAGGGCATATCCCTCACCCGTTGAGCCAGTCGCTGGATAGGATGCCCCTCCCGTCGCAAGGATAACGGCATCCCCCAACTCCGCATGCGCACCGAGACGGACACCGCACACCGCACCGTCCTCGATGAGCAGCCCCGTAACGGCAGCTCTTGTCCGAATCTCCACGCCCAAATCATACAGATGCCGCAGCATACCATCGACCACATCGGCAGCACGGTCACTCTCCGGAAAGACACGATTGCCGCGCTCTATCTTAAGCGGCACACCCAGATCTTCGAAGAACCGCATCACATCTGCATTGTCAAAGGCACGTATCGCACTGTTGAGGAATCTGCCATTCCCTACAATATGCCTAATGATATCCGGAATATCATCAGCACTTGTGACGTTGCAGCGTCCCTTGCCGGTGATCGCCATCTTTCGTCCGGCGCGCGGCATCTTCTCGATGAGCAGGACGCGTCCGCCGCATGTTGCTGCTGCCGCTGCTGCCATCATGCCCGCCGGGCCTGCGCCTACCACAATGATCCGCTGCATCTTCCATCACCCCTGCCAATCTCTTCAGCTCATGTACTTCTATTTCCGTCAAATGACGGAATGCGCCGCACGCGAGTCCCCGCAGCGTCAGCATTGCAAAGCGTACACGCCGCAGGCGGCATACGCGGCAGCCGATAGCGGCAAACATACGCCGCACCTGCCGATTGCGTCCCTCATGAATGATGATCTCTACGGCAGTATGCACGGCCCCCGCACGCAGCACGCGCACCTGCGCCGGTGCTGTCAGCCCATCCTCGAGGAGAATGCCGCTGCGCAGCTGGGAGAGCCCCGCTGCCGTCACTGCCCCAGCGACCTCCGCATGGTAGACCTTGTCGATCTCGTAACGCGGGTGGAGCAGTCCCTGCGTCACCGTACCGTCATTCGTGATGAGGAGCAGCCCCTCTGTATCCGCATCGAGGCGTCCGACGGGATAAAGACGTTGGGAGAGGTCTGGCAGAAGGTCGAGCACGGTCTTACGTCCCCGATCATCCCGCACCGTCGAGAGATACCCACGCGGCTTGTTAAGGAGAAGATAGAGCCGCTGCGTATCCGCCTCAATGCGCCGTCCGTCCACGGCGATCTCATGGCAGGCGGCATCATATCGACGCCCGAGTTCAGTCACGGCAATACCATCCACCATAACCCGCCCCGCACGGATCATCTCCTCGGCAGCGCGCCGTGAAGCCACACCTGCACCGCTGATGATTTTCTGCAATCGCTCTTCCATCGTGCCCCCTATCGCACCTTTAGCCCACGCTCTCCCATCAGCGTGCTGAGCTGTCGGCACACCTCCGGCGATCCGTCGATCCAATGAGACGCATCCAGCCGGCGCCAGTGTCCGTCACGCTGGACATAGACAGGATGATCACCCGTATGTCTGGAAAAGATCTCCTGCATCTGCGCCCACAATGTTCTGCGGTCAGCATCCGCAGGCGGAATCAAATAGAAGGAGGTGCGGTAGTCCTCCATCCGCCAAATTTCATCGGCGAGCAGCTTCACCTCCTCGCCCGTCATATCAACACGTCCCTGCACCACTACAACACTGTCCGTCTCAAGCGCCGCTACATGCGCATAAAAAACACGGGGGAATACAGTCACCTCGATATGACCGCTGAAATCTTCCAACTCGGCAAAGAGCATAGTATCGCCTTTTTTCGTTGTAAATCGTTTCGTGCTCGTTAAAATTCCGCCGACCCGAACCATCTGCCGCTCTCTGCGAAGCGATGCAGACAGGGTTCCAATGGACTGGAGACAGGAAAGGGTGCTGCTGTAATCATCAAGCGGATGCCCCGTGATATAGAACCCCGTCGCCTCCTTCTCCCATGTCAGGCGCTCGCGCGGCGTACTCGGCGGTACGTCCTCTGAAATGCGGATCTGCTGCACCTCCTCCATCGTCTCTTCGCCGAACAGACCGCCCTGTCCGCTTAGGAGATCGCGCTGTCTGCGGGCCGCATCCTGCATCGCTGCATCCAGCGCGGCAAGCAGCTGATTACGTTCCATGCCGAGGCTGTCAAATGCTCCACATTTAATGAGGCTCTCGATAGCTCTCTTGTTGACTGTACGCATGTCAACACGTGCACAAAAGTCAACAAGCGAACGAAACGAACCGCCCTCCGCACGCACGCGCTCCATGCTCACGATCGCATTTTCTCCAACATTCCGAACGGCGGCAAGACCGAACCGTATCGCACCGTCCTCAATACCAAATGAGGCGGTGCTCGCATTGATATCAGGCGGCAGGATCCGAATTCCCATCTGACGGCAAAGTTGAATATAGACGGGAATCTTGTCCGTCTTGTCCATAATGCTCGTCAGTACGCCTGCCATAAACGCCACAGGATGATGGGCCTTAAGATATGCTGTCTGCCATGCGAGCAGTCCGTATGCGGCGCTGTGTGACTTGTTGAACCCATAGTCTGCGAAATGCGTCAGCAGGTCGAAAATATGATTGGCAAGCCCTGCTTCGATACCATTTTTTGTACATCCCTGCAGGAAGATTTCCTTCTGCGCCATCAAAAGATCATGCTTTTTCTTCCCCATGGCGCGGCGCAAGAGATCCGCCTGCCCGAGGCTAAAGCCCGCCAGCACCTGGACAATCTGCATGACCTGCTCCTGATAGAGCACGACACCGAAAGTCTCCTTGAGAATCGGCTCGAGCAGCGGATGCATATAGACGACCTCTTTTTTCCCATGCAGACCATCGATGAAATCAGTCACCATACCACTGCCCAAAGGCCCCGGGCGATAGAGTGCCACCGTTGGAATGAGATCGACAAACCCCTTCGGTTGTAGATCCTTGACGAGATTCGTCATGCCTGCCGACTCCATCTGAAACACGGCTCCCGTATCGCCAGCGCAGAGCATCCGGGCTGTCTGTTCATCCTCCAGCGGAATCGCATCGATATCAATGGAGATCCCCTCTGCGCGTGCAACATGACTGACCGTATCAGAGATGATGGTAAGCGTGCGCAGCCCCAGAAAGTCCATCTTGAGCAGACCAAGAGCCTCCACATCATCCTTGTCGAACTCTGTCACAAGCGTTCCCTCAGACACCCATACAGGCACATTGTCGGCCAGTGGTGCTTTTGCAATCACGACCCCCGCCGCATGAATGGAGGTATTACGCGGAAGCCCCTCGATCCTGCGTGCGAGATCAATGACCCTGCGGACATGCTCATCCTCCTCATAGGCGCGCCGAAGGTCCGCAGACTCCTTTAGCGCGCGGTCAAGCGTGATATTCAGCTCCGCCGGAACAAGTTTCGTGATGGCAGACACCTCGCCAAACGCCATTTCCAACACGCGGCCGACGTCACGAATTGCGCCCTTTGCCCCCATGGTGCCAAAGGTGGCAATCTGCGCGACGTGATCCTCGCCATACCGTTCTTTGACATACGAAATCACCCGTCCGCGATTGATATCGTCAAAATCGATATCTATATCCGGCATCGAAACGCGTTCGGGATTGAGAAAGCGCTCAAAGAGGAGCGCGTAGCGGAGCGGGTCGATATTCGTGATGCCGAGCAGATACGCCACGATGCTGCCCGCAGCAGAGCCGCGCCCCGGACCGACGGCAACGCCGTTCCCGCGTGCATAGTTGATAAAGTCCCAGACAATGAGAAAGTAACTGGCATATCCCATGTCATGGATGACACCTAGCTCATAGTCCATGCGGGCGCGGATATCCTCGCCCGCATGCGGATACCGCGCAGGAATACGTTCCTCACAGAGTGCCCGCAGATATGCATTGTCGTTCTCATAGCCATCCGGCAGCGGGTAGAACGGCAGCTGCAGTTCACCGAAGGTGAAATCCACCTGACAGCGCTGTGCAATCTTTTCCGTGTTCTCTATCGCCTCTGGGCAGTCAGCAAAAAGCGCCGCCATCTCCTGCTCTGATTTCAGATAGTAGTCCGGCCCAGAGAAGCGCATACGATCGGGGTCGTGGATGGTGCGCCCCGTCTGGACACAGAGCAAGATATCATGAAACTCGCTGTCCTCCGCATGGACATAATGGACGTCATTGGTCGCGACAAGCCCGATGCCGTGCTGCTGAGCCAGTGTGCGCAGTGCACGATTCACCGTCTTTTCCTCCGGGAGGCCGTGATCCTGTATCTCCAAAAAGAAATTGTCCCGTCCGAATATCTCCGTATATTCACGGACAAGATCGTCCGCTCGCTGCATATTCCCCCGCAGGACAGCCTGCGGTATCTCTCCTGCAACGCAGGCAGACAGCGCGATAAGCCCCTCATGATAACGCCGCAGGAGTTCCTTGTCCACACGCGGCTTATAATAATATCCCTCGATATTGGCGAGGGATATGAGCTGGACGAGATTGCGGTAGCCTGTCTCATTCTCCGCAAGAAGGATGAGATGATAGTAACGTGTGCCGTCTACCTCTGCGCGCTCCTGCCGCATCCCCGGTGCAAGATAAACCTCACAGCCGATGATAGGATGAATATCCTGTGCCTTGGCCTCCTTGTAGAACCGAACCGCGCCGTACATGACGCCATGGTCGGTCATAGCAACCGCATCCATCCCGAGTTCCTTCGTGCGCCGCACGAGCTCCTTGATGCGGCTCGCACCATCCAGCAGACTGTACTCTGTATGTACATGCAGGTGGGCAAACGCCATAGATTTCCTCCCTTCCGCCTTGGTTCGCCGCTACTGATGTACGGCAGGATGTGACGCACAGAACTTCTCCCAGATATCCTGATACGCCGCTTCCAACTCCTCCATATAGCCCTGCACATTCATCAGCGGAGAACGCCGCATATTCGTACGCAGCCCCGCATGGTATGCATCCAGCAGTTTGGGCGACTCGGCAAGCTGAACCGCACGGCGCACATAGTTGATGTCGTTCTCAGCAACCAGCTCGCGTACCCCCGCATTCGTCAGAATAGATGCACCAAAGCGTGCACCATGCGTACGACCGCGCAGCGCAATGACGGGAACGCCCATATAGAGCGCCTCACAGGTTGTGAGGCCGCCGTTGTAAGGCGCTGTGTCCAGCGCGATGTCAATGTCCCGATATTGCTCTAGGTAGTCTTGGCTAAAGGGGCGAAACTCCACACGGTCAAGGTCAAAACTCAGCATCGAGAGCCGTTTCTTTGCAAAATTCAGCCCTGCATCAATGCTGGCAACTTTCCCTTTGACAACAAGCCGTGCCCCACGTACCGATTCCAATATACCGCGCCACAGGAGCAGGATCTCGTCCGTGACCTTTGCAAAGTTGTTAAAGCTGCCAAATGTCACATAGCCATTCTTGCGCAGCGGAGCCTCATAGCCCGTCTCCGGCATCACACGAATCTCCTCCGGCGCATAACAGAGATGGGAATGCGTGAGTCGCAGAATCTCCTCCGTAAATCCGGCCTCTGCCGCTGCATCCCCCCGCGGAATACACACTTCATCTGAGAGAAAATAGTCTATAACAGGAAGTCCGGTGGTATTTGTATAGCCAATGCCCGAAATCTGTATAGGAGCTGGCCGATAGGCCATGATAGGCAGTGCATTGTCCTGTGAGTGTCCCGAAAGATCGACGAGAATATCGATCTTATCCTCTGCGATTAAACGTGCTGCCGTACGCGACGGACGGCCACGCAGGTCACGCCATGTAACGCGACGTGTACGAAACCGTTCCGTAACGGTATCGCTTCGTCCCGTCGCGTAGCAAAACACCATAAAGCACTCGCCGTCAAAGTGACGCAGCATTGCTGGCAAAAAATAGGCAACGGCATGCTCCCGAAAATCGGGCGATATGTAGCCGATACGCAGCTTACGGCGCGGTGTGCGCACCACATTGTCATGCGCATATGGCGTCACTTCCATGAGGCTTCCATAAATTTCTGCCTTTTCCCGGCCCTCCCGCGCACCGAGATGGCGATAGTTTCGCATGAACAGATACTTGCTGTAAAGCTCCGCCGCCTCATCCGGTATATCCGCAAGACGGCTGGACATAAGAAGCTCGTGTGCGGCGCCCTTTGCCTCTCCTGCAAGATAGAGCGCATCTGCAAGCCAGCCGCGCGCGCGGCGCAGCATCTGGTGGTAGATAGCATAGGAAAGATCCTCTGTGCCGAGCACCTTCGCCTTGTAGGAGAGTTCTTCAATCAGATCGGCGAGCAGGGGGATCTCATCATCCAGACGAAATTCGAGCGCTGCCAATCCAGCCTGCACCATCCGTGCACGTGGATGACGCGGCTGGGTACGCAGTACCTGAGCCGCCAACATCTCCGCCTCATCGATGCGCCCACTGTACAATGCAACCTCCGCATTGACCGCAATGGCATCAACATCGCCCTCCCGCAGACGCTCGACCTCCTGTGCACAGGCACGCATTCCCTTGAGATCGCCGTCCGCAGAGAACTTGGTCGCAAGTCTCAGCCAGTTAATTTTTTCTTCCGCCTCATGTTCTCCGCGCGGCGGCTGCTCCTGCATATCTGAGCTCCTCCTTCCTATACATCCTTAGACCTCAGGACACAGCTCCGCACCATACTCCTGGAGAAAGATTTTTTGATAGCGCTTATACTCTGGCGCGAGGGGCTTCTCCCGCGGGCAATGGATGCACCAGAAATCCTTCTCCTGGTTCGGTACGACCACCCGCAGATCATGCCGCTGCATCTCCATGCACATGGAGGTATCGTAGAGATGCCATCCGGTAAACAGATCCTCACGCCATCGGATACCGTACTGCGTGGCAATAAAAAGCCCGTCCACCGCCTCCACATCAATATATGCATCCTCCGGCTCCATACAGTGCGAATCCACCACGCTCTCCGGCTCGCAGTGATGCAGAACACGTCCGTAGGTGCGCAGACCGTCCCACCAAACGCCGGAACGCGGCAGACTGCGGCAGCCGATCACACCGATGAGTCCAATGGTCGGCTCGCAAAAAATTGCAAGCATATCGGAAATAATGTCCTTGTTGACGACAAGCACATCCTGATGCAGATACACATGATAGCGTGCATCGGTTGCCCGTGCCCCCTCGTTATAACCCGCACACATGGATGCAGCCCCGCGTACAGGAATATAGTCTATGCGCATTCCATGCGGTACGCGGAGTGATTGTAGATACAACAGGCATTCGCTGTACATGTCTTCGTCATTGACGCATGTAATAAAGGCAATCTTGTTTTGATCCAGATCCGTCATGTGGCAGTCTCTTTCATATATTTTCTGCGCAGTATACCATACCCTTCCCGCTCCGCAAGGTCGGCACACTCCCTTCCTGCCGCATCCAGCATCTCATGAAGGTATGAGCTCCGTCCAAGAGAGTGCTCTAACAGGCGGCGATAGAAGGTCTCTCGATGAACCACCGTCTCATGTGCAAGCGCAGCGATGAAGGCAGGAAAAACGGAAAGATGATCCACCATCTTCCACAACGTATGTATAGATGCAGGCAGGTCGACATCATACTCAATGCGATGCATAAGCCGTACCATCTGTGTTCGCTCACTTGACGTATACATTGATTTCAGCAAGGAAAGCTCCGGCATAGAGCGCTCCGCGCACACGAGATAGAACTCTGTCTCGATATCATCATTATGGTTTTCAAAGCCTGCTGCTGTCAGCCGTTCCAGCAGACCGTCCGGTGCTGTGCGCAGCTGCATCTGTACACGGACATTCTTATAGAACGACGCGTAGAGGACATTTTCAAACTCCGGCCTAGCATAGAGGCGTGAGACAATATTGTAATAGTGCCCCTCCATCAGGTTTTGAAGAACAGACCAATGACGAATATTACGGAAGCTGGTTAGGAATGCACCTGTTTCCTTGAGAAACATAGCAAAGCCCGCAGCAATATCCTGCGGGTTTTCTGCCTGTTCCAGCGCAAGATCCGAGATGATGTAGTCAAAATATCCGCGCTGGTACGGCAGCGGGATACGCAGATAGTCGAGCATCTGCCAGCGAACATCCGCAGGAAACTGTGTGATCGGCTCATCCAACTCTGCTGCAACGGCATAGAGCTCCGCCCGTGGGAACATTTGCCGCAGCTGCAGCAGATAGTTTGCCCCCTCGACAACGAGGATATGTAGCGGAGAGGTATCCGGCACAAGAAAAGAGAGCAGCTCCGGGCGAATCTTCTCAGCCAATTCATGCGCCCCCCATTCTTCAACAGCGGATTTTGTTCTTTGGCATAAATCTCGTTCATTATATCACAATCCGCAGAGAAGTTGTATCCGTATTCCTGCAATCCATTCAATCTGCGAGTGGAATAGTGAAGATAACCGGCTCCTCATATGGATGCACAGCACGGATGGCTGTCAATGTCTCAGAGAGACGCACGGCATCCACCCGAACCTCGACCTTGATCTCCGGTGATGCAGAGATCTCTCCCACCGTTCCGTCATATGGATCCGCGCCGGCGAGAGGCCGCCATATCCCCGTCACAGGACTGTATGCAAGGCAGGAGTCATAGTGCCCGCTGCACCCTGCCCCTACTGACTGCAATGTCTGCCGCAGGACAGCAAAATGTGACTCCGGGATAAAGATTTCGAGTTTTACATATTTCGTGTGTTTCGTCATCTTTTCGCAATCCCCCTGTCACTCAATCTGCAGTCCAACATCGCTGCGCAGCTGAATCGCCTCAGCAATATGCGAGGCCGTGATGGAGATGCTGCCTGCAAGGTCTGCAATCGTCCGTGCCACCTTGATGATACGGTCATGCGAACGGGCCGAGAGATTGATGCGCTGGAATGCAGCCTCGAGCAAGAGCTCGGCATCTGGATCAAGACGGCAATATTTCTTAATCATACTGTGATTCATCTGAGCATTACAGAACAGCCCATGCCTTGAAAGCCGTCCCTGCTGCACCGTACGCGCATGAACAACACGCGCACGGATTTCTGCAGAGGACTCCGCGCGCCGTGTACTGTGCAGGTCGGCATAGGCGACGCGGGCGACACGAATCTGCAGGTCGATGCGATCCAGCAGCGGGCCTGAAAGCTTGCGCGTATATCGTCTGATTTCTCCCACGCTACATTCGCATGCATGGCTCTGATCCCCTTGAAATCCGCAGGGACACGGATTCATTGCCGCTACCAAAATGATACTAGAGGGAAAGGTCAGTGTTGCGTTCGCACGCGACACCGTAATCTGACGATCCTCGATTGGCTCACGCAGCACCTCAAGCGTCTTCTTGCTGAACTCCGGCAGCTCGTCGAGAAAGAGTACGTCGTGATGCGCGAGTGTCACCTCGCCCGGACGCGGAATGCTCCCGCCGCCGATCATCGCCACCGTCGAGGACGTATGATGCGGACTGCGGAAGGGGCGTGTGGTAACAAGTCCCGTGTCCTTGCCGAGCAGTCCCGAGATACTGTAAATCTTCGTGATCTCGATGGCTTCTTCCTTCGTCAGCTCCGGCAGAATCGAAGGCATCCGACGTGCCAGCATCGTCTTGCCCGAGCCGGGAACGCCAACCATGAGGACATTGTGCCCTCCTGCTGCCGCAATCTCAAGCGCACGTTTCGCCTGATACTGCCCCTGTACGTCCGCAAAGTCATCGGTAAACGCAGCGTCCTTTTTCTGTTCTGTTGCTTGTGGCTCAGCGGGAGTCAGTGTTTCTGCCCCTGTCAAATGACGCACAAGCTGCGCCAGATTCTCGACCGCATAGACCTTCAGTCCGTCAATCAGGAGTGCCTCATCTGCATTGGAGGGAGCAACGTAAAACTCTGTCAACCCATGTTCCCGCGCCGTGATTGCCATTGGGAGAATCCCGCTGATCGGTCGACAGTTTCCATCGAGGGAAAGCTCCGCAGAGAAGAGCGCATTCTGCACCGCCGCCTCTGGAACCATACCGTAGGATGCAAGGAGTCCGACGGCGATCGGCAGATCAAGCCCTGAACTGTCCTTTCGCACATCAGCAGGTGCAAGATTCACCGTCACCCGTTCCTGCCGCAGCTGGATGCCGGAGTTACGAATCGCCGTCCGTACCCGCTCCTTTGACTCCTTTACCGACGTATCGGGAAGACCGACCAGCTCAAAGCCCGGCAGCCCGGGCGACACATCCACCTCAACGTCGATAATCCGTCCATCTATCCCGAGGGTCGTCGCACCATAGGTCTTTGCAAACAACGGCCTTCCCTCCCACGTTTCAAATATAAGAAAATTATAACACAGGATAGGGGAAGATGGCTAATGATTCTTTGCAACAAAAAAGAGAGATTCCAGACGTCCAGGTAGAGCGAATGGAATCTCTGTGGTGAGAAATCTTAGTAAAATACTGATAATAAAGTTCAACCTTGCTATTTGAACGCTCTACTACTCCCACTGGAGAATTTTCCACAGAAAATTAAGCGATTAAAATAATAGCTATTTTTCGATAGGAAAGTAGTCTGCCGGAACGGGGGCAAGGATGCCAACGAAAATGAAGTCCTCTGTGCCCGTGTTCTTCATGCCGTGGCACATCCCCTTTGCAGAGACGATGACATCCCCCTTTTCGATAGGGCGTTCCTCGCCGATTGCTGGATAGAAAACGCCCTCACCTTGAATGCAGATCCAGATATCGTCCGCTTTGGCGTGTCCGTGCGGCTTGATTGTTTGCCCCGGCTTTAGCACCCAAACAACCCCGCTCGTCGACTCCGTCGCGTAGATCGGTGTGCGCGTCGCGACATCGCCCGATTTCGCCACTTCGGCGAGACGATAACGGCGTGTCTCGAAATCGTTTGTAATCGCCTTGCTCATCACGTTTTCTCCTCTCGTACAATCATTGGTTGAAATATTCCATGTTATTATAATTCGGTTCGTTGTAAAATGAAGTTGAACAGCTAAACAAAAACAAAATCCATAGTGACATCCCGTGCTATAATGGTTCTGCTACAAAACATCAGCAAAGGAGCACTATGGATTACCCCCATTCTACCACAACGGATGATATTGTCAAGAACAGTTGACAAATTTCTCACAAGGGAATGAACGCTTAAGTA
>CAUQID010000011.1:0-66740 GCA_963518105.1 uncultured Selenomonas sp.
GGTCGCGGCGGTGTGCGCCGTGACCGTGAGGAGCGCACGGATCTGCGGCAGGGCGGCCGCGGCGGTGCACGCAAGGGCCGCAAGGGGCGTGCTGCAGCTGCTGCACCGGTGCAGAAGGTCGAGATTGCGCGTCCGAAGCACATCAAGCTGCCCGAGACCATCGCTGTCAAGGATCTCGCATCCAAGATGAGTTACACGGCCTCCGACATCATCAAGAAGCTTATGCTCATGGGGGTTATGGCGAGCATTAACCAGGAGATCGACTACGACACGGCGACGCTCGTCGCTGCCGAGTTCGGCGTGACGACGGAGGAACTGCCGCCGGATGTTGATCCGACGCTTATTCCCGAGATCGAGGACGATCCGAAGACACTCAAAGACCGTCCGCCGGTTGTCACCGTTATGGGCCACGTCGATCACGGCAAGACGTCGCTCCTCGATGCGATCCGCAACACCTCCGTCAGCACGCACGAGGCGGGCGGCATCACCCAGCATATCGGTGCGTATCAGGTCGTCTGCCAGGGCAAGAAGATCGTCTTCCTCGATACGCCGGGACATGAGGCGTTTACGGCGATGCGTGCACGCGGCGCACAGATCACGGACGTGGCGATCCTCGTTGTCGCGGCAGACGATGGTGTCATGCCGCAGACGGTCGAGGCAATCGACCATGCAAAGTCGGCGAACGTTCCTATCATCATCGCCATCAACAAGATTGACAAGCCGGGGGCAAATCCCGAGCGTGTCAAGCAGGAGCTTATGGAGTACGGACTCGTCGCGGAGGAATACGGCGGCGATACCATCATGGTGCCCGTCTCTGCGAAGCAGCGCATCGGCATCGATGATCTGCTCGAGAATATCCTGCTTGTCGCCGAGGTCGAGGAGCTGAAGGCAAACCCGAACCGCGAGGCGCGCGGCGTCATCATCGAGGCGAAGCTCGACAAGGGGCGCGGCTCCGTCGCAACGGTGCTCGTCCAGAGCGGTACGCTGCGCATCGGCGACTCCATCGTCGTCGGTACGGCATACGGCCATGTACGCGCGATGATCAATGACCGCGGAGACAATGTGAAGAAAGCGGGCCCCTCCATGCCGGTCGAGATCCTCGGCCTTGGCGATGTGCCGTCGGCGGGCGATATTCTCGCCGTTGTCGATGAGAAGCAGGCACGCTCCATCGCAGAGGCTCGCCTCGGCAACCAGCGCCGCGACCTCATCAAGTCGAAGAGCGTCTCGCTCGATGCGCTTTTCCAGCAGATCCAGCAGGGCGATATCAAGGATCTCAACATTGTCGTCAAGGCAGATGTGCAGGGCTCGGTCGAGGCGCTCAACTCCGCGCTGCTCGGCCTCAACAAGAATGACGAGGTGCGCGTGAATATCGTGCACTCGGGGGTCGGTGCGGTCAGCGAGTCCGATATCATGCTCGCGGCGGCATCGAAGGCAATCGTCATCGCGTTCAATGTCCGTCCGGATGCGAACGCGCGGCGTCTCGCCGATACGGAAAATGTGGACATCCGCACCTACCGCGTCATCTACGATGCGCTGAACGACGTGAAGGACGCAATGAGCGGCATGCTGAAGCCGAAATACAAGGAAGTCATTCAGGGACGCGTCGAAATCCGTCAGGTCATGCGCTTCTCGAAGGCCCTGGTCGCCGGCTCGTATGTCCTTGAGGGCAAGATCCACAACAACTCGAAGATCCGCATCCTGCGCGACAACGTCGAACTCTTCGACGGCGAGATCGACTCGCTGCGCCGGTTCAAGGACGAGGTGAAGGAGGTTGCCGCAGGCTATGAGTGCGGCATCTCCATTGTCGACTTCCGCGACTTTGCGGAGGGCGATATCATCGAGGCATATACCATGGAGGAGATCGAGACCTCCATTGCCGAGGCCAATAAGGCGGCCGAGCAGAAGCGCGAGGCGCAGGCTGCCGCAGCTGCAGCCGCCGCATCGGCAGAAGAAAACGCAGAATAAGCATGCAGAGATATGGTGCAGTCCTTTGCCGCATAGATGCGCGGAGGGCTGTGCCAATTTCTATACAACGAGAGGAGGCGCACCTTTGGCAAAGGTTCGCGTTGAAAAGCTCCAAGAGCTGATGAAACAGGAAGTCAGTGACATTATTTTCAATGAACTCAAAGACCCGCGCATCGGCTTCGTGACCGTGACCTCCGTCGCGTGCACCGAGGATCTGCGCGAGGCAAAGATCTACGTCAGTGTCATGGGCGATGAGAAGAAAGCGCGCGATACCCTGCATGGGCTGAACAGTTCGCTCGGTTTCGTGCGCCGCGAGATCGGCAGGCGCATCCGCCTGCGCTTCACCCCGGAGATCAGCTTTGCGCTCGATGCATCACTCGATTACAGCGATCATATCCAGCGGCTGCTGAACGAGATTCATGAGGATCGTCCTGCTGCAGGACAGAGGGAGGAAGAGGCATGAAGATTACGCTCGATGAGGCGGCAAAAATCATAGGTGATGCGCAGACCATCATCCTCACCTCGCACATCCGTCCGGACGGTGATTCCATCGGATCGACGCTCGGTCTGATGCATTTTCTTCGTGCGCAGGGGAAGGATGCGCGCGTCCTGATTGACGATGAGATTCCGCGTATCTTCAGTGTCCTGCCGGGGATCGACCAGATCGCGCGCCCTGTTGAGGGGCAGCGCTGCACCGCTGATCTGCTCATCGTCTGCGATGTCGAGCTGAAGCGTACGGGCGCGGTCGTGTCGTCTGTGGATGCTGTGCGTGTGCTCAACATCGATCATCATGTGACGAACGACGAGGCGGCGGAATATCTCTATCTGAACCCCGACTATGCCGCGACCTGCGAGATTGTGCACGATCTCATCCGCGTGATGGGCGGTGCATTCTCGCTCGAGACTGCCACCTGTCTCTATACGGGCATGGCGACGGATACGGGATTCTTCCGATTCTCCAACACGACCCCGCATACGATGCGTGCAGCAGCGGATTTCCTAGAGGTTGGTGTCCAGCAGAGCAAGATCGCCATCGCGATGGAGATGAAGTCCTACGATGAGGTTATGGCGCAGGCCAACGCCATCCGAAACGTGGAGATGTTCTGCGGCGGAAGGGTCGCTGCAGTCTTTATCGATGAGATGCGGGCGAAGGAAGTTACGACGACGGAGGGGCTGCTCGATGCGCTGCGCGTCATCGAGGGGACGCAGATCGTCTTCTTCATGAAGTGGCTTGCCCCGGATACCTACCGCGTCAGCATGCGTTCGAAGGGGGCGAACGTCTCCCGCATCGCCCAGCGATTCGACGGCGGCGGGCACATCCGTGCGGCAGGGTGTACGATCCTCGCGCCGTTCGATGCAGCAAAGCAGGCCATCCTCGATGCGATAGGGGAGGAGCTGAACTGCTGAGCCGTGGACGGATTCATCAATGTACTGAAACCTACGGGGCTTTCATCGCACGATGTCGTCAATATCGTACGGCGTATTTTTCGACAGAAACGTGTTGGACACGCAGGTACGCTTGACCCCGCAGCGGCAGGCATCCTGCCCGTCGCGCTCGGACGCGCCGCACGCCTCATTGCGTATATGGAGGGGGCAGATAAATCCTACCGCGCAGAGATCGCCTTCGGCTATGCGACGGATACGGGGGATGTCTACGGTGAGATCATCGAGAGCGTCCCGCATCCCGTACTGCCGTCCGAGGAGGTACTGCGGCGCACCCTCGGACGCTTCGTCGGAGAGGTTACGCAGATACCGCCCGCCTACTCGGCGATCAAGGTCGGCGGGCAGCGCGCCTATGATCTCGCACGGCAGGGCGCAGTCGTGGAGATCCCGGCACGCACCGTTGTGATTCATCGGCTGGAACTGGCAGACATTGATTTCGCGCGGCGGCGCATTCTCGTTGATGTGGACTGTGCGAAGGGGACATACATCCGTGCGCTCTGCACGGACATTGGTGCGGCGCTTGGGCTGCCGGCGACGATGCGATTCCTCCTGCGCACGCGTGTCGGCGGGTTTGCGGTTGCGGATGCCCATACGATCGAGGAACTGGAAGAGCTGCGGGAGGCAGCGCTGTGCGCGCCGGACACCGCCCTCGATCTGCCTGCCTATGAGCTTGCTGCACACCGCATCAAGGCGTTTTACAGCGGCCTTTCGACATCGGAGCGCCGCATCCCGCTCGCCGATGGATTCTACCGCGTTTATGCAGAGAATGTATTCCTCGGGATCGGACGCTATGATGTCGCTGCGCAGGAAATGTATCCGGAGAAGGCATTTCCGCCCGTATGAATGACATAGAGGGCTGCCGCTTTTGCGGCAGCCCTTTTGTTTTGCGAAAACGCGGCTCTGTGCTATAATGAAATCTATTGTACGAAGGAGGAAAACGCACATGAAAATAGATGATGTTATCCACGGATTTCGCCTGCTGCGCTCGGAGGAAATCCGCGAGGCGGACGGCACAGGGCATACGTTTGTTCACGAGAAGACGGGGGCGCGCCTCTTCTTCCTCGAGACGGCGGACGACAACAAGGTTTTTTCCATTAGCTTCCGCACACCGCCGGTCGATGATACGGGCGTGGCACACATCGTCGAGCACTCCGTGCTCTGCGGTTCGCGGAAATACCCGTTGAAAGAGCCGTTCGTCGAGCTCGTGAAGGGATCGCTCAACACCTTCCTCAATGCGATGACGTTTCCAGATAAGACGATGTACCCTGTCGCGAGCCGCAATGCGCGCGATTTTCAGAACCTCATGGACGTATATCTCGATGCCGTCTTTTACCCGTCGATGCGTACGAATCCGCAGGTGCTCATGCAGGAGGGCTGGCACTATGAGATGGACGATGCGGACGCGCCGCTGCGGTACAGCGGTGTTGTCTACAACGAGATGAAGGGGGCGCTCTCAGCGCCAGACGATCTCCTCGGCAGCCGCATCATGGCAGCGCTCTATCCCGATACGACATACGGCTACGAGTCGGGCGGCGACCCCGAGGCAATTCCATCGCTCACGCAGGAGATGTTTCTCGATTTCCATGCGCGCTACTACCACCCATCGAACAGCTATATCTATCTCTACGGTGATGTCGATATCGAGGAGAAACTCGCCTATCTCGATAGTGCCTATCTCTCGCATTTTGAGCGCATACCCGTGCCCTCACGCATCGAGCGTCAGCAGCCGTTCGCGGATTGTGTCCGAAAGGAGCACTACTATCCCATCGGTGCGGAGGAGCCGCTCGTGGAGAATGCTTTCCTCTCGCTGAACTGGGTGATCGGTGATACCTCCGACCGAAAGCGCATCATGGCGCTGCAGATCCTCGATCATGCGCTGCTTAGGATGCAGGGTGCCCCGCTGCGGCAGGCACTCATCGATGCGGGACTCGGCCGCGACGTGGACTCGAACTTCGAGAGCGATATCCTGCAGCCGTTCTTCAGCATTGTCGTGAGCAAGTCGGAGACGGCGCGCGCAGAGGAATTCGTGCGTGTGATCAAGGAGACGCTGACGAAGCTGGCAGACGGCGGACTCGACCATACGCTCGTGCAGGCGGCGCTCAATACGCTCGAGTTCCGTCTGCGGGAGTCGGACTTCGGCAGCTCGCCGAAGGGGCTCATCTATGGTATCCGTCTGATGAAGACGTGGCTCTACGACGGCGCACCGGAGGCGTATCTGCACTATGAGGACGTACTCGCGGCACTGAAGGACGGGTTGGACGAGGGATACTTCGAGCAGGTCATCCGTACGTCCTTCCTCGAGAATCCGCATGAGGCGCTCGTGACGCTTGCCCCGAGCCGCACCTGCGGGCAGGAGCGCGAGGCGGCGCAGGAGAAAATCCTTGCGGAGAAAAAAGCGGCGATGACGGCAGAGGAAGTTGCTGCCGTCATGGATGCCTGTGCGGCGCTGAAGGCAGCGCAGGAAGAACCGGATACGGAGGAGGCGCTCGCTGCCATCCCCATCCTCGCACGCGCGGATATCCGCCCCGATGCGGAGCGTCTGCCGCTGGATGTGCGCAGCGTCGATGGGACGCAGCTGCTCTATACTGCGCTCGAGACGAACGGTATTGTCTATCTGAATTTCTACTTCGCTATGGAGGCGGTCGCACAGGCGGATCTGCCGTACGCGTATCTCCTTGCCGAGATCCTCGGGGCGGTCGATACGGCACAGCACAGTTATGCCGACTTTGCCAAGCTGCGGAGTCTCTATACGGGCGGCATCGGCGCAGACATCGTCGCCTATACCCGCGCGGGCGCGCCGGATTCACTCATGCCGCGCTTCAAGCTGCGTGCCAAGGTACTGCGGGAGAATCTGCCGCATCTCTTTGATCTGCTCGCAGAGATGCTGACGGAGAGTGATTTCTCCGATGCGAAGCGTGTACGCGAGCTTATCGACGAGGAGAAGACGGGCATGGAGCTCTCGCTCCAACGCGCCGCGAATCAGGTCGTTGCAGCACGAATTGCTGCCTATCTGACCCCCTCAGGCCGCTATGCAGAGGCAGGCGGGCTGCCGTTCCACGACTTTCTCTCAGCGATCAAGGCGGACTTTCCGGCGCAGCATGCGGCGATGCAGGCGGCGTTCGGGCGCATTATGCGGCAGATCTTCAACCGCAGCGGGCTGATGGTCGGCATCACGGCATCTGCCGACGCCTATGAGGAGACGGCGGCAGGGCTGGCGGCGTTCCAGAAGAAGCTCTCCGCACAGACCTTCCCGCCTGCACCATATACATGGGAAATCGCGGCGAAAAACGAGGGCCTCACGACGCAGAGCCGCGTTCAGTATGTAGCGAAGGGCGCGAACTTCATCAAACTCGGGTTTGCGTATACAGGCGTTCTGCGCGTGCTCGAGACGCTGCTTCGCTATGACTATTTCTGGACGCGTATCCGTGTGCAGGGCGGCGCCTACGGCGCGATGACGCAGTTTAACCGCAACGGCTTTATGGTCCTTGCTTCCTACCGCGACCCGAACCTCGCGGAGACGCTGCGCGTCTTTGACGAGACGGCGGACTATGTACGCGGGTTCGATGTGTCCGACCGTGAGATGGACAAGTTCATCATCGGTACGATGAGCAGCGTAGATGCGCCGATGACACCGCAGATGAAGGGGGATATCGCAGCGACATTCTACCTGCGCGGCATTACATGGGAGGATCGCCAGCGTGCGAGAGAGGAGATCCTCACGGCGCGGCAGGAGGATATCCGTGCGCTTGCCCCGCTCATCGAGGCCGCCATGCGCGCGGATGTTTGCTGCGTGCTCGGCGGCGAGGAGAAGATTCGGGCGAATGCTGCGCTGTTCGGCGAGGTTCGTCCTGCACTGCGTACATAATGCGGAATCATTTTGACTTTTCTCCCTTTGCATGGGATAATAGCAGCAGATGAATTTGAAAGGGGAACTTGCAGTGAAAAAGACAGTTTTCCGCGGCGCAGGCGTCGCCATCATTACGCCGTTTACGGAGACGGGGATCAACTACCCGGAGCTGGGGCGCATCATCGAGGATCAAATTGCGGGCGGGACGGATGCCATCGTCATCACCGGCACGACGGGGGAATCCGCGACCATGTCGGATGCTGAGCACCGCGAGGCCATCCGCTTTGCAGTCGCGCAGGTCAAGGGGCGCATCCCCGTCGTTGCAGGCACAGGATCGAATGAGACTTCCTATGCGATCGAACTCTCGAAGTATGCGGAGCAGGTCGGTGCGGATGCACTGCTCCTCGTGACGCCGTACTACAATAAATGTACGCAGAACGGCCTCATTGCGCACTATACGGCGATTGCCGACAGCGTCCATATCCCTGCGATTCTCTACAATGTACCATCGCGTACAGGCGTGACGATCAAGACGGAGACCTATGCCGCACTTGCAAAGCATCCGCGCATTGTCGCGGTCAAGGAGGCGAGCGGCGATCTCTCGGCGATCTTGCGCCTGCGCGCAGCAGTCGGCGATGAACTCGCCGTCTACTCGGGCAACGATGACCAGATTGTGCCCATCCTGTCGCTCGGCGGCATCGGCGTCATCTCCGTGCTCTCGAATGTTGCACCCCAGGCAGCACATGAGATCTGCCGGCAGTATTTCGACGGCAATACGGCAGAGGCGGCGCGGCTGCAGATCGCATACGCCGACCTCATCGACGCGCTCTTCTGCGAGGTCAACCCGATCCCGGTCAAGACGGCGATGCGCCGCCTCGGCTATGATGCGGGTCTTCTGCGTATGCCGCTCTCTGAGATGGCGCCGGAGAACGCGGCACGGCTTGATGCAGCGCTCAGGGCCCATGGGATGCTCGCATAGGTGTGCCTGCGTGCAGATGGACGGCAGGCGTACGGGAGATGGAGCGAGGTGATGGAGATGGAGGAAGCAGACACGGCAGTTGATCTGCCGCGCGCTGCGCGCGCCATGCGCGAGTTTTTGACGGCGGTCGGCGTCGATCCCGCCGTGCACGGCATGGAGGATACACCTGCGCGGGTTGCGGCGCTCTATGCCGAACTGTTCTCCGGTCTGTGCGACGACCCGCAGACGCTCTGGGCGCACGCGATGACAGAGGAGACCGATGGTCTCGTTGCTGTGCGTACCATCCCGTTTCACGCGGTCTGCGAGCATCACCTGCTTCCCTTCTTCGGGACGGCACATATTGTCTATCGCCCGCACGCAGGACGCGTGGCGGGTTTTGGCGTTTTCACGGAGCTCGTGGGGCTCATGGCGCGCCGCCCGCAGCTGCAGGAGCGGTTGACGGAGGATATCGCGCGCGAGATCGAGCGGGGACTCGGTGCAGAGGGGGTACTCGTCGTACTCGATGCGCGCCAGCTCTGCATGACGATGCGCGGAGCGCGTGCGCACGGGACACGGACGACGACCTCTGCGTGCCGCGGCGTGTTTCGCAGTGATAAAGTGATGGAATTACAGGCTTGGCAGATGTTAGGTGCGTGGGACAGTGCAGAGGACATATCGCTTTCGTGACGGCAAGGAATTGACTCTCGGCGGGCGGACGCTCGTCATGGGAATTTTGAATGTGACGCCGGATTCATTTTCCGACGGCGGACAGTGGAATACGCGGGATCGTGCGCTCCGTCACATGGAGGAGATGGTGCGGGACGGCGCGGACATCATCGACATCGGCGCGGAGTCGAGCCGCCCCGGCTTCGTCCCGATGAGAGCGGCGGAGGAGATGGAGCGCCTCATGCCGCTGCTCGAGGCGGTGCTCGCTGCGTGTCCCGTTCCGGTCTCCGTGGACACGTTCAAGGCAGAGACCGCGCGCGCGGCGCTTGCAGCCGGCGCGCACCTGCTGAACGATATCTGGGGATTCCAGTATGCGGAGGAGCCGGGCGAGATGGCGCGTGCGGCGGCTGCGGCAGACGTGCCCGTCGTCGTTATGCACAACCAGAATGGGACGGTGTATGACGGGGATATCATCGACGGGATGCGCCGCTTCTTTGCACGCACCATATCGATTGCAGACGCGGCGGGCCTGCCGCGGGAGAAGCTCATCCTCGACCCCGGCATCGGCTTTGGCAAGACGGCAGAGCAGAATATGCACGTCATCCTACGCATGGATGAGCTCATCTCCTATGCCGGCACGGACTATCCGCTGCTGCTCGGCGCGAGCCGCAAGAGCTTCATCGGCGCGGCGCTCGGCCTGCCGGTCGCGCAGCGCATGGAGGCGACGGGGGCGGCATGCGTTCTCGGCATCACGCGCGGAGCATCCATCGTGCGCGTACATGATGTGGCGCCGATTGCACGGATGTGCCGTATGACAGATGCAATTCTGGGGGCATAGCATGGACAGCATGTTTCTGCGCGGGATGCGCTTCATCGCATGTCATGGGGTTCTGCCCCATGAGCGGGAGATACCGCAGTCCTTTGCGGTGGATGTGGAGCTTGGGCTCGATCTGCGCACGGCGGGGGAGAGCGATGATCTTGATGATACGGTGAACTATGCCGCGGTTTACCATGCGGTATCTTCTATTATGAATGGAGCACCGAAGCAGTTGATCGAATCGCTTGCGGAAGAGATTGCGGAGGATCTGCTCCGACAATTTTTGCCGCTGCGCCGGGTGCGCGTTACCGTGCACAAGCCTGCAGCCCCCATCGGCGGATTTTTTTCCGATGTCGGCGTGAGTATCCTGCGCCGCAGGAAAGACACCGTATGGTAACGGCATATATCGGTATCGGTGCGAATCTCGGCAGCCGTGGGGAGACGATGCGCGCCGCCCTGCGAAAGATGGCAGAGGCGGGGATCTCCCTTGCGGCTGTCTCCGCATTCTACGAGACACCGCCGTGGGGAAAGACAGATCAGCCCCCCTTCCTCAACGCCGCTGTACGCATCTCATTTGACGGTACGCCGCGTATGCTGCTCGGTGTACTGCAGCGTATTGAGCGGGAACTGGGGCGCGTGCGCCATGAGCACTGGGGGGCACGCACGATTGATCTCGATATCCTGCACATCGATGGGATGTCGATGGCGGATGCGGCGCTGACGCTGCCGCATCCCTATCTCACAGAGCGTGCCTTTGTGCTCGTGCCGCTCGCGGAGATCGCCCCTGCGCTGCAGGTGCAGGGAAAGACTGCCGCTGCGTGGCTGTGCGGGATGGATACGGCGGGCATCGTACGCGCGCCGGAACTGTCGCTGCCGTATCCGCTCGACCTCATCGTCGCCTGCGACACGGCGGGCGGTATCGGACGGGCGGGCGGCCTTTTAACGGACTGCCCTGAGGATATGGCTCATTTTCGCGCGGTGACGATGGGCGGTATCGTCATCATGGGGCGGCGGACGATGGAGAGCCTGCCGGGCGGCCGACCGCTGGCGGGCCGTGAGAACATCGTCCTCACGCAGACACGCGTGCAGGCAGAGGGCTTTCGCGTCGTGGCGGAGCTCTCCGCACTATGGACGCTGCTGGGGCAGCTGGTGTCTGCAGAGGAGCGCCCGATCTTCGTCATCGGCGGCGCAGCATGCTATCGCCTTCTCCTGCCGTATGTGCACCGCGCGTATGTGACACGTCTTGCAGGCATATATGATGCGGATGTGTTTTTGCCGCCGCTGGATGGGTTCGTACGGACGAAGAGCCGCAGCGGAAAAGACTGTATTTTTGAAATCTACGAGAGATATTAGGCATGGCGAAGGAAATTTTTCACAACGACTGGCAGAAACTGCTTGCGGATGAGATGGCGCAGCCCTACTATCGGGAGCTGCGGCAGTTTCTTATCGGAGAGTACCGCACACGGCGCATCTATCCCGACATGTTTGCGATCTTTAATGCGCTGCATTATACGGCGTTTGCCGAGACAAAGGTCGTCATTCTCGGGCAGGATCCCTACCACGGAGACGGACAGGCGCATGGCCTATCGTTCTCTGTGCAGGTCGGCATCGATCCGCCGCCGTCGCTGCTGAATATCTATAAGGAGCTGCAGGACGACCTCGGCATCGTGCCGCCCGCCCACGGCTGTCTCATTCCGTGGGCGCGTCAGGGCGTGCTTCTCCTCAATACCGTACTCACCGTGCGCGCCCACAGTGCCGCTTCACATGCGGGACACGGATGGGAGCGGTTCACGGATCACATCATCCGTCTGCTCGGCGCCCGCGAGCGTCCGCTCGCATTTCTCCTGTGGGGCAGTCCTGCGCGGCGCAAGCGCAGCCTCATCGAGAATCCGCGCCATCTCATCGTCGCGTCGCCGCACCCGAGTCCGCTCTCGGCACATCGGGGCTTTTTCGGCAGCCGCCCCTTCTCACGCGTCAACGACTTTCTCGCCCGCATGAACGAGTCTCCCATCGTGTGGCAGCTCCCGCCGGCAGAGGCGATTGAGGCGTAGTCAATATATATCAAAAAGGAGTATATCATGAACATCACGACACTGCGCAGCATCTGCGCGCTGGGACTGCTCGTCTGTCTCGGCGGGTGCGGTGCGCCCGCCGTATCCTCGGCTGAGATGCCGCATGAGATCGTACAGAAGAATCTGCCGACGGACGGGCAGCGGGAGATCTATCTCGCGGGAGGCTGCTTCTGGGGGACAGAACTCTATGTGAGCCTCGTCCATGGGGTAGTCTCGGCGGAGAGCGGCTATGCGAACGGGCAGACGGCGCACCCCTCCTATCGCGAGGTGTGCAGCGGCAGCGGGCACGCTGAGACGGTGCATGTTGTCTACGACCCGCACATCGTCTCGCTGGAGGAACTCCTTGCCGTGTTCTATGAGGCCATCGACCCGACGACGGTGGATCGGCAGGGGAACGACGTCGGGCGGCAGTATCGCTCCGGCATCTACTATGTTTCGAACGCAGACGGCAGCGAGAGCGCGGATGCCGCTGTTATCCGCACCTCGCTGGCGCAGCTGCAGGAGCGCATCGGAAAACCCCTCGCCATCGAGAGCGGCCCCATTGTGAACTTTTACCGCGCCGAGGAGGAGCATCAGGAATATCTGGAGAAGAATCCGAACGGCTACTGCCATATCTCGCCCACGCGCATCGCCGAGATGCGTGCCAAACGCGCTGCCGCCGAGCGTGCTGCACGCATGGAGAACGAGGATGGGCAGCGCAGCTATGCAAAGCCCTCCGATGCGGAGCTGAGGAAACGTCTGACGCGGATGCAGTACGCTGTGACGCAGGAGAAGGCGACGGAGCCGCCCTTCCGCAACGAGTACGACCACGAATTCCGCGCGGGCATCTACTGCGACATCACGACGGGAGAGCCCCTCTTCGTCTCTGCGGATAAGTTCGACTCCGGCTGCGGATGGCCGGCCTTCTCTCGTCCCATCGATGCGGGGCTCATCGCAGAGCACGAGGATCGCTCGTTCGGCATGGTGCGTACGGAGGTCACGGCAGCGGGCAGCGGCGCGCATCTCGGACACGTCTTCGATGACGGCCCTGCGGCATCGGGCGGTCTGCGCTACTGCATCAACAGCGCGTCCCTGCGCTTCATCCCGCGCGAGGACATGGAGCGCGAGGGCTACGGAGACTATCTCTATCTCCTCGATGAATAAATCTGGAAAGATTTTGTCATCTCGAGAGAATTCGTAAAATATTGCTATTTCGCATTGACAAGTGATTCCTCCAATGTTATCTTTATACAAGTGTTTTACGAAAACTTTATACGAATTGGATCAGGTATCGGAGGGATTCCAATAGGATTGGGATTCTGAGATGATTTAATAGAGAATCCGGTCGCAGCGCCTGAGGCGCTGGGAAAGCCGGAGCGGTCACGCCACTGTATCAGTGAGCACACCTGCAGAGAGATGCATCAGTTCTCTCAACGTCACTGGGGGGAGTCCCTTGGGAAGGCGCGGGTATGCGATGAACTGAAGCCAGGAGAACTGCCTGATTGACGATCGCCGTTTGACCTGCGAGTGATAGGGATGGGGATTCTGATGTCAGTGCATCGGCGCGACATATCGCGCACCTTTTGTAGTTTCGTCTGAGCCCTTTTCTGCCGCCGCAGAGAGGGGCTTTTTGTTTGCTTCGATTCGTATGCTTTCGGTTGCCTGTGCGAGGCAGTTACGGAGAGAAAGGTGACAGACGATGACGAGGAAAAAGACTTGGATGCTGGCAGTGGCGGCGGCGCTCACGGGCGTGAGCTTCGCGGGCGACGCACAGGCGGCGCAGACGGCAACGGAGCAGATGGCGACATACGATTTGCCCGATATCGTCGTGACGGCGCAGCGCCGGGAGAAGTCTGACCTCGACACGCCTGCGACGACGACGGTCATCACGGCAAAGGAGATCGAAAAGGCTGGTTACCGCAACGTATTCGAGGCAATCGACCAGCAGATCGGCTCGACGAGCACGTCCTACGGTGAGGCAGGGCAGGATTTCGGATTCTCTGCCGGACGCATTTCCTTGCGCGGGTATGACAAGGGGGCACTTGTCATGGTGAACGGCGTGCCGATGAACCTTAAGAACTACCCGAGCACGGAGAATATCCCCGCGTCGCTGGTCGAGCGCATCGAGATCGTCAAGGGGGCGGCATCGACACTCTACGGTGCAGAGGCGATGAGCGGCGTTGTGAACATCATTCTCAAGAAACCGCAGGCAGGTGAGTCTGCTTTCAAACTCAGCCAGACGGTGGGCAATCAGTTCAAGAAAAGCGAGGCATTCTATCAAGATGACCGCATCATTCTGGATGTGAGTCGTGAATGGTCGAAGGCGCGTCCACATTCCAATGCATTCGGCAGGGATAAGGTTTCGTGGATGGATTGGAATGTGGGAAGCGGTCAGAAAAATCGCGTCGGTTTGATCGCGAAAATCAATGACGAGTTGTCCTTTAGCTATAATTTTACGGAGTCTACGATTCGGCGCAGCTCTGTTACATATAAAATCACTGGCGGGGTGTTTCAGCCGGGGACAGGCTCAACGGATAAATCTGATAATAGGCATGATGATTATCGTCACACCGCAAGTCTTGTATATCAAGGAAAGGAGAATGGCATCCGCGCGCTGATTGGATATAATTATCGGAATGTAGACGGATTTGATTATCTAAATAACAAGCCGATTGCCTCTAATACGACGATGGACAGCCAGATCGTTGACCTCCAAAAGACTTGGAGAGAGGGACCGGATACCTTCATTTTGGGGTATTCCTATAAGCGCGAAGCAGCTGCTTTGCTTTCGGGACTTGATATGTCCCGCACGAGCAGCTCCCTGTATACATCTTACAGCAAACAGTTCACACCGAAGTTCAACTTCACGCTCGGTTTGCGCGGCGAGTTTATCAACGACCCGAAAAAAGATCAGCGCGTTCTTATGCCGCAGTTCCAGACGAACTATCAGTTTGACCGAAATACGTCATGGTACATCAATGCGGGCAAGGCATTCCAGATGCCTGCCGTTGATGATGAGGTGAAATATAAGCTGCTGAATCCGCAGGGGCTGCGTCCTGAACGCGGATGGACATACGAGACTGGGGTCAAGATCCGCCGCGGTAACGATACGTGGAAAGCGGCGCTCTATCACATGGATATGAAGAATAAACTTGGTTGGGATTATAACAGGATAACCAAAGAATATTATTCTGTAAATAAGGGGGACTTCCGCAACACCGGTATCGAACTGGAGTACAGTAAGAGATTCAATGATGTGTGGCGTCTTACATTGGGCGGTTCTGTATCGAATCCTCAGATCAAAGAGCCCGGAAAGACGTGGGTGCAGGATGCCGGGCGCCTTGAAGGGCTTATCCGTCTTGATTACGAAATGGCAAAGTGGCAGGGGAATCTGAACCTCAAGTATCTGGGGGACCGAGAGTATTATGCGCCAACGCGCAGAGGAACAGCACAGGATATCCCAGATAAGCTCCAGCTTAACATGAACGTCACCTATACGGCAGGAAAGGACGATAGTGTTACGCTCGGCATCTACAATCTGCTGAACCGTGAGAACTACTCCAACCGTTACGGTAATCTCGACCTGCCGCGGAACTTCCGTCTGACCTATACCCATGCATTCTAAGGCATCACAGCTCTGCGCACTCCTTCTCCTCCTCGCGGCCGTTCTCATCGGCGGCTGCGGGCAGGGAGAGGAGACTGCGGCAGAGCCATCTGTGTTTTTCCGCGGGACGGATGATCTGGGGACGGAGGTCATCCTGCGGGAGAAGCCGCAGCGTGTGGTCTCGCTCGGTCTCGCGACCGATGAGATTCTGCTCGGTATCGCGCCGACGGAGCAGATCGCGGCGCTCACCTCCTATTCGGATGACCCTGGTCTCTCGACCATGACGGAGGCAGCACGCGCCATCCCTGTCAAGCTGTATGACCGCAGCCCTGAGCGTGTGCTCGCGCTCAATCCCGACCTTGTTCTAACGACGGACGGCGTCTCCAAGGAGCAGGTGGAGAGCCTGCGCGATCTCGGGCTGACGGTGTTTGCCTCGCGTACGCCGAAGCGTATCGAGGGGATCTTCACCCGCATCGAGACCATCGGCAGACTCATCGGGCAGGAGGAGCGCGCTGCTGCGCTCATCGCGGAGAAACGCGCCCGCCTCGCCGAGGTCGAGCGCCGTGTCGGCGACATCCCCGAGGAGGAGCGTCCCATTGTCATCGCTTTCGCATTCAGTACGGTGTTCGGGCAGAAGGATGGACTCTTTGACGATATGTGCCGGCACGCATCTCTGCGCAACGGCGCGGGGATGCTCGGCCTGTCGGCGGAGACGACGGTCTCGATGGAGCAGATCGTTGCACTCGACCCCGATGTGTTTCTCCTGCCGACATGGAGTGCAGAGGGGGAGAAGACCGAGGATTTCCGGGAGAAGCTGCGCAGCGATCCGCTGTTCCGCCATGTGAAGGCAGTGCGGGAGAACCACCTCTATGCCGTGCCCGATACCTACCGTTACAGTGCCGCACAGAACGCTGTCGAAGGGGTCTATGAGCTGGCGCGTGCGGTCTACCCCGAGCGCTTTGCTGATGTGAAATGAGGGGCATGATGCCGCTGCGGATGATGGTGCTGAGTCTTACGGGGGCATGCAATCTCGCTTGCCGCTACTGCTATGCATCCGGGCAGGATATGCGCATGATGACATGGGGAACAGCGCGGCGTGCGGTTGATCTCGCAGCGGCAGGCGGCAATCCGTTTATCCTCCAGTTCTCGGGCGGGGAACCTCTCCTCGCACTGCCGCTCCTGCAGCGGATTGCGAACTATATCCGCAGGAACCGCATTCCTGCACGCATGGATCTGCAGACCAACGGGACGCTGCTGACGATGGAAACGGCAGCGCTCCTACGGCGTGCGGATATCGGTATCGGTGTCAGCCTCGACGGCAGACCCGATGCGCACGATGTACATCGCTGCTACCCCGATGGACGTGGGTCGTCGATGGATGTGATTGCAGGGATTCAGTGTCTCGCGCAGTGCGGTATCGAGATTGGTCTGACGTGTGTTGTCACGGCGGAGAATGTCGGAGGACTGTCGGGCATCATCGAGATGGCCTACTACCTTGGGAACGTGCGTCGTGTCGGTTTCGATCTCCTGCGTGCACAGGGGCGCGGCAGTGCAGTCAGAGCCGCGCGGGAGGCGGATGTGGCACAGGCAATGACGGAGGTCTTTGCCGCATGCAGGAGGCTTGAGAAGCTGACCGGCAGAGTCCTGTCCATTGCGCAGGAGGAGCAGGCTGCGTGCCTTTCGCAGCGTGTGGGCGAAGGTTTTTCACACTGTCATGCGATGAGCGGAGCGGGGGTGCATGTTGACCCTGCAGGGCGGATCTATGCATGCTCCTCGTTCGTCGGCGATGCGCGCTTTCTGCTCGGTGATGTGGTGCGCGGTATTGATGTTCGACGGCAGGAGGCGGCGGCGCGTGAGATGCAGGACGCCATGGCATCCTGCAGGGCATGCGCTGATTTTGCAGACTGCGGCGGTGCGTGCTATGCACGCCGGGTGGAACAGGAGAATCCTGCTGCGTCCGATGCTGAATGCGCGCTGAAACGCGCTGCAATGACGGCGGCAGGCAGTTTAAGCGCAGGGCGTACGGCGCGGATGTGCCGGCATGGCTGGCCGAGTACTCCCTTTTAAGAAAGGAAATCTGAATGAAGAAGAGGGCAACATATCCCTTTGCCGCGATTGTTGGGCAGGAGGAGATGAAGACGGCGCTCCTCATGAGCATTGTGATGCCGATGCTTGGCGGTGTGCTCATCAAGGGGGAGAAGGGAACGGCGAAATCCACAGCGGTTCGTGCTGCTGCTGCACTCCTGCCGGATCTGCACGCGGTGCGCGGCTGTGCTTGCCGCTGTGATCCTGCGGCCCCCGAGCTTTACTGTGATGCGTGTCAAACGCGTGCGGCAGAGGGCACGCTTGCGGCGGAAGATGTTTCCATGCGCGTGGTCGAGCTGCCTGTCAGCGCGACGGAGGACCGCGTGGTCGGAACGCTCGATATGGAGGCAGCGATTCAGCACGGACGCAAGGAATTCGAGCCGGGCATCCTTGCGGCGGCAAACCGCAATATTCTCTATGTGGATGAGATCAACCTGCTGGAGGATCACATTGTTGACATCCTGCTCGACTCTGCAGCGATGGGGGTCAATACGGTGGAGCGGGAGGGGATCTCCTACGCCCATCCGGCGCGCTTCGTTCTCATCGGGACGATGAACCCTGAGGAGGGAGATATCCGCCCGCAGCTGCTTGACCGTTTTGCCCTCTCGGTCACCGTTGCGGGGGAGCGTGATGCGCAGACGCGTGTCGAGGTCATTCGCCGCCGCATCGCCTACGAACGTGATCCCGATGCCTTTGCAGCGCTGTATGCAGGAGAGCAGGAGGCACTGCGCGCACAGATCCTCGATGCGCGCGCGCGTGCCGCTCATGTGGATGTGCCGGATGAGATCCTAGACCATGCGGCGCAGATCTCTCTGAGTCTCGGTGTTGATGGACACCGTGCGGATATCACGCTGATCAAGGCGGGTATTGCACATGCCGCCCTCGCGGGGCATGGTGCGGTCACTGCGGAGGATCTGCGGCGCGTCAGCCGACTTGTTCTCGCACATCGGATGCGCCGTCGTCCCTTCGAAGAGGGGGCGGTTGACTGGACTGTGGTGGATGCGATTCTGGGCGGTGCGGCATGAGGAATTCATCGGAGGTGCAGACGTGGATACGCCGCATTACCCGCTGACTGCCATTGTCGGGCAGGAACACGCACGGCGTGCACTCTCGATTGCACTCGTCAATCCGCGTGCAGGAGGGCTTTTGATCTCCGGTACGCGCGGCACGGCAAAGTCTGTTCTTGTTCGTGCAGCAGCATCTTTTACGCCGGCAGGGTATTTGGTGGAACTGCCGCTCGGTGCGTCGGAGGATATGGTCTTCGGTACGATCGACTTGGAGACGGCGCTGCAGAAGGGGGAACGGCGTCTGCGGCACGGCCTTTTGCATCGTGCGCGGGAGACACTTCTCTATATGGATGAGGTCAATCTCCTGCGCGAGGATCTTCTGTCAACCGTCTTGAAATGTGCAGAAGACGGATTTTTTCGCCTTGAGCGGGACGGTCTCTCGTTCCTTGAGGAGGTTTCCTATACGCCGGTTGGTACGATGGATCCCGCAGAGGGAACGCTTCGCCCCGCGCTGCTTGATTCCTTTGGGATGTTTGCAGCGATGGATGAGGAAAAAGACATATCGCTGCGGCGTGAGATTACCGCGCGTGTGATAGCCTACGAGCGTGATCCGGCATCGTTTCGTGCGGCGTACACAGCGCAGGAGGAGGCGTTCGGAGCGATGGTCTGCCGCGCGCGTGACCTGCTGCCGCGCGTCGAGACATCATCTGCTATACTGCACTTTACGGCAGCTTGTGCTGCGCGTGCACATTGTGCCGGCAATCATGCGGAGATCTATCTTATCGAGGCAGCGCGTGCAATCGCGGCGCTCGCAGGCAGAGGGTTCGTCATGCCCGCAGATGTGGAGGAGGCTGCGATGTTCGTACTCGTGCATCGGATGAGCCGCCCGCAGGAGACGCTGCCGCCTCCGCCGCCTGCCGATAATGCAGATGTGCCGGAGCGGGAGGGGGATGATGCCCCGCATGCGCCGCAGGATATGCCGCCTCCGCAGACCGACGGAGATGCCCCGAGCACGCAGGATCACACGTCCGCGCGCGACCCGCAGGATGGCACGGACGATCCGCCGTCGTCGGAGGAACAGTACGCGGCAGACGAGGATCGCGCTGCTCCGCCGATTGAAAACGTCATGGCGCGTCTCTCGCTCCTCTCCATGACGATACGCGCACAGGGCGGAAAGAGCGGCAAGCGCGATATCATCCAGCTGAACACGGCGGACGGCCGTGCACTGCGGACAACGCTGCCGCGACGGGGGGCACAGACCGATCTTGCGCTCTCTGCGACCCTGCGCGCAGCAGCACCGTATCAGCGTGCACGCAGGGGGACGCAGGCAGTTGTAATCCGCCCCGAGGATGTACGTGTCTGGGTGCGCGCAAAGCGCGCTGCGGCAAATATCCTGTTTCTCGTCGATGCGAGCGGGTCGATGGGGGCGCGCGAGCGGATGCGGACGGTGAAGGGGGCAATCCTCGCGCTCCTGCAGGAGGCGTATCAAAAGCGCGACTGCGTAGGGCTCATCGCCTTTCGGCGCGGCTGTGCGGAGACACTGCTGCCGATGACGCGCAGTGTGGAGCTGGCAGAGAAGCTGCTGCGCGATCTGCCGACGGGTGGACGGACACCGCTTGCCGAGGGCCTTGCGCATGCGCATCAAATGCTGCAGGAATTGGAGCGCAGGGGCGGCGCAAAGACCGTGCTCGTCCTCGTCACGGATGGCCGGACGAATGCCGGTGCAGACGATGTGCAGCGTGCGCTGCGTGCGGCAGAGAGCATCTCAGAAACGCGGGTGTCCTCCCTCGTCCTTGATACGGAGCGGTCTTTCCCGCACGTCGGTATCGCCCCGGAACTCGCGCGCCGGATGGATGCACAGTATTACACACTGGAACGGCTCTCGGCAGAGGGCGTACTGGAGATCGTCCGCGCATCCCGCGCCGCGCAGGCGTGAGATGCAGGAGGCAGAGAGTATGGAACTGATACGGCTCACGACGGGAGACGTTGCCTACCGATATGATAAGAGCATTGCGCTTTTCTTTTCCGGTGCACGCAAAGTGCTCAGCACCTCGCTCTACGGCGGTGGATATCATGAGGACTATACGGCGGTGTTCAACCGCGACATGACACAGGGCGCAGGTATGCCCTGTGAGATGTTCGCAGATACCTATGCAGAGAGTATGCGTATCGCTGCGCAGCGGATCGGGCTAGATCCCGACCGCACGACAGGAATGGGGACTGCCGCCCAGATGGAGCACGTCTCTGTGCAGTCGCGCAGCTACAAGGAACTCACGGTGACTGCCATCGTGACGGGCGGTGTGGAGACCAATGGCGGGCGTGTCGGTGATCCGGCGACGTATTACAAGAACGTGCCGAAGAAATGCGGAACGATCAACATCATTCTCGTCATTGACGCAGATCTGCCGCCGGGGGTGCTCACCCGCGCGCTCGTGACCTGCACCGAGGCAAAGACGGCGGCACTGCAGGAGCTCATGGCAGACAGCCGTTACTCCTGCGGGCTTGCCACAGGATCAGGGACGGATCAGACCATCATCGTCGCCAATGCGGAATCACCGCTGTGCTTCGAGGGGGCAGGAAAGCATACCAAGCTTGGCGAGCTGATTGGATGTGCGGTCATCGCAGCGGTCAAGGAGTCGCTTGGAAATCAGTCAGGACTGACCCCTGCACGCCAGCATGATCTCCTGCGCCGTCTGCGCCGCTTCGGTATTACGGGAGATACTCTCTGGCAGGACTATGAGGCACAGGAGAACGGGGGCAGGCTGATTAAACCACGGTTCCTGGATACGCTCCATGAGATCGGCAGATGTCCGGGGGTCTTTGCGCTCGGCGTGAGCTATATTCACCTCTACGACGAGTTTCTGTGGGGGCTGCTCACAGCGGAGGAGACGCATGCGGCAGGCGCGCATTTTCTTTTAGAAATGGCACGCTGCGCAAATGTCCCTGTACGGGCAGAGAAGCAGAATGGGCTGACCTATATGCAGCGGATGTCGGCATTTCTTGTGGATTCTGTTTGTGCCGTGGCAGCCATGCCGCCGGAAGGAGAGATGGCATGAAGATCGCACTCTATACCAATATCCTGCGTGTTCGCGTACTCGCACGCCGCTGTGCGGAGGTTCTTGACAGCCCCGCAGTATGCGTTTGTCCTGCAGATGCAATGTCGGACTGGCGCAGTGTGCGCGGCGATGCGGATCTGCACCTCTTCCTATGGATGGGTACGGGGCTTGATAACGACTTCTTGAAAAAGGCATCGCGCGATCTCCAGCAGAATCGTGTGCCGCATCTGATCGTCGTGGATAACGCAGAACATGACAAGGTGTCGTATGGATTCTCAGAGGAGCAAATTCAGACGGCGTGGTCATACTTTCGCTATGACGGCGCGGAGAATATGCGGAATCTCTTTCTCTGGATCGGCAGTGCATTCGGCGGGCTCTCCTGTGCCGCAGAGCCGCCCGTACCGCTCGCATGGAATGGTGTTTATCATCCTGACTGGACGGGCGATCCCGAGGACATTGCAGGATATCTTGCCGCCCACTGTGATGCAGGACGGCCGACGGTCGGCGTGCTCTTTTATCGCGCGGAATGGATTACAGGGGACTTTACCTACCAGACGGCGCTCATCCGTGCGATTGAGGCGGAGGGGATGAATGCGGTCGCCGTCTTTTCGAATGCATATCGTGATGAGCGTGTAGCGTCGCCGACACTGATGGATGCTTTTCGGAAATATTTTTGCAGCGGCGGCATGCCGCATGCCGATGTCATCGTCAGTACAATGAAGTTCTCCATCAAGGCGGGCGGTACGCGCATTGAGGATCTCTACGCTCTCGGCATCCCCATCCTTGAGGCGTATACGATTCTCGGGGAGAGGGGGGTGTGGGAAGCCTCTCCGGCGGGACTCGACCCGATGGAGGTCTCAATGAGTGTCGCTATGCCGGAATTCGATGGCGTGATTCATGCTGTGCCGCTTGCGGCGAAGATGCGGGATGAGGACGGAGAGGCATGCTATGAGGCACTGGATGAGCGCATCCGGCGGATCGCACGCAAGGCGAAGAAGTGGGCGGCACTGCGCCGTAAGCCGAATGCAGAGAAGAAGATCGCCGTCGTTCTGCACAACTATCCGCCGACGAATGCGAGCATCGGCAGCGCGGCGGGGCTGGATTCGCCCGAGAGCGTACGCTGTCTGCTCACAGCGATGCGTGCTGCCGGCTATACGGTGGACGATGTTCCCGAGAGCAGCAAGGTCTTTATGAAGCTCCTGACGGATCACGCGACGAACGACCGCCGCTTCATGAATATGGAGCAGGCAAAGGCCGCTGACGGGCATCTGACGGCGGAGCAGTACCGCGCCTTTTTCACTGTGCTGCCCGCAAAGGTGCGCACGCAGCTGACGCAGGATTGGGGCGATGCACCCGGCGATGTGTTCAATTATGACGGCACTCTGCTTATCCCGGGAACGCTGAACGGGAATCTGTTCATCACGGTGCAGCCGCCGCGCGGATTCGGCGAGGATCCGGGGAAGCTCCTGCATTCTCCGGATGCCGCGCCCACGCATCACTACATCGGCTACTATCACTGGCTGCGTGATATCTGGCAGGCAGATGCAGTCATCCACGTCGGGACGCATGGATCACTTGAATGGCTGCCGGGCAAGGGGACGGGACTTTCGAATGCGTGCTATCCCGATGTATCGCTCGGTGATCTGCCGGATATCTATCCCTACTGGATCACGATTGTCGGGGAGGGGATTCAGGCAAAGCGGCGCGGTGCGGCATGTCTCATCAGTCACCTTTCGCCGCCCATGCAGCTGGCAGGCGGGTTCGAGGAACTGGCGGAGCTGGAGCAGGCACTGGATGAGTATGTTCATTTTCGTGCGGCGCAGCCGGAGCATCTCGATACCGTACGGGATATCGTCCGTGAAAAGGCAGCCGCCTGCCATTTTGACGGAGAGATTGATGAGGGAGATGATTTCGACGACTATGCGGCGGCCCTGCATAACTATGTGACTGATATCAAGAACATGCAGATCCGCACGGGGCTTCACATCCTCGGGCGTGCACCCGAGGGCGATGCGCTGATTGATTTTCTGTGCGCGCTTCTGCGCATGGAGCATGGCGGTGAGGCATCGCTCCTTCGTCTGATGGCGGCACAGACAGGCTATGCGTACGAAGACCTTCTCGCACACAGCGAACGCATGACAGCTGATGGCATGACCTATGGCAGGAAGCTGGATGCCGTTGAGGCGGAGATGCGTGCACTGATTGCCTTTCTCGGGTCGCAGGGCTACACATCAGAGGCTGCTGCGCGCGCGATGCAGCTCCCTGTGATTGCTGCGTCCTCTGCCGAGGAACGCGCGGCATTTGCCCGTGCCCTGCAGGAGATCACAGAGGATATGGTACCGCGTCTGCGCCGCACGGCGGGTGAGATCACGGAGACATTGCGGGCGCTCGACGGGAGGTATATCGAGCCGAGTCCCGCAGGAGCGCCGACGACGAATGGGGTTGATGTACTGCCCACGGGGCGGAATTTCTACGGACTTGATCCGCGCTGTATGCCGACGCCTGCCGCGTGGGCGTATGGAAAACAACTCGGCGATGCGCTCATCGAACAGTATATCAGCGACGAGGGGCGTTATCCGGAGGCGGTCGGCATCGTCTTCTGGGCAGGCTCAAATATGCGCAGCCATGGGCAGTGCATCGCGGAGCTCTTCTATCTCATGGGGGTACGTCCTGTGTGGCGGAGGCCGTCGCAGCGCGTTATCGGACTCGAGGTTATCCCCATCGCCGAGCTGCAGCGCCCGCGCATCGACGTGACGGCACGCATCAGCGGTCTGTTCCGTGATGCTGTTCCGAATGCGGTGCATTGGGTTGATGCGGCGGTGCGTATGGTGCGCGGCCTCGATGAGAGCGATGAGGAGAACTATGTGCGCAAGCACGTTCTCGCAGATACCGCATGGCTCGAGGAGCAGGGCGAGGTGCGGGAGAACGCGTGGGAACGCGCATCCGTGCGCATCTTCGGCGACCCGCCTGGGGCATACGGCGCAGGCATCGGTGATCTGCTCGAATCGAAGGCATGGGAGACCCTTGACGATCTCGCTGCAGTCTATACGCGGTTCTCGGGGACAGCATACGGCGGCGATGGTTTTGCACGCGGGTATGATCCTGAGATCTTCCAACGGCGCATGGCGGGGCTGGATGTCACGGTCAAGAACGAGGATACGCGTGAGACGCATATGTTCAGCTCGGATGACTACAATGCCTACCACGGCGGTATGATTGCTACGGTGCGGGCACTCACGGGCAAGATGCCGTGTTCCTACACAGGGGACGCGAGCGACCGGCAGCGCATCGTCCTGCGCAGTGTCACGGAGGAGGCGGCGCGCCTCTTCCGCGGTGAGGCGATGAACCCGAAGTTCATCGAGGGCATGAAAAAGCACGGCTATAAGGGCGCTGCGGATCTTGCCAACTACCTCGCGCACAGCTATCAGTGGGATGCGACGAGCGACGTGATGAAGGACTGGATGTATGAGGGCTACGCGCGTAAATATGTGCTTGATGCAGGGATGCAGGAGTGGATGCAGGATGTGAACCCGTGGGCGCTTCACCGCATGGCGGAGACCCTCCTTGAGGCGCAGCAGCGCGGACTGTGGCAGGCCTCTGAGGATACGCTGGCAGAGCTGCGCAGCCTGTATCTGTCCATTGAGGGAGATCTTGAGGAGCGATCGGAGGGCGCACTGTGAAAAGGCAAATGAATGGAGCGCTTGCGGCTCTTACCGCATTGCTCGTGCTGCTGCTCAGCGGGTGCGCGGGTCTCTCGAAGGAACAGGCAGGCGGCTATCAGGTCACGGACGTGGAGGGGACGGTCGTCACGTTTGCCCATAAACCGCAGCGTATCCTAACGGTAAGCGCGGGTACGGATGAGCTGATGCTCGGTCTCGTAGAGCCCGAGCGCATGGCGGCGATCAACGAATCATTGGCGGATACGGCGCATACGAACATCCCGTGGGTACGCGACCGCATTCCGACCGTCATCGTCCGCAGTCCGTCGGTCGAGCAGGTCGCAGCGCTGCATCCGGATCTCGTTGTTGTGACCCCGTGGATGCCGCGGGAGAACATTGATGCGATCCGTACGCTGAACGTACCTGTCCTCGTTTGCAGATCCGCAGCGACGATGGAGGATATTCATGCCAATATTCGTCTCTTTGCGGCAGCGGTCGGGGAAGAGGAGCGCGGCGAGAAACTCATCGGCAAGATGGAGGACAAAATCGCCGAGATCCGCGCGAAACTGGCGCAGGTGCCGGAGGAAAAGAAGCATCGGAGCATCGCGCTCATCTCCATCATGGTGAACTACGGCGGTGCGGGCTGTACATTCGACGAGCTCTGCCGCTATACGGAGTCCGTCAATGCCAAGGCAGCGGCAGGAAACCGCATGGGGCAGGAGATGACGAAGGAGCAGCTCGTTGCGGCGAACCCGGACTACCTCTTTTTCCCCAGCTATGAGGACGGTGCAACAAATGAGGAGAACTACGGCCGGCAGTATCTCGATGATCCGTCACTCGCACAGATGACTGCCGTGCGAATGCAGCAGATCGGTCATCCGTGGGCGCGTTACGTCTACAACCTCTCGCAGAACATCGTGTACGGGATACAGGAGACGGCGTGGATTCTCTATGGCGATGCCTTTCGGCAGTCGCGGCAGGAGTTCCTGACCGCTGTGGAGTGAGGAATCTATATGAAGAAAATTGCATTTTACGGCAAAGGCGGCATCGGCAAGTCCACCACGGCATCGCATGTCTCGGCCGCATTCTCACGGATGGGACGGCGTGTCTGTCAGATCGGCTGCGACCCGAAGAATGACTCGACCCGCCTCCTGCTCGGGCGCATCGCACCCACTACGATTCTCGACCTTGAGCGTGAGAAAAAGGGAACGGCGCTGCATCTCTCCGATATCGTGCACGAAGGGTGGAACGGTATCCGCTGCATCGAGGCAGGCGGCCCCGACCCGGGTGTCGGCTGCGCGGGGCGCGGGATCATCGTGTCGCTTGAGCGCCTCAAGGCACTGCACGCATTTGATGATCTCGATGTCGTGCTCTACGACGTGCTCGGCGATGTCGTCTGCGGCGGGTTTGCTGTGCCGATTCGCGAGGGCTATGCCGAGGAGATCTATATCGTCTCCTCGGGTGAGCTTATGTCGCTCTATGCGGCGAACAATATCGCAAAGGGCGTGCAGCGTTTCGCTGCGCGCGGCGCGGTGAAGCTCGGCGGCATCATCGGCAACGGCCGCGATGTGCTCAACGAGCGTGAGCTCCTTGAGGAATTTGCCGCGCGTCTCGGGACGCAGCTCATCGCCTACATCCCCCGATCGCGTGCCGTGCATGAAGCAGAGGTGCATCGGCAGACCCTTATCGCATACGCGCCGGATGCAGAACAGACACAGTACTATACGGCGCTCGCACAGGCGATTGATGCCAATGAGATGCTCGCCGTGCCGACCCCCATGTCGTTCGAGGAACTTGAGGAGCTGGTGGAGCACTATGGGGATTGAGGTCAGGCGTATCGGCGTACGCCGGACGAACTGCAGCTGCAGTATGCCGGGGGTCTGGCGTGCACTTTCCTTTGTACGCGGCGCACTCGTCATCTTTCACAGCCCGCGTCCGTGCGCGCACATCGCCCACGGTATGGATGTGAGCAGCTTTCATCGGCTCAGTGCTGCAGGGACAGCTGTCCGTCTCTCTCCTGTGCCGCTCCTGACCAGCGGCCTCGGGGAGAGCGAGGCGATCTTCGGCGGTGAAGAGCGGCTGCGCGCATGTATCCGTTTCGCCGTTCAAAAATATCATCCGCAGGCGGTATTTATCGCAAATTCCTGCGTCAGCGGCGTGATCGGTGATGATACGCAGGCGATTGCGGCGGAGATGGAGACAGAACTGGGCCTGCCCGTTACGGCAGTGTCGGCGCATGGCTTTCTCGACGGAGAGTACTATGCAGGCTATCTCGATGCCGCACGCACCTTGGTTGACCGCTTTATGCAGCCGGCAGAGCGCAGGGCGGGGACAGTGGCACTACTGGGCGACTGCGGCGGTATGCACGGCGGCTATGTCAAGGAACTGCGGCGGCTGCTGGAGCTGCTCGATCTGCGTGTGACGGCGCACTTTCCCTCCTATCTCGCACTCGATGAGATGCAGGCCGTGGCAGAGGCAGAGCTCATCATTCTGCTCGGCAGACGGATGGACGACGAGAAGCAGGCGCAGCTGATCGAACTTGCTGCACATATCAAGGAGCGGCTGGACGTTCCCTACCTTGGCGATGTCTACGCCGTCGGCGCAGCGGAGACAAAGAACTTTCTGCGGCGTGTCGGCGCACTCTGTCAGCGCACGGCGGAGGCGGAGCGTACCATCGCGGCGGAGGAGGAGCGTTTTGCCGCTGCGGTGGAAAAGGCGCGCACTGATCTTGCAGGGCATCGCTGCGCCCTTGCAATCGGGCGTGATCTGAGCTGGTTTGATCCGAGGATTATCCTGCGCCTCTTGGCACAGGCAGGGATTCTTCCCATCGGCATTGTCCTGTTGGATACCTTCCTCCCAGAACGGCGTGCCGTGATGGAGGCAGAGCTGCGCCGCCTGACAGATGCACCTGTCTATGCCGAGGGAGACGACGCGGCGGAGGAGATGCTGCATGCAGCGGACTTTGTTCTGACGACGCACGAACTGGTAGATGTGAAGCTGCGGCAGCTCTTCCTTGCACTGATGCCCTCGGTCGGCTGGTCGATGGAGCGGACGCTGCTGGATGATATGCGCCGCGTTTTGCATCGGCATGAGAGCCGGGGAGGGCTGATCTATGGATGAGCGGGAAAAATCCTTTGACGATGTGTGCATGTATACCGATGCCTGCGCTCTCGCCGGAGCATCGGCGTTCTTTGCCGGGATCGAGGATGCGGTCATTCTCGTCAACGGACCTCTTTGGTGTTATTTTTTTGCTATGCGCCGTATCGAGCACAGTCAGAGCACCATCTCACACCGCATGGTATGCACGCAGCTCGATAATGACGCGATCGTATTCGGCGCGGAGGCGTATCTGCATGACGCGCTTGCTCCCTATGTCGAGCAGCCGCCTGCTCTGCTTGCCGTCATCAGCAGCTGCGCAGCGGGACTGATTGGCGATGATATTGCCGCAATCGTGCGCGGGGCGGGCATTACCTGCCCCACCGTTACCCTTGACAGCAGCGGTCTTACGGGAAGTTTCGCAGACGGCTGGGACAAGGCAGCGCGCAGCACGCTCCAGACATTTTGTATGCCGGGGCAGACACCGCAGATGCACGCAGTCAATCTCATCGGGATGACGAGCGCCTACTGCTGCGGCGATCGTGATGCACGGGAGCTGGTGCGCCTGCTTGAGACGGCGGGCTATGCCGTGAATGTCGTTTTGGGCTGCGGTATGGATGCTGCGTCCCTTGCCCGTATCCCGCAGGCCGCACTCAACATCGTGGTGCATGATGAGCTGGGGCAGGGCAGCGCCCGTCTCATCGAGGAGCGCTGCGGCATTCCCTATATCACGCCGCTGCCACCCTATGGGCACGCGGGGACGGAGCGCTGGCTGACGCAGATCGGGCAGGCGCTTCCTTCGCCGCAGATCACCGCAGCACAGGAGGAGGCTGCCCGTATGATACGCGAGGATTTCCTGCGCATCAATGAGTGCAAGAGCCTCTGGGGCGAACTGCGGTATGACACGGCGTTTATCCGCGCGCCGCGCTCTGTGGCGTGGGGACTTGCACAGGCGCTGCGGACAGAGTGGGCAGATGTGTGCCATCTCGCCGTAGCGGCCGACAGAGAGGGGGCGCGGGAGGCGTCGGAGATTGCAGACGAGATTCTGGGCGAGACGGATGCCGTGCGGACGCAGCAGATCCTCGCAGAGATGATGGATGGTCTGCTGCTCGGCAGCAGCAACGAGTCGGCGCATATCCGCCCGCGAGAGAACCAGTACCTTGCCGTTTCTTATCCTGCAGCGGATGCGCTGCATCTCTCGGACAGTCCTTTGATGGGGCTGCGCGGAGCGCGGCATATCGAGGAGCAGCTGTGGAACGGAAATATTTTGCATCGAAAAATTTTACTTTCATAAATAAATCTCAAGCTCACATTGTGCAGTATGATCTCTATATCATTACGCGAGAGGAAGAGAAAACGTGTTAAAGAGAGGTATTACAGTTCTCTTGCTTTGTGTGCTGCCGCTTCTGCTCACTGCGTGCGGCATACCGCAGATACCGCAGGCGGGACGGACAGCATACAGCGTGACGGACATCGAGGGAACGGTTGTGGACTTTCCCGCGCCCCCGCAGCGGATCGTTACGCTCTCGATGAGTACGGACGAGACGATGCTCGGACTGGTCGAGCCGGCACGGATGGCGGCGGTGAATGCGCTGCTCGATGACCCTGTCAGCTCGAATGTGACGGAGCTGGTCAAGGAGATCCCGCAGCGTATCGGCAGTCCGACAGCAGAGGAACTCATAGCGCTGCAGCCCGACCTCGTCGTCGTGCCGGACTGGGGAGACCTCTCCATCGTGCCGTCGCTGCGTGAGCTCGGGCTGCGCGTCGTTGTCTGCAAGGGTGCACGCAGCCTCGATGAGATCCGTGAGACCGTTACCCTCCTCGCTGCAGCAGCGGGCGAGCCGGAGCGCGGGACGCGTCTCCTATCCATGATGGATGAGAAACTCGCCGAGATCGCGGAAAAGGTTGCACAGATACCCCAGTCGGAGCGTAAGACCGTTGTTCTCATCTCTCTCATGGGCGGCTACGGCGGCCTCGGCAGCAGCTTTGACGAGGCGTGCCGCTATGCGGGGGTCATCAATGGGCGTGCGGCGCTCGGTATTCGCGACTTTCACGTCATGACGAAGGAGCAGCTTGTGCAGATTGACCCCGACATCCTGTTCCTGCCGACATACAATGACCGCGGGCGCTATGACGTGGAGCAGTTCCGCAGGACGTATCTGGACGATCCGTCTCTGCAGACGATGCGGGCAATCCGTACCCGGTCGTTTGCAGAGCCGTTCGAGGGGTATATCTACAATTGCTCGCAGGATTTCGTATTCGGCGTGCAGGAGGTCGCATATCGCGTCTATGGTGATGCGTTCCGACAGGGCACGCAGGAGCATCTCACGGCGGTCCCGTGAGCGGCGGATGGGGGGATTTTATTTGACGGAGATGATTCGTGCAGAGCACCTCTATGCAGGCTATCACGGGAAGGTCATCCTCTCGGATGTGTCGTTCACGGTGGGCGAGGGTGAGATCGTCGGACTGATCGGACCAAACGGTGCGGGCAAGAGTACGCTGCTCAAGACCCTGCGCGGTATCCTGCCCATGTGCTCTGGTACAGCCCTGCTGATGGGGGCAGACATCCGCACGCTCGATGCGCGTCTCTTTGCCCGGCGTGCAGCATATCTGCAGCAGCGTGTGGAGATGACGTTCGACTATACGGCGCGTGACATCGTGCTCGCGGGACGCTATCCGTATCTCTCGTGGTGGCGGCAGGAAAGGGCGCATGACCGTGCCGTCGCGGAAGCGTGCATGGCGTATACGGGTGTGGCAGAGCTTGCGGAGCAGCCGCTGCACGCCATGTCCGGCGGACAGCGTCAGCGTGTCCTGCTCGCGAAGGTGCTCGCCCAGCAGACACCTGTTCTCTTCCTAGACGAGCCTGCCACGGGGTTGGATATCATCTATCAGGAGGAGATTTTTCGGTTCTGCCGCGAACTCTGTGCGGCGGGCAAGACCGTGCTGCTTGTCGCGCACGAGCTGAGTCTCGCAGCGCGGTTCTGCTCGCGGCTGCTGCTCCTCGGGCGCGGTACGCTGCTCGCCGACGGTGCGCCGCATGAGGTGCTGACGGATGTGCTGCTGACCCGTGCGTACGGTGCGCCCGTATGCGTCGCACAGAACCCGCTGACGCAGCACACAGAGGTCTATACCAAGGCAGGAGAGCGTGGGCGTCAGCAGCATCTGCTCGATGTCATATTGGATCATGCGGACGAGGGGAGGGCGGTATGATGCGCGGCATTGGACGGCATCGGATACAGATCTTTCTCTGCGCGCTTGTCGGGGCACTGGCCTTTGCCGTCATCCTGTCCATGGGGGCGGGGCAGTATGATATCCCGATGGAGACGGTACTCGCTGCACTTGCTCATGCGGCGGGTCTGCCGATCCTCACGGATGTCGCTGTGACACCCGAGCAGGAGGCGGTGCTCTGGCATATCCGCCTCCCGCGCACCCTCGTCGGTATGATGGTTGGCGCGGGTCTGGGAGTCTCGGGGGCGGTATTGCAGGGGATCTTCAGCAATCCGCTCGCAGATCCCGGCATCATCGGCGTATCGAGCGGCGCGTCGGTCGGTGCGGTGCTCGCCATCGGCATGGGCGTGACGGCGGGGAGCGTGCTCTCACTGCCCGCGTTCGCCTTTGCCGGGGCGATGCTCGCCGTTGGGCTGACCGTCTCGTTGTCGATGCGGCGCGGACGGATTCCCGTCATGACGCTGCTGCTCTCGGGTGTCGTCGTGGGGATGTTCCTCGGCGCGTGTACGGCGGCGATCCTCACCGTGATGAACGAGCAGAAGATGCAGCAGTATCTTTTCTGGACGATCGGCGGACTCGACTATCGCCGCTGGGATCATGTCCTGCTCGGCATCGGTCCCATCGGCATTGGTGCGGCGGTCATGACGCTGCTCGCGCGGCATCTCAACCTGCTCGCCTTCGGCGAGGTTGAGGCGCGCGCGGCGGGGATGCCCGTGACGGCGTTCCGTCTGCTCTTTCTCGTGCTCGCCTCCCTCACGACGGCGGCAGGGGTCTGCATCAGCGGCAACATCGGCTTCGTCGGACTCGTCGTACCGCACATGATGCGCCTTCTCATAGGTCCGGATCATCGGCGCCTGCTCCCTGCGAGTCTCCTTGCGGGGGCAGTCTTCCTCGTCCTCTGCGACTCCGTGGGACGCATCCTGCTCCCCGGAATGGAGATCCGCGTCGGCATCATGACCGCATTCATCGGCACGCCCTACTTCCTGTATCTCCTGCGCAGACATATGCGGATGCGGGACTGAGATGAAGGACGATAGGGCGGAGCAGATGATTGGATTTATGGATCATTTTGATAAAGGAGAATGACAATGAAAATGTGGAACAAAAAATTCCTTGCAGCTGCGGTTGTACTGTCTGCCGTGACGGGGCAGGTCTACGCGGCGGAGACGACGCAAACGGCTGATGAGGTGATGCCCACCTATGCGCTGGACGATGTCGTCGTGACGGCGACGCGCTCGCAGAAGAAGGATGCTGATGTGCCTGCGGCGACCACGATCATCACGGCACAGGAGATCAAGGAGAGCGGCGCAGCGAATGCATCGGATGCGCTTGCCAAGGTCGACGGCTTTGTCTACAAGGCATTCGGCCCGAATGGTGCAGCGATGGGGGTGATGACGAATGACCTTAATGTGCGCGGCCTGAGAAATGGGATTCTCGTGCTCATGAACGGCAATCCGATTTCGTGGCGCGGCAAGTATAATCTCGACCAGATTCCCGCGAGCAGCATCGAACGCATCGAGGTCGTCAAGGGAAGCGGCTCAGTTCTCTACGGCAGTGAGGCGGTTGCAGGTGTCGTTAACATCATCACCAAGAAACAGATGGCGAACGAGGTACATGCAGGATTCGGCAACTATGGGCAGCGCTCGTATGGTGTAAGTGTTGGAGATGAAAAATTCGGCTTTTATTATAATGCAGATAAATTCGGCCGCAGAGATGGACTCACCTATACACGGGTGGAGTCAAAAGATAGCCATAATGTGTACCACCTCAAAGGAGAGACGCGCACAGACATACGGGATATCAACAAGGAAAGTGCGGGATTTTCCTACAAGGTAAATCCGCATCTTGATTTCCTCCTGAATTACAGTAAAACCGATGCAACGTATGACCGTATCATCACAAAGGTCAGGAGCAGTACGGATGCACTGCGTGCCGGTGAGGGCTATACTTCATTCAAATATACAACGAAGCGCTATACAACACAGCTGAATTATAAAGACCGTGATTGGAAGGGCAGCCTGTATTTCAATACCGGGACGGTGGAAAATAACGGCAAGAAGTATGTTACCGAAGAAGGGCGGAGAAATCCGCGTACTCCGTATCATACGCGTGAAAAGAACACATCGTACGGCACGGATCTGCAGCGGACATGGCAGGTTGGCAGCAAGTCAACTGCGATTGCAGGATTTCATTTGGAGCATGAGGTATATGAATCCCTGACGGCACAGGGCAGAAGCAAGGCAGGGCGTTTTATACGCAACAACTGGGGCGTGTTCGGGCAGTGGGAGCAGAAGTTTGATGACCGTAATACCGGTATCTTCGGCCTGCGTGAGACATGGACGACAGGGGCTGCGCGCGGACAGAATTATCAAAATCTCAGCGCCGCAGCACAGTGGCTGCATAAGATGGATCGCGAGAACAGCCTCTATCTGAATATCGGTCAGTCCTTTGTTATGCCGACCTTTGCTCAGATGTACCCCAACAATGATCGGCAGAAACCCGCGCTGAATCTGCGTCCGCAAAAAGGCGTCAACTATGAAATCGGCTGGAAGAAGAATCATGGCGGGCATACATGGAAAGCCGCCTTGTTCCACATGGATGTCAAGGACAACATCACGCCGTCTGTGGAAAGAGGAAGAACAGAATATACATACGTTAATGAGGATTTCCGCAATACGGGCATTGAACTGTCCCATGAGGCGCAGGGGACAAGCGGATTCTCGTACCGTTGGGGCGTAACGTGGCAGAATCCTCAGACGAAAAATTCGAAAAAGGGATTGGGATGGGAACGTACCTTTGGCAAGGTTCAGCTCACGGGAGGCATTAGCTACAAAAAGAAGAAATGGACATCGTCGCTCACAGCATCCTATCTCGGCAATCGTGTGCAGTCGCCGTCCACAGCCCCTGCCTTCCGTTCTAAGCCGTATCTCCTAACCACATGGAATACTTCCTATATGCCGGATGAGAACAGCGAGATCAGTCTGCGCATCGACAATGTGCTTGACCGCGATGACTCGACAGTACATACGGGATCGGCATACCATGTCGCTCCCATCAACTACCTCCTGCGTTACAGCTACAAGTTCTAAGCAGGGAAGAGGCATCCGTTCTTCACAAGCGGTCAAAACAGCGTTAAAATTTGAACATAACGGGAACTACCTCTTGTGCTGGAAATAGGATGCCTATGCTGACCCTAACGAATCTGTCGAATGCGGACTGTGATGGAGGGCGATATGGTGGAGCATCATGGCGAGAGGAGTGCGCTTGCAGCATCTCTCGCTCTGCATTTTATACTCTTTATACTGGCTGCGTTTTTGGGGCTGTTTTCCGTCGTGTCACCGACGGAAAAACAGCCTTCCTTTGATGTGCTGCTCTACGATGCAGGCAGCGGGGCAGAGACGGGCTCTGCAGATGCCGCTCCTCCTGCGCCGGCATCTGCCTCTGTGGATGACATTGTTCTGCGGGATAAAACGCTCGTGCAGCCGCAGGAGCAGGAGACTCCGCAGCAGCGCCCGATGCGTACTGTGCAGGAGCGTGCAAACGGCAGCCAGACGGAGGCAGCACAGCGCAGCGGGGCGCAGGGCGGCGGGCACGGCTCTGCTGCTGCCGGAACGGGCAGCGGCAGCAGCACGGGCAGTGGGGAGGGGGCCGGCGGACATGGGGCTGTCGGTCCGCCCGCTCCCCCGAGGGAACGCGTTGCCGCAAGTCTGCGCGCAGAGGCAATTCCAGAGTATCCGAAGGAGCTTGTCGATGAGAATATCGAGGGGGCAGTCAGCATTCGGATTCTCGTTGCGGCAGATGGTTCTATCGAGGATGTCTCTGTCATCTCTTCCTCCGGTTTCCGTGCCATGGACAGGGCAGCTATTGCAGCTGCTCGCCGGTTTCAATTCAATCCCGGCGATGATGGACAGCGGGGCGTATGGACAAAGACATTCCGCTTTCAGTTACAATGAGGCATCGTCTCCTGTTCTTCCTTTACAAGCATGGAAAAGAGCGTTAAAATATCAAAATATAGTGTAAGTTTACTGCTTGTATCAGGAACAGGATACCTATGCTGGAGCTAACGAACCTATCGAATGCAGACTGCGATGTAGAGAGCATCCTTCAGAACGATCCGAATGCCCTTGCGGATATCGTGCAGGCGCACCATCTTGACGGCATCGAGTTTATGCGCTGCGCACCGTGGAACAGAGTACTCTATCCACCCGCCTATATCAAAGGCGTGCATCTGATGTTTTGGCCGGTATGGCTGGACTTCTGGCGCAGTGACCGCGCGGCACTTATGGAGGAGTTCGGCAGCGAGGAGAATATCCGCGCGTACTATGGCACGCTGGATCCCGCCGTCTGGGTGGAGGCATGGCGGGAGAATCTGCGGCAGGCGGCGGAATGCCGCCCGCAGTACGTCGTCTTTCACGTCGCGCACAACCGCACGTCTGAGATGTATACGCGCAGATTTGCGGTGGGTGACGAGGAGGTCGTTGCGGCGGTCGTCGCGTTGGTCAACGAGATCGCGCCTGTCCTGCCGGAGAACTGCAAACTTCTCTTTGAAAACCTCTGGTGGCCGGGGCTGACCTTTCAAAAACCGCATCTCGCCGAGCGCCTGCTCACGCGGGTCAGCTACCCGCATACGGGATTCATGCTCGATACGGGGCATCTTATGAATACAAATCTCGATCTGCGGGATGAGGCAGATGGTGCTGCCTATGTAGAGCAGATCTATTACGGACTGGGAGAACTGGGCAGGTACGTTTATGGCGTGCATCTGCACCAGTCTATTTCCGGTGTCTACACACGGGAGATGATGCGCCGCCATGCGGACTGGAATGCGCCCCTCGGCTGGCGGGCGGCGATGGACTATGTTATGCATGTCGATCTGCATCAGCCGTTTCAGACAGATGCAGCGCGTCGTATTGTCGATATGATTGCGCCCATGTATCTCGTCCATGAGTTTCAGCACCGCTCTCGTGAGGATTTGGAGAACAAGCTGAACATTCAGCAGACTTCATTATTGACTTTGTAGTCATTTACATAGAGATTCTGATTTATTGATATATTTGCGCTTGACAAGACAAAAGATTCGTATTATAGTTTGGCTTATCAAATTATAAAAACTGAATATTTGTTGAATCAGGTGTCAAAGACTTAATAGAGAATTCGGTGAAGTGCGCATGGCAGTGTTCCGTGCAGCCCCATGCCGAAGCGGTCCCGCCACTGTATCAGCGAGTGAACCTGCGGGGAATGCAGACATGATCTGCCGTCCCGATATGCCACTGGAGGAACGTCCTCTGGGAAGGAGCAGGCGAGCGATGACCTGAAGCCAGGAGAACTGCCTGATGATGAATCACTGCTTGTACCTGCGAGCGACAGGGAAGGGGTTCTATTGTGAGAATATATACTCGCGTCTGAATAATGCCTTTTCATAAATCTGTCCCCTTTCTGTACAGCAGAAAGGGGCTTTTCCTATTTCGTGATGCATTTCATGCATGATGATTTTGCTTTTGTCTGGCTGCCGGGCTGCATCCCTCCGCAGCAGATGAATAGATGATGTGCTGCTGTGCAGCGATGAGCAAGTGTTTTAGGAGGAGATTACGAGATGAAGAAGTTGGGTTCAAGGAAGAAGCTCGGTGCAGCTCTGACAGCAGCCCTCGGTCTGAGTGTCCTGTCTATGGGCGGGTATGCATTTGCTGCTGCCGATGCAGGTGAGCATGCATTGAATGAGACGGTCGTTACCGCGACGCGTACCCCGAACAAGGAACTGAAAGCGGATGCAAGCATTACCGTCATCACGGGCAAGGACATCGAGCGCCGTCACTATACCGACCTCACGCAGGCGCTCCGTGATGTGCCGGGTGTCACGGTCAACCAGTATGCACCGGCGGGATATAATAACTCAAGCGCACTCTATATCAATGGGTCAAAGGATGTTGTCCTGATGATTGATGGCGTGCGGCAGAACTATGTCGGCGATCCCATCGGCAGTACGACAACGTCGATTGCATCTGCATTGAAGGATCTCGGCGGCATCGACCGCATCGAGGTGCTGCGCGGCTCGGCATCAACCCTCTACGGCTCGGATGCAAAGGGCGGCGTCATCAACATCATCACGAAGAAAGCACAGGGGATGAAGACGACGCTCGGCATCGGCTACGGCAGCTATGGGCGTCAGCTGTACAGTGTGTCGAATGCAGGCGGTGAGAGTGGCTGGGACTGGCGCGTCAAGTACCAGAAGGATAAGAGCGGGGACTTCAAGGATGGGCATGGCAATACGACCCCATCCCATCTGGATGCGGACTCCATCACTGCCCATGTCGGCAGACAGGTCAGCAAGGCGTCCTATATTGCTGCAAACTACCGTTCCTATAAGGATGATAGCCGCTACCAGGCACGTTGGGAGACGCCAAAGAAGGGGGATACGGATTACTTCGATATCGACTTGCTGTGGAATGTCCAGATAGACGATACCACGAAGAACCAGATGAGTGCCTCACGCAGCCTCTATCAGTATCATCTTTATACGGACTCGTACCGTATGAAAGATCAGGGATGGAAGTTTAGTGACCAATTTGACAAGACCCTTGATCATCACCTGTTGACGGCAGGCTTCGAATATAGAACGGACAAGGTAACGGCCGAGTCTTATGGAACGATTGCTCCGAATGGAAAGTCGATGACGAATCGTTCCCTTTATATACAAGATCAGTGGAGCGTGCTGCCGACGCTGAAACTGACGGCAGGCATTCGCAGCGATCACCACTCATCGTTCGGCAGCCACAATAGCCCGAGCGTCAGCCTTGGCTATGATATTGATCCTGTAACGCATGCCTATATTTCCTATAATTCATATTTCTTGACACCCACGCCGGGGCAGCTTTACGGTGCCTTTGGACCCAATCCGAACCTTAAGCCAGAGGTTGGCAATACGAAGCAGGTAGGGCTTGCGCGTGACTTTGGCAGAGGGCTTAGTCTGACGGCAACTTATTTCAAGAGACATTCGACGGATACCATTAGATGGGTAGGCAGCGGATACAAAAATGCCGGAGCAGAGGATGCGCATGGCTGGACGATTGAGTTCGCCAAGCGTGTTGACTCGCATCTGCGTACGCGTGTCGGCTATACAAAGACGCATGTTATCGGCAATACGGCAAAAAACTATGGAGGCTACCTGCCGGAGGATGAGTGGAACATCGGTGTTGACTATGCGAACCGTGCCTTTGATGCTGCACTTCTTGCACGTGGGATTGTTGGACGGCCGGGACCTGTCAGCGGTGCATTCCCGACAGATAACTACTGGGTGGTTGATCTTGCGATGAACTATCAGGCTGCTGATGCGACAAAGGTCTATCTAAAGGCAAACAATATTTTCAATCAGTTCTATGCTGAGCGCTCGAATCTGCCATACGGGTATGCTGGTCAGTGGTGGACGGCCCCCGGGCGCAGCTTCATGATCGGTGTCGAGCAGAGTTTCTAATCACATCCAGATTTTTGTGCGGTGTTCCTGCATGGGGCGCTGCGCAGGCTACAACTGCATAGCGTAGGAAGCAGAACGCGGGGAATCCGGTGCGACTCCGGAGCTGTTCCGCAGCTGTATGGGGAGTCCTGCCGTCGTAATTCTCTCACAAAGAGACGGCAGAACAATGAACCGAGTCAGAGTGCCGCCTGTCTTTCTTATTGTATATCACTTGCGCGATACAAGATGATGCACAGCAGACCGTATGCGGAGCGGGCTGGAATGCCGCTGCCGGAGATAGGGTCAGGTGTTTCTTTTGTGTCGCGCTTTTCTGTATAGAGGGGTGTGAGATATGCCGATATATGAGAAGCTGATTGGGTTCTAGCATCACTGCAGATAGTGTGATTGATACAGGAAACGGGTCGGATGCAGCCGGCCTGCGTCCTGTGGTTCATATCAAACGAGAGGAGAAAACATGAAGAAAACGGCGCGTATGCGCAAACTTGCATTCGGGATTACCGCTGCTCTGCTCGCGGGCGCATGGCAGGCACCGGCATGGGCGGCAGAGCAAGGACCGATCAAGGAGGATCTGGCGCTGACCGAGGATACAACGGTCACGACGAACAAGGATACTTTTAAGGGAAATACGTCGGCGGGGTTTGGTGCGGTCTATGCGAATGGATCTCTTGCGCTCGATATGGCGGGGCATAATCTGACGCTGGACATTCGCAACCTCAAGAGCTATGAGAACCGTGCATCGGGGCTCCAGATCCGCAATGGCTCGACGCTCACCATCGACAGCAATAGGAGTAACCCGTCAGCGGGAAACGGTCGCATCACGATTAAGGCACACGGCGGTTGGAATGACTCGCAGAAAAAGGGCGGTGCGGTGAGCGGCATTCGCTTTGATGAGTACGCGAAAAAACCGATGCGAGCCGACATCAATGCGGATGTCCATATTGACGAGCTGTGGGGCGGCACGGAGTATGTGCGCGGGGTTTGGGCACCCGGCAACGCAACGCTGAATCTCAACGGTACGCTCTCTATGCGCTCGGGTGCTGTCCATCACGAATGGACGGAGCGTGGAGAGGGGGATCCGACAGCGCCGAGTACATACGGCATCCACGTCAGCGGCAAGAACAACACCATCAATATCCGCAGCGTGGATATTGCGGATCCGAAGATTCAGCGCGGGATTCAGTTCGGCGACGACTTTGGCAGTGCTGAAAACAGCACGGTCCGCATCGGCGGCGGTACGCTCAAGATTGCGGATAACACAGCACGCAACCATTGGCTCATGTGGCTGCAGAGCAAGGGGACGGGCAAGGTCTATTTCGGCGTCAATGAGGCAGGGACGGATGCAGGCACGGAAAAGACGGAGCTTGCCGGCTCAATCCATACGAACAAGAACAGCGAGGTGTACCTTGGTCTGAATGGTGCCGCCTCCAAGTGGACAGGCGGAACTGAGAGCGCCGCCGCAGGAAAGACGACTCTCTACCTCAAGAACGGCGCGTCATGGGATACGACGAACGGCGGGCGCGGCACGCAGCTTGCACGGCTCTCTAGTACAGACGGCAATGAGGGCCATATTTTTCAGAATGATACGGGCAGTCTGACGATTGACGACTATGCAGGCCGGCAGAGGATCTATTACCGACATACGGGCGACGGCACGCAGGCCTCGGACTATGCGGCGGGCGATACCCATATCGTAAAGGCGGCGGCGAATTCTGCCGTCACGATGGTCACTGACCATACAGGTGTTACCGCAACGGATGCGGACGCTGTACACCGGACGCTCAATGCACTTGCAGGAAAGCTCTACTACGATGCTGCAAAGAACGGTGAGCAGAACCTCACAGGGCGGGTCATGCTCGCTGAGGGGCTGACTGCCTCGTCGGCAGAGCGCAAGGTCGAGGGCATGAATTTCTCTGCGGCGAATGGGCAGGGCAGTGCTACGGGGAGGGATGCAGCACCGCTGCCGGCGCTGCCAAAGCCCTCTGTGCCGGGGGCATCGCCGGGACAGCCGTCTGTACCTGCTGCACCTGATGTACTCGATACGACGCAGCAGATCGCAGAGGTCGGCTTTGACAGCATGGATCTGAGTGAGACGTGGAAGAAGCAGGGCTATGGCGATGATGAAGGGCACTATACCTTTGGCAAGGATGTGATCATCCGCACGAAATCGAGCGCCGGTGATGCTCTCGCGGTCCAGCGGTACTATACCGGTGGTATCGTTGTGGATGAGGAGTCCTCCTCCGATCCCAAGACGGTGAATATGCGGGGACATCGTCTGACGCTGAACAGTACGGCCGACAATGACCAGAAATATGCCAGCGGCATCACCGTTGCTGCCGGGACGCTTGAGATCCGGAATGCGGGCGGTGTGGATATCAATATCAGCGGCACGAAGCGGGCTGACAATGGTATCTATGCCATGGCGACCAGCAAGAGAGACGGCAAGGTCATCATTGACAATGAGGCCGGACATGCGGTCAAGATCCGCAATACCACGAGCGGTGAAAAGGGCGCTGCGATTCAGGCAAAGGGTGCCGGTCCTAAGAAAGCCCTCGTGGATGTCAAGGGCCTTGTCGATATCGAGCAGGATCAGGACAATCTCCTCAAGGCATCGTATGGCGGTGAGATCCGTCTCGGCGGCGGACGCCTGTCCGCCGGAAAAGATGCGAAAGCAGCGGAGATCTCAACCGGCGGTAAGGTGTTCATCAATGCAAAGGAAGGCAGCAGCGATCTGCAGGCTGCCTCGACAGAGCGCGATGTCAGTATTGACGGCAATGTGTCGGTCGAGGGGAACGGCAGCTCCTTTGATGCCGCACTCACAACCGAACGCTCCTATCTTAAGGGGAAGATCGGCGGTACAGGCAGCGCCCGTCTCCTGCTCTCCCGCGGTGCGCGCTGGGAGAACCAGTCTGCCGGCACCGGCAATATCGCAAAGAGCCATCTGACGCATCTGAAGGCAGACGGCGGTGAGATCCATCAGAATGACACGGCGGATCTCTCGATCGATCGCTTTGAGGGCAAGGCAAAGCTGTTCTACAAACACGAAGGCAACGGCTCAGAGGCGGCGCACTACAAGGCGGGCAATACGCATATCAAGAGCGCGGCGGAGCATGCAGAGATGACCGTTGTCACGGATGCCGGACAGGTAAATACGGCAGATGAGTCCGCCGTTCATAAGACACTGAATGCGCTTGCCGGCAAACTCTACTACGACGCAGCAGCTGCTGAGCATAATCTAAAGGGCAAGGCGATGATCGCCGAGGGGCTGACCTCCTCGTCCGCATCGAAGAAGTTGGCGGATATCACGTTCCTGTCAAGCGGACAGGGCAGTGTCAAGGAGGATATCGGCAACGGCGCTCAGATCGCGGAGGGTGATTGGAGCGGTGCTGCCCGCGAACAGCGCTACTGGGATACACAGAGCGTTCGCAGCGGCTCTAACTATACTTTTACGGGGGATGCAGTATTTTCTCCCACGCTCGGCGGAAAACCGGTCAAGGCTCTGAACGAATACAGCCGTTATGACTTTGGTGGCATCATGTGGGGCAAGGGAAAGAACGGCAGCATCAACATGAACGGACATGCGCTCTCTATCACGACAGGAGAGGGAAATGTTCATACACAGTCCGGCGAGCGCCGCGGAGATGAGTCGACCGGTATTCTTGTGAATGGCGGCACACTCGAGATGAAGGCACTCGGCAAGACGACAATTGATGCACAGAACAACGGCATCCATCTGGTCGCTGATCGGGATAAGGGAGCTGCCAACCTCCATATCAAAAACGCAGCAGACAACGCCGTGAAGATTACATCCAGAGATAAGGGAATCTTCCTCGAGAGCTATAACAATGCGGCACGTCTGACCATCGACGGAGATGTCGATATCAATGCGCCGCAGGGCGTGGTTGTCGATGCTGGAACGCTCACCATCGGCGGCGGCAGGATTACCTCGAAGGGCAAGGCTGCGCTCTATGTCAACTCGCCCGGAACAGCAAAGATCAATGCCGATATGGACGGCGCAGGCAACATCGTTCCGATGGATGCAAACCGCGATGTGCAGATTGAGGGCGATGTGCAGGTCAAGGCAAACTCTGCGGCTGCCTATATCGGTCTTACAACGAAAAAATCCGTTCTCAAGGGACTCTTTACGACCGATCTGCACACATGGCCGTCCAACTACTGGGAATTGGCGAAGGGCAACGGCTATCTCACACTCCGCAACGGCGGAACATGGGAGCATGTGAAGTCCGGCACGGGCATGGATAAAAACGGTCAGGCAGAGATCGGCGACAGCCGTGTCACCCGACTGAATGCCGATGGCGGCATCATCCGTCAGAAGGATCGGCGCAATATCATCATCGACGAATTCCTCGGGAATATGCGTCTCGTCTATGAGCACGTCAATGACGGGACACAGACAGAGGACTACGGCAGCGATGTCCAGCATAAAGATCCGAAGAAGTTCTACGGCGACACTCATATCGGGCATGCTGCGAAGGGTTCCTCCATCACCATGGTAACGGACAGCAACGGCGTCAATCTCCATGATGAGAGCGCCGTCCGCAAGACGCTGAATGCACTCGCGGGCAAACTCTACTATGACGGCTACGTCGGCGGAGAGCGCAACCTCTCGGGCAAGGCGGCGATCGCCGAAGGACTGACTGGATCTGCAGTATCGCAGCAGCTCGACCTTGACTACTGGGCATCCAACGGGCGTGCGTATGTAAAGTCGAAAGACACAGCGCCGCTGTCGGGGGAGACCATCGAGAAACAGATTGCGGAAGGCGAATTCGATGCGAATGATGCCAAGGCATACTGGAAGGGCAAGGGCGTCTACGACGGCAACGGCAACTACACGTTCAACCGCGACATCAACCTTGTGACGAAGGCAGCAGACAAACCTGTCACGTCCGCAAAGGACAACAAATTCGGCACGATCTACTGGAATGGAGATGTCAACGGCACAATCGACATGACGGGACATCGTCTCGGCATCAAGGCGGGTCCCGGCGGACATGGATTGCTGCCTGGACAGGGACCGAAGGCGGGGTGGGAGCATACCCCGAACGCCATCACCGTATACAGCGGCACATTGACGATCAAGAATGTCAAGGGGATGAACATCGAGTCTGATCCGTCCGGAAGCCTGTATGGACGCGGCATTTTCGTCATGGGCTATCCCGGCAGTGCAGGACATAAGAGCGGCAAAGGCGCAGCGAAACTCGTCATTGAGAACGATGATGATCCGGCGCATGCCGTAAAGATCCGCGTCAAAGAGACGGGTGAGGACTTTGGAGCGATTGAAGCGCGCAAGAACATGGGCAGCGCAGAGGTCGACATCAAAGGACTGGTCGATATAGACTCGAAGATGTGGCGTGCGGTAGAATCGCATGGCGCACGGGTATCCATCGGCGGCGGCATCATCAAGGGCACGGATGTGGCCTCGATTGCGGCATACGACCACGGCAAGGTATTCGTCAATGCGAAACTGAATGACGATGGAAGCGTCTCGGCAACATCGGAGAAGCGTCCTGTTCAGATCACGGGCGACATCAGCGCCGAGGGCGGCGGACATGTTGTACTGGGGCTCAACAATAAGGAATCCTTCTTTAAGGGATTGGTCTCGACCGACATCAACGGCATTCTGGATGGTGCGACGGGCAAATGGGGCTATAACCCCGGCGACGTATCCATGCGTCTTGCCAACGGAGCGACGTGGGAACACAAGCAGGTCGGCACGGGCTACCATCATAAGAAGGAGACCGGGTCGAAGGAGAAGGGCATCTCGATGGACAGCCGTGTCACGCGTCTGGACGCTGACAAGGGAATCCTCAAGCAGAGCGATCCGCACAAGCTGACGATTGACAATTACAGCGGAAATATGCGCCTTGTCTATGAGCATGTCAATGACGGGACGAAAGCTGCAAACTATCAGGCGGGTGATGTGCATATCAAGAAGGCTGCAGCCGGTTCTTCCGTCACTATGGTAACGGACAGCAACGGCGTCAATCTCCATGATGAGACCGCCGTCCGCAAGACGCTGAATGCACTCGCGGGCAAACTCTACTACGACGGCTACGCCGGCGGAGAGAGGAATCTAAAGGGAGAGGCGACCATCTCTGAAGGTTTGACTGCATCTTCCCGGACGCTGAAAACGGCGGCTATGGGCTGGGCCGCATCCAATGGGCAAGGCTCGCTGCAGGGCAGTGCACCGGTTGCGCCGGCACAACCTGCGCAGCCAAAACCGGAAGCAAAGCCGGAGCAGAAACCACCGACTCCTGCACCGAAGCCGCAGTCGAAGATTGAGTACGGAGACTATGAAACGAAGCTGATGAGCGGCGTCAAGTCGGCCATGACCGTCTCGACGATGGCGTGGCGTGCAGAGGCAAATGACCTCATGAAACGCATGGGCGATCTGCGCCTATCGCCGGAGTCTGCCGGTATCTGGGCGCGTGTCTATCGCGGCAAGTCCTCGAGCAACAAGGATAATGCCAACTTCAACATGAACTATTCGACCATTCAGGTCGGCTATGACAAGCAGGTTGCTCCTGCATGGCGCGTTGGTATTGCGGGCAGCTATATGAGCGGCAGCTCAAGCTATGCGCAGGGCAGCGGCGATAACAAGGAAGGAAACCTCGGGGTCTACGGCACGTGGACAGGGAAATCCGGTCAGTATGTCGATCTTATTGCCAAGGTCGGACGTCTCCAAAACAAGTATTCGGTCTACAACGAGTACAACCACTATGTCAAGGGCGATTTCAGTACATGGGGCGGCTCTGTCTCGGCTGAGTACGGCAGACGTTTCGTGAAGAAGGGCGGCATCTTCTTTGAGCCGCAGGTTGAAATGATTTACAGCCATCTCAATGGTGTCAACTACACGGGCGAGACGGATTATGTCGGGCAGAAGATGCATGTGCGTCAAGGCTCCATGGACAGTCTCGTTGGACGTTTCGGACTCGGCTTTGGGCAGGAGACGTCACGCAGCACATGGTTCACGAAGGTCTCGCTCTACCATGAGTTCGCGGGTGCGCTGGGAACAGACTATTCGGATGGTGTGAGCGGCTGGAAGAGCACGCACCAGGATAGTAAGGACACCTGGATCGGTCTCCTCCTTGGCGGTACGGTGAAGGTCAGCGACAAGTGCAACGTCTACGGAGACTTTGAAAAGACCTTTGCCGGCGATGTCAAGACGGACTGGCGCGTTGATGCCGGTGTTCGCTGGAATTTCTAAAGGCGATACCCGTCCGACAGCCAGGACATCCTGTCTGTCGGCGGGGAGTTCGTACGGTGCGTTTTGTTTAACGAAAGGAAATATGATGAGTAAAGAGGTAAAGGAAGCACAGGCGGCAGGGCAGTCGGTTGCAGAAAAAAAGGCGGCTGTGTTCAAAGCGTATATGGAGGCGGAGCAGATCAGCGGGGTCGATCTGCATGAGGCGGGAGATGCGGCGCACGCGCATGTGTTCCGCAGCAATCTTCCGGTGCAGGGGCAGAGTCTGCCGTTCATGATCTTGGTCGATGACAGTGTATATACTGTGATTCAGCTCGAGGTGGCTGCGCAGATTGTAACCGAAGAGAAAAAGGAACGGGTTGCGGTATACCTGAATGCACTGAACGATGAATACCGTATGCTCAAGTACAGCAGCGATGCTGCAGGAAATGTGCTGCTGACGTGCAGTATTCCGTCTGGCGTGGAGCAGTTCGAACCCGCATTGATTGCGGCGCTGCTGAATCAGATTCAGGAGCATCTGAACGAAGTGTACCCGGATCTGATGGCAAAACTCTGGAGCAAGGAGGCTGCAGCCTAATCTGCGTATCATCCGCTAGTTGGGACTGTCCTGCCGGATAGGCGGGGCATCTCGGAGAAGAGATCACTATGCGAGGCTGAAATAGCTTCGTGCAGCGGTCTCTTTTTGCTTGCATCTGTGGGGGAGTGTGGTACAATGTCTATAATGGCGGGAAGTATTGGGATTTGGGAGGGGAACATCATGGTTGACAAGAACAGGGAGGCGGCAGCTGGAATGCAGGAGCTGTCTGAGACGATCCGCGCGATTGCGGAGGGGCACGAGAAGAATGCGCTGTTTGCGAAGGTCGGCACAGGGAAGCCGTTCGCAGAGGAGCTGAACGTGCTGATCGACTGCATGAACGAGGAGCTGGAGTACCAGAGGTTCCGTCTGCGCACGGTCAATGAGGCGGTCAAGTCTGGGATGTGGTACATGAAGATCAATCCGGACTTCAGCATTGCCTATGCGATCTGGTCGGATGAGTTCCGCCGTATGGTCGGATTCCGCGGAGAGTCGGATTTCCCGAACACCATCGAGTCGTGGAGCTCACGTCTGCATCCGGACGATGTGGACGGGACGTTCAGCTCCTTTACGAAGTGCATCAAGGATCTCAGCGGACGCACGCCCTATGACGTGGACTATCGACTGAAGGTGCACGACGGCAGCTACCGTTGGTATCATGCCTCTGGAAATGTCGTGCGCGATAAGAGCGGGCATCCCGAGGAGATCATCGGCGTCTTTGTCGATATCGACGAGGAAAAGCGGAAATCGGAGGTGCTCGATCAGACGTCACAGAAGAAAGAGAAGTTCTATGGCGAGCTTGAGACGATGCTCAGCAGTCTGTATGCGTCGATTGATGCGATTACGGAGAGTGTGAGCCAGACGACGGAGCGCACGGGCGAGATTCTGCAGGTGCAGGAGGAGATCACGCAGGCGGCAGAGGATACGCGCAGTCAGACGGAGAATACGCTCAAGATGTCCGAGCTGGTCATGACGATCTCGAAGCAGACGAACCTTCTCTCTCTGAATGCCTCTATCGAGGCTGCACGCGCGGGCGAGGCAGGACGCGGTTTCTCCGTTGTGGCGGAGGAGGTCAGAAAGCTTGCTGACAGCAGCCGTGATGCCGCAAGTAAGATCTTCGAGGCGCTCGAATCCATGGAGAAGGCGGCAAGCCATATTGCCGACCGCATTAAGTCCATCAACGATTTGATTGAGAATCAGGCAGCGAACATGAAGGAGATCAGCGCCTCTGTCGAGGAGGCAAAGGCAATGTCGGACAACATCGAGGCACTGTCGAAGAAGCTTTGATGCCGGCGAAATCTCCGCTGCGCTATAATCAACAGTTCCCCCATGAGCTGCGTCCCTTCGGCGTGCTTGTGGGGGAAAATTCATTCTGTATGATGGAGAAAATGATATGATGCATGAGATAACACTGCGCACCTATCAGCCGGGAGATCCGAGCAAAGTCTGCCTCTTTCAATACGATCTCTACAAGCGGCAGTATGGCTTCAACGGATTCTATGAGCAGGAGATGCTGCGCGGGATGGCGGAACTGTACGATGATACGGCGGGCAGCCAGATGTGGATTGCAGAGATGGACGGCAGGATGGTCGGCGATATTGCGGTTGTCCGAAAAGGAGAGCACCGTGCGCAGCTGCGCTGGCTCGGCGTGGATATGGATGTGCAGGGACGGGGGCTTGGGCGTCGTCTGTTGGAAGAGGCCCTTGGCTTCTGCAGGGAACACGGCTATCATGAGCTCTTTCTCGGGACGCTCGATCTCCTGCAGCCGGCACGGCATCTCTATGCCGAATATGGCTTTCACTTGACGAAGAGCGAGCCGTACAACGAATGGGACAAGTCAAGGGATATGCACCGTGAGATTTGGACGTGTGCATTGGCGTGAGATCACGGCTGACAAAGAGCGCGAATTTATTGACAGCGCACTTTGATTGAAATATAATATGAAGAACGGCTATTTATGCAGGAGTGTTATGGGAATCGCAGATTTCCTTGGAGAGAATGGATGAGTTTATGAGTTTTGACATGAATCTGGTGGTCAACTCGTTTCCTCTGCTGCTCGTGGGCGCGGGGGTTACGATACAGATTACGGCGCTCTCGACGGCGATCGGCTTCGTGATCGGTCTGATCGTGGGGGTAGCGCGCATCTCGAAGCTGCGTCCGCTGCGGATGCTGGCGGAGGTCTATGTGGAGTTCTTCCGCGGCACACCGCTGCTCGTGCAGATCTTCCTCTTCTACTTTGCACTGCCGATCATCACGGGACAGCGCATCGACCCCTTCATCGCCGCCATCTCGGCGTGCGGCATCAACTCGGGTGCGTATGTGGCGGAGATTTTCCGTGCGGGCATCCAGTCGGTGGATGCGGGACAGATGGAGGCGGGGCGTTCGCTCGGCATGACGTGGCTGCAGACGATGCGCTACATCATCGTGCCGCAGGCGTTCAAGCGCGTGATTCCGCCGCTCGGCAACGAGTTCATCGCGATGCTCAAGGATTCGTCCCTCGTTTCGGTTATCGGGTTCGAGGAGCTGACGCGGCGCGGACAGCTCATCATCGCAAAGACCTACGGCTCGTTTGAGATCTGGATGAGCGTCGCCGTGATTTATCTCGTGATGACACTGACCATCTCACGCTTTGTGGCGTATCTGGAACGGAGGTATCGCGTCCATGATTGAGATAAAGGGGCTGCGCAAGGCGTTCGGTACGGATGAGGTTCTAAAGGGCATTGATCTCTCTATCGCGGAGAAGGAGGTCGTTGTTATCATCGGCCCGTCGGGCTCGGGCAAGAGTACGCTGCTGCGCTGCATGAACCACCTCGAAGAGCCGTCGGCGGGTGAGGTTATCGTTGACGGTATCACGCTCTCGAGCGAGGCGAATATCAACAAGGTGCGCGAAGAGGTCGGCATGGTGTTCCAGCGGTTCAATCTCTTCCCGCACATGACGGTGCTCGAGAATATCATGCTCGCGCCGACGAAGGTGAAGCACATCGCACGCGATGAGGCTGAGAAGACGGCACGGGAGCTGCTTGCACGCGTGGGTCTTGCCGAAAAGGCGGATGCCTACCCAGACAATCTTTCGGGCGGACAGCAGCAGCGCGTCGCCATCGCGCGTGCCCTCGCGATGCATCCGAAGGTCATGCTCTTTGACGAGCCGACCTCAGCGCTCGATCCCGAGATGGTCGGCGAGGTGCTCGATGTCATGCGTGCGCTCGCACGCGAGGGTATGACGATGGTCATTGTGACGCATGAGATGGGCTTTGCCCGCGAGGTGGGCGACCGCCTGCTGTTCGTGGACGAGGGGCGCATCATCGAGTCCGGCACACCGCGCGATGTGTTCGAGCATCCGCAGGAGGAGCGCACGCGCAGCTTCCTGTCGAAGGTGCTCTAGGATGCACCTGCGCGGCTGCCTGCTGCTGCTGACAGCGTCGGTGCTCTGGGGGACGACCTTCGTGGCGCAGATCCTCGGGATGGAGGGGCTGGGGCCGTATACCTATGCGGCACTGCGCTTTGCGATCGGCACACTGTCCATCTGGGTGCTCTGGTATCTCTACCGCAGCAAGCGGGCGAGCGACCAGCGTGCGGGGACGTTCCGCTCGGGATTTCGCGCGGGTATCCCCGTGGGGCTGGCGATGTTCGCGGGGGTGACGCTGCAGCAGGTAGCGCTTCTCTATACGACGGCGGGCAAGACGGCGTTCATCACGACGCTCTACATCGTGCTCGTTCCCATTGCCGCCGCACTCCTCGGACAGCGGGTGCGGGCACTGCAGTGGTGCGGTGCGCTGCTCGCCTTTGCCGGCCTTTATTTTCTCTCTGCGCATGGTGTACTGACGCTCAATAGGGGCGATGTTCTCTCCTTTGTCTCTTCCTTTTTCTGGGTGGCACAGATTCTGCTCATTGACCGCTATGCGCGCGCGGTGGATGCCATCGAGCTCTGTCTGATGCAGATGCTGATCTGTACGCTTGGGAATGCTGTGCTCGCCGCACTCTATGAGACCTGCGGGTGGGCGGATGTATGGCAGGCGGCTCTCCCCATCCTGTATGCGGGGATTCTCTCCTGCGGCGTCGCCTATACCTGTCAGATTCTCGGGCAGGCATACGTCGCGCCGACGCAGGCATCGGTGCTCCTTTCGCTCGAGGCGGTGTTCGCCGCTGTGTCGGGATGGCTGGTGCTCGGCGAGACGATGAGCGGCATCCAGCTTCTCGGCTGCGGGCTTCTCCTCGGCGGGGCACTCGTCGCGCAGCTGCGCGGCAGAGAGCTGCGTCCTGCGGGATAGGTTCATTTATCGGTTCTTCGACAGGAGTATGTATATGCCGGCAGATGGCATCATCAAACCGAAGATCACGATCAAGGTGATCGGCGTCGGCGGCGGCGGCAACAATATTGTCCGCTGTGTGCGGGAGAAATACGATCTCGACATTACGCTCGCCGGGATCAACTCCGATCTGCGGCAGTTGAAGCTGCTGCACAGGGAGGGGATCACAGTCCTGCCCATCGGCACATCGCTGACCGGCGGGCGCGGCACGGGCGGTCAGGCTGCTCTCGGCGCAGAGGCGGCACGCATGGAGGAGAAGGCGATCCGCACGCTCCTTGCGGGGACGGATCTCGTCATCATCGCAGCGACGATGGGCGGCGGACTCGGTACGGGGGCAGCGCCTGTTGTCGCTGCGATCGCGCACGATATGGGGATCCTCTCTATCGGTGTCGTCACGACGCCGTTTCACTTCGAGATGCCGCGCAGGATGCAGACAGCACAGGCGGGCATCGCGCGGATGCAGGGATATACGGATGCCTTCATCACCGTCCGCAACGATAATCTGCTGAAACTCGCGCCCGACCGCGCGCTCTCGTTCGTCGACGCCTTTGCTCTTGCGGATGAGGTGCTGCGGCAGACGGTCGGCTGCGTGGCAGAGCTGATCCTCACGACGGGGATCATCAATGTCGATTTCTCCGATGTGACGACCATTTTCCACCAGAGCACTTCGAGTGAAACACTTCTCGCCATCGGTACGGGTGCATCGCCGCAGAAGGCGGTGCAGTGGGCGATGGAGAGTCCGCTCATCGACCGCAGTGTCACAGGTGCGCGCGGGGTTGTACTGAACCTCATTGGCGGTCCGTCGATGAGTCTGCGTGATGTGGATGAGGCGGTGCACTGCATTCGCAGGAGTGCACACCCCGCGGTCAACGTCATCGCCGGACTGGTTGTTCAGCCGGAGATGGAGGGCAGCGTGCAGGCAACACTTATCGCGACGGATTTCGATGACGCTGTATGCTGAGCACGCGGCGGGTATGTGAAAGGAGGCACGCAGATGCAGGAATTCCTGCGCGAGATGCATCGCTGGATGCATGCCTATATGCGTTCCTTCCGCACTGATGATCCTGCGGTCATGGTCGGCATTCGGCTGAAGGAGATCCACACGGGCTATGTGACCGCCAATGCACGGGCACTGGCAAAGCACCTCGGCTGTGATGCGCATGATACGGCGCTTGCCGAGATGATCGGGCTCTTTCACGATGTCGGGCGGTTTCGTCAGTACGCCGTCTATCAGACGTTCAACGATGCCGTGTCGGAGGATCATGCGGAGCTCGGACTGAAGGTTCTCGCGGAGGAAGTAGACTTTTTGGATCGCCTCAGCCCGCAGGATGCGGATATGGTGCGCTTCGCCGTCAAGTACCACAATAAGAAGGAAATTGCACCGACGGACGATGAGCGAAAGCTTTTTTTTGCGAAGCTCATCCGCGATGCAGATAAGCTTGACATCTATCGCGTCCTTCTGCCGTTTCTCGCGCCCGATGGGGCGGAGAAAGCACCGAACTTTGTGCCGTCGGATGCAGCACAGGAGGTCAGTCCTGCCTTTGTGGCGGACTTCGCGGCGGGACGACAGGCGGACTACTACCGTCTGCGCACGCATGGAGACCGCAAGATCGTGCGTCTCATGTGGGTCTATGACATCAATTTTATGTGGACACTGCGCCGCATTGTGGAACGCGGCTATGTGGATGCATTTATTGAGAGTCTTCCGGTGCAGGAGGGAATTGCCGAGGGTGTTGCACGTCTGCGTGCCTATATTGAACGGTGCTGTGCACAAAACGATTGATTGGAATTATACGGATCGAGAGGTAGGGACATGGCAGAAGCAAGGACATCGAATTTCATCCGCAACATTATCGACGATGATCTGCAGCAGGGGCGGCATGCAGCGGGCATCCATACGCGTTTTCCTCCCGAGCCGAACGGCTATCTGCATGTCGGGCACGCAAAGTCCATCTGCCTCAACTTCGGTGTGGCGCAGGACTACGGCGGACTGTGCAACCTGCGCTTTGACGATACGAATCCGACGAAGGAGGATGTCGAGTATGTGGACTCGATTCAAGAGGACATCCGCTGGCTCGGTTTCTCATGGGGCGACCGCCGATTCTATGCATCCGACTACTTCGAGCAGCTGTATGAATATGCAGCAGAGCTGATCAAAAAGGGACTTGCCTATGTGGATGATCTCACGGCGGACGAGATTCGTGCCTATCGCGGGACACTGACCGAGCCGGGTCGGGAGAGTCCCTACCGCAGCCGTACTGTGGAGGAGAACCTCGACCTATTCGCGCGTATGCGTGCGGGCGAGTTTCCCGATGGGACGCGTGTTCTCCGCGCGAAGATTGACATGGCATCACCGAACCTTGTCATGCGCGACACGGTCATCTACCGCATCGCGCACGCGCATCATCACCGCACGGGCGATGCATGGTGCATCTATCCCATGTACGATTTTGCGCATCCGCTCTCGGATGCCATTGAGGGCATCACGCACTCGCTCTGTACCCTCGAGTTCGAGGAGCATCGGCCGTTCTACGACTGGCTGCTTGAGGCGCTCGGCTTCCCCGCGGGGGAGCGTCCGCGTCAGATCGAGTTCGCACGGCTCAACCTCTCAGGGGCGATCACGAGCAAGCGCAAACTGCGTCAACTCGTGGAGGAAGGGCATGTACGCGGGTGGGACGATCCGCGCATGCCGACCATCTCGGGGATGCGCCGCCGCGGCTATCCGCCTGCGGCCGTGCGTGCGTTCTGTGAGGAGATCGGTGTCGCCAAGAGCAACAGTACGGTGGACTCTGCCATGCTCGAGCACAGCGTCCGTGATGAGCTGAACCGAAATGCGCCGCGCATTATGGCTGTGCTGCGCCCCGTAAAGCTCGTCCTTACGAACTATCCGGCGGGTGAGACGGAGTATCTTCTCGCGGAGAACAGTCCGACCCATGGCGGGCAGCGCTATGTGCCGTTTGGCCGCGTGCTCTACATCGACCGCGAGGACTTTATGGAGGACGCACCGAAGAAATTCTTCCGATTGAAGCCCGGCGGCGAGGTGCGTCTCAAGCATGCCTATATCATCAAATGCGAAGAGGTCGTCAAGGATGCGGCAGGCGAAATCACGGAGCTGCGCTGCACCTACGATCCCGAGACGCGGAGCGGCGGTCCTGCCGCTGACCGCAAAGTCAAGGGGACGATCCAGTGGGTTGCGGCAGAGCAGGCGCTGACGGCGGAGGTGCGTCTCTACGAGAGCCTTCTGCGTGAGGAGCCGGAGGACGCGGAGGAGCCGGCGCACTTCATTGACGCGCTGAATCCGCACTCGCTTGAGATTCTCACGGATGCAAAGGTTGAGCCGAGCGTCCGTCTCACGGCAGCAGGCACACACTACCAGTTCCTGCGCGTCGGTTATTTCGTTGTTGACCCGGACACAACACCGGATCATATAGTGTTCAACCGCGTCGTCGGGTTGAAGGACTCATGGAGCAAGATGAAGTGAGTCCTGTACCGGACGGCGGGCGTGCCGCCCTGCGGATGGCGGCATAAGGAGGCTTGCCGTGGCAAAGATACCCAAGAACAGATCGGACAAGGATATGATGCAGGGCTTCGAGGAGGAGGAAACTCTCGCAGAGGCGCTGCTGAAACGGGAACGGCAGGAGGCGGAACGCGCCCGCGTGCAGCCGCCCGAACCGCCCGCCGATCTCGCCCGCGCGGGGCTGACCTCTGCGCAGACGGAGGAGCTCGGACGCGCGCTGCTGGAACTGCGGCTGACGCTGGCACAGGAAGGCGTCACGAGCCCGCGGCTGAAAATTGCGCGCAAGGGGCGTCAGGTGATCATCACGGCGACGTGAGCGATCTCTTCGTAACGAGAAGAAGGATGTGTAATGATGGAAAATGCAACCATTGCAGCGATTGTCATCTTTGTCGCTGCGTATGCGCTCATCATCTCTGAGAAGGTGCACCGCACCATTGTCGGTCTGTTCGGCGCGATGCTCATGATACTCTTCGGCATCATCGACCAGGAGACCGCTGTCCACCACATTGACTTCAATACCCTGGGGCTGCTTATGGGCATGATGATCATTGTGAACATCACGAGCGAGACGGGGCTCTTTAACTATCTCGCCATCTGGGCGGCGCAGAAGGTCAAGGCGCGTCCTGTCGCGCTCCTCGTTGTGCTCTCGACCATTACGATGGTCTGCTCGGCACTGCTTGACAACGTTACGACGGTGCTGCTCACCGTACCCATCACGTTCAGCATTACCTCGCAGCTCAAGGTCGATGTCATGCCGTATCTCATCTCGCAGATCCTGTCCTCGAACATCGGCGGCACGGCAACGCTCATCGGAGACCCGCCGAACATCATGATCGGCAGTGCCGTCGGCCTGGATTTCATGGATTTTGTTGACAACTTGACGTTGATTTCGGTAATTATCTTTATCTTTGTGCAATTCATCCTTATTGCGCTTTACCATAAGGAACTGCACACACAGCCAGAGCTGCAGGAGAAGATTATGCGTCTGCCTGCAGATGCACAGATCACGGATCATGTCCTGCTGAAGAAATGCCTCGCAGTCATCTTCCTCACGATCACCCTCTTCGTCCTGCACGGCAGTCTCGGCCTCGAGTCCGCAACGGTCGCACTCTCGGGTGCAGGTCTCCTGCTGCTCCTCACGGCGACGGAGGACGAAGAGAAGATTGTCAAGGTGCTCTCAAAGATCGAATGGCCTGCCATCTTCTTCTTCGGCGGTCTCTTCATCCTCGTCGGTGCACTCGTGGAGACAGGCGTCATCCGTATGCTCGCGGCCGAGGCGATCAAGGCGACGGGCGGTGATGTCGAGGCGACGGCGGTTCTCATCCTGTGGATGAGTGCATTCGCGTCCGCCTTCATCGACAACATTCCCTTTGTCGCGACGCTGATCCCCCTCATTCAGGACATGGGCTCGATGGGACTCACGAATCTCGACCCGCTCTGGTGGTCGCTGGCGCTCGGTGCGTGTCTCGGCGGCAACGGAACGCTCATCGGCGCAAGTGCGAACGTCGTCGTTGCCTCGATGTCGGCCCAGCGCGGACGGCCGATCTCTTTCATCGGCTTTATGAAGGTCGCACTGCCTATCATGACGTTTACCATTGCCATTGCAAACATCTATATCTATATTCGCTATCTCTGAGCATTTCTGACATCAAAATCCCCGGCAGCTGCAGCTGCCGGGGATTTATCTTTACGCGGATGTATGCTATTCTAGAAAAAGAGGAGGGAGCATATGATCCTCAATACAGGAATGCGCACGGATATCCCTGCATTCTACGCCCTGTGGCTGGCGAATCGTCTGCGCGCGGGCGCGGTCTGTGTGCGCAATCCCTATGATCCGGTGCAGGTTACACGCTACCGCCTTGATCCGTCTGTTATTGATCTCGTCGGATTCTGCACAAAGAATCCGATGCCGATGCTTGCCCATATGGAGCTTCTCGCACCGTTCGGACAGTTCTGGTATGTCACGATTACGCCTTACGACAAAGACATTGAACCCTATGTACCTCCTTGGCGGGATGTTGTGCGCGCCTTTCGGCGTCTCTCAGAAATTGTTGGTGTGCGCTGTGTGGGCTGGCGCTATGATCCTGTCTTTATTGACGGGCAATATACGGTGGACTTTCATCGGCAGGCGTTCAGACAAATAGCGGAAGCTCTCGCGGGAGCAACCGAAATGGTTGTCATCAGTTTTATTCAGCGCTATACCAAGACACAGCGCAATTTTCCCCATGTGCGGGAGGTGACCACTGCAGAGCGGCGAGAACTCGGTGCATACATCATTGAGACGGCAGATGCATACGGTATGACTGTCTATCCCTGCGGAGATGCAGATGACCTTGCACCGCTCGGCGCCGATACGAGCGGCTGCATGATGCCGCACATCTACGAGCGTGCGCTTGGCCACCGACTGCGCTTTCCGCGCTATCAGCAGCAGCGGAGGGAATGCGGCTGCTATCTTGGCGCGGACATCGGCGCATATGATGCCTGTCCGCATCTATGCCGCTATTGCTATGCCAATACGCACCCGCAGCGCGTATGGCGCAATCTGCGCCTACACGATCCGCGTTCTCCCTTTCTCATCGGACACAGCATGCCGGATGACCGCGTGCGTTGTGCGCGGCAGGAGAGCTGGCGCGAGGTGCAGGCATCCCTTTTTTGACGGATGGGTGCAGCGGATGAAATAGAAGTTGAAAAGGCGTATGAGGCGCGGTATAATGAAAATGGGACATTTGTATGAGGGGACTGATGCCCGCAGCGGATGTCCAGCAGGAATCCTTTGAAAGAGACGGAGCAATCGTATGATTTTCTACGGTGAAAAGCAAAAGTCCATGCTGGATGAGGAAGACGACGCGGCAGAGGATCTGGAGGCGGCCGAGCTCGACGAGAGCGACGAGGAATCCGAGGAGATGGCGGCAGAGAGCAGCATGTATGACGGATACTCGGATGAGGAGCTGCTGGCACGGATTCGCACCTGTGCGGGCGACGAGGCGCTCGACTATCTCATCAGCAAGTACCGTAATTTCGTGCGCTCAAAAGCACGCTCCTACTTCCTCATCGGCGCTGATCGCGAGGATATTGTGCAGGAGGGCATGATCGGTTTTTTCAAGGCGATCCGCGACTTCCGCGAGGACAAGCTGTCCTCGTTCCGCGCCTTCGCAGAGCTCTGCGTGACGCGTCAGATCATCACGGCGATCAAGACAGCGACGCGGCAGAAGCATATCCCGCTGAACTCCTATGTCTCACTCAACAAGCCCATCTATGACGAGGACTCTGATCGTACGCTGCTCGACGTGCTCTCGGGCACGCGGATCAGTGATCCGGAGGAACTGGTCATCAGCCGTGAGGAGTTCGTCGATATCGAGCAGAAGATGGAGGAGATCCTCAGCGACCTCGAGTGGCGGGTGCTGATGAGCTATCTTGACGGCAAGTCCTACCAGGAGATTGCGGTTGACCTGCATCGTCAGGTGAAGTCCATCGACAATGCCCTCCAGCGCGTGAAGCGCAAGCTGGAGAAATATATGGAGTCGCGCGGCGACGATATCGACATCAGTACGGTCTATCGCGGTCTTACGACGATCAACCGCACGGTGCGCACGGCGGAGGAGTAGAGGGGGGAGTCCCCTCTTTTTTTCGATGCGGCGGCAGTCTGTTCTGAATCCGCTGTGATAAAGCTGTATATGGAAATAGCCGAGCAAAATGATTGACAACTTCTAGATAACGATGTATGCTATATATGTTTTCATAACTAAAACCATGGGAAACAGGTGCAGCGCCTCTGGGCGCGCTGAAAAGAGAAGCCGGACGAGCCGGCGCGGTCCCGCCACTGTGAGGGGAGCAAATCTGCATTGCCACTGGGAGCATGACTCCTGGGAAGGCGCAGACGAGCAATGAACCGAGCCAGGAGAACTGCCTGTTTGGACATCCACCGCGTGTTTTGGGTGCGCTGCATCCATGCCACATACCTGCGAGCGACAGGAAGGGGATTCGTGAAGATGATTCACGAGGCTTTCTTGCTCTGGCAGGAAAGCCTTTATTTATCTATATTTTATGGGAGGAATTCGGATGAAGAATTGGAAGAAAATGCTGGTCGCATCCCTCGCGTGCTCGGCAGTCCTCGGCTTTTCGTACAGCCCGGCAGAGGCCTCGTATGAGCTGAACCCCGAGGTCAAGACGGCGACCCCCGCACTCATGGAGGCATCGGAGATCGGCGTCCTCAAGTATGAGAATCCGCAGATGATGAACTATACGAACAAGGATGCTATTGTCGTAACGAGCTTTGGCACGACGTTCAAGGAGACGCGTGAGAAGACGATCGAGGCGACGGTGGACGCAATCAAGGCGGCGCATCCGGGCGTGAAGGTCGTGACGGCATTTACCTCCCACATCATCATTGACCGCATTGCCAAGAACGAGGGCAAGAAGTATCCGACGCCTGAGGAGGCACTCGCACAGCTCAAGGCGGACGGCTACTCGCGCGTGGCACTCGTCTCCCTCGATGTCATCCCGGGCATGGAGTACGCCTACGTCAAAGCTGTGTTCCATGAGTACAAGGATCAGTTCAAGACGATGACCTGCGGCACGTCCCTCATGTACTGGCAGGGACAGGAGGAGCAGTCGGATGACGTGATAGAGTTCATCCAGGCGGTCGCCGATCAGTTCCCGAAGATGGGCAAGAACGATGCGCTGCTCCTGATGGCACACGGCACGCCACATATCTCGAATGCGTACTACGCCGTTATTCAGGCGAAGCTCGATGCGCTCGGATACAAGAATGTCTATGTCTACACGGTCGAGGGCTGGCCGAGCCTCGAGGATGTCATTCCGAAGCTCAAGGAAAACAAGATCAAGAATGTGACGCTCATGCCGATCATGATGGTTGCGGGCGACCATGCCAACAACGATATGGCGGGCGATGATCCGGACTCGCACAAGAGCATTCTCATGAGCGAGGGCTTTAAGGTCGATGCCTATCTCCATGGCCTCGGCGAGAACAAGATGATCCGCGACGTGTATGTGGAGCGCGCGAACGATGCGTTCGATGCGCTGCAGGGAAAGAAGCCCGCAGCGATGGAGCCCGTGCACATGATGAAGTAAGTACGGACGGAATATCGTTTCATCCGCTTTGGAAGGGTTTGCTGCAGGAGGCTTTGCCTCTGCGGCAAACCCTTTTCTTTCGCGGGTCAGCCTGTTATAATGAGATATATAGGATATCGCAGGGAACAGTGCTAAGGAGAGAAGTATCTTGATGAAGATTGCAGTGGTCGGCACAGGGATGATTGCACGCGAGGCGCTCACCGCGCTGCGCCGTGTGGAGGGCGTGCAGGTCGTAACACTCTGCGCGCGTCCGCAGAGCCGAGAGAAGGCCCGTGCACTCGCCGCAGAGTTCGGCGTGCCGCAGGTGGCGACGGACTACGGCGCAATGCTGGCGGCGCATGAGGCGCAGTTCGTCTATCTCGGCATTGTCAACAGTGCGCATTTTGACTATGCACGGCAGGCGATCGCAGCGGGGTGGCATGTCATCGTGGAGAAGCCGTTCACCTCGACGCTGGCCGAGGCGGAGGAGCTGATCGCGCGTGCACGCGCATCGGGACGCTATGTGTTCGAGGCGATGACGCCTCTTTTTCTGCCGAACTACCGCGGTATGCTGGAGATGCTCCCGATGCTCGGCTTGATTCGCCTCGTACAGGCGAATTTTTCGCAGTACTCGAGCCGCTACGATCGTTATCTGGAGCGCGATGTTGCGCCTGCGTTCGACCCGTCCTGCTCGGGCGGAGCGCTCTATGATCTGAATGTCTACAACATCGCGCTCATCATCTCCCTGTTCGGCCGGCCGCAGTCCGCCTCCTACATGGCGAACATCGGATTCAACGGCATCGACACGTCGGGGGTCGCGACGCTGCGCTATAACGGATTTGCTGCGACGGCAGCTGCGGCAAAGGACAGCGAGAGTCCGTCTTTTTTCATGATCCAGGGTGAGGCGGGCTGGATGCGTGCCGAGGGCACGCCGAATGCGCTGCCGTCCTTTACCCTCGGTCTGCGCGGGCAGGAGCCGGAGGCGATGAACCGCAACCGTCACGCGCATCGGATGGTGCACGAGTTCGAGGCGATGCGGGACATCTTCGTGCGCGGAGATTATGCGCGCGTCGAGGAAGGGCTGCGCACGACGCGGACGGAGATGGCGGTAATGGAGAAGATGCGGCTGATGGCGGGCATCCAGTTTCGGGCGGATTGAGCAGATATGGAACCGATGATGATTGAGATGGAGGATCTCGTCAAGCAGTTCCCGCATACGGACGAGGCGCATCAGCGTGCGTGGAAAACCGCCGTTGCGGGGATCTCTCTCTCCGTGCAGCGCGGAGAGGTGTTCGGTCTGCTCGGGCCGAATGGTGCGGGTAAGACGACGATCATCCGCATGCTCACGATGCAGACCCAGCCGACGAGCGGTACGATCCGCATCGGCGGGCAGAATATCGCCGATGCAGCACAGCGTATCAAGGAGCGGATCGGCGTTGTGCCGCAGCATATCAATTTCGACCCCGAGCTTACGGTCTGGGAGAATCTGGAGCTGCACGCACGCCTGCATCACATGGCACGGGCAGCGCGTACGGCGCGCATCACGGAGCTGCTCACGGAGATGGAGCTCATGGCGGTGCGCAATGATGGTGTGCGTCGTCTCTCCGGCGGGATGAATCGACGGTTGCTTATCGCGCGCGCGCTGATTCACCGGCCGCAGGTACTCTTCCTCGATGAGCCGACGGTAGCGCTCGACCCGCAGATCCGCCGCCGCATCTGGGATCTCGTGCGCGATATTGCGCGTCATGGGGTGACGGTGCTGCTGACGACGCACTATATCGAGGAGGCGGAGGCGCTCTGCGGGCGGGTCGCTGTCATCAACAAGGGGCTGCTGATCGACGTGCAGACCCCGCGCACATTCTGCGAGCAGCTTGGCGCACATACCGTGGAGTGGGACGGCGCGCAGGGCAGGGACTATTGCTTCTTTCACTCGCGGGAGGAGGCACGCGCTCATGCGCGCACGCTTGAGGATACGATGCATCGTGTGCTCCTGCGTCCGACGAATCTCGAGGATGTTTTCATCGAGCTGACGGGACGAAAGGAGGGGCTCTGATGCTGGGCGATATCTGGACGGTGTTCTGGCGCGACTGGGTCGTACTGCGCCGCCGTCTGACGAAATATGTGCTGAGCCGCATGGTCTCGCCGCTGATGTTCCTCATTGCCTTCGGCTGGGGACTTGGGCGCAGCATCGATGTGGGGACGGGCTCGTATCTGGACTTTCTCGTGCCGGGACTGCTTGCGATGAATTCCATGAACATCAGTTTCAGCAGCATCATCCCAGTGCACGCAGAGCGTATCTACCACAAGAGCCTCGAGGAGTATCTGATCGCACCGATCCGCCCGGATGCCTTCGTCATGGGGAAAATCGCGGGAGCTGTGCTGCGCGGGATGATCTCCTCGGCGATCATCATGGCGCTCAGCTGCCTCTTTGGTGCACAGTTCGCCGTCACGCCGCTTTTTCTCTTCGTGCTCGCGCTGAACTGCATGATCTTTGCCGAGATTGGCTTTCTCGCGGCAATGTATATCTCCACCTATGAGGAGATGGGGCAGGTGAACCTCTATATCATCCTGCCGATGTCATTCCTATGCGGGACGTTCTTCTCGACGGCTGCACTGCCGGATGCCGTGCGCTGGCTCGTGGAGGTGCTGCCGCTGACGCATACGAGCCATCTGCTGCGGAGCCTCGGGGGGACGGGGGAGTACTCCCTGCTCTCGCTCGCCGTGGTCGTTGGCTATACAGTGCTCGGCATTGCGGCGGGGACGTGGAAGTTCCGCCGCCTGACAGACTGAATAAAGGACGGAGCAAAGGACAAGCATGCTCAGGCATATCTTTCATCACAGGGGGGCGGCAGAGGGCTGCGCACATTTCTGCTGCACCAAAATCGAGGACTTCGGCGTCTCGTTCGGGACGTTTGAAGTCTTTTCGCATGTCAATCTCCACGTCCACTGCGGCGAACTGACTGCCGTCATCGGACCGAATGGTGCGGGTAAGAGTACGCTCCTGCGCGCCATTCTCGGGGAAGTGCCGCATCGAGGCAGTCTCCGCTTCGTCGATGCGGACGATCGCCATACGGGACATCCCGTCATCGGCTATGTACCGCAGTATCTGCGTCTCGATGTGAGCGCACCGACGACGGTAATGGATCTCTTTATGGCATGCATGACTGCACGTCCCGTGTGGCTCTGCTCTGCACGCCGTTACCGCCCGCGCGCACGGGAGAACCTTGCACGCGTGCATGCAGAGCACCTCCTCGATCGGCGGCTCGGTGCACTCTCGGGGGGGGAACTGCAGCGCGTGCTGCTCGCGCTTGCCCTCGACCCGATGCCGAATCTCCTCCTGCTCGACGAGCCGGTCTCGGGGGTCGATCAGAACGGGCTGACGCTTTTCTATGAGATCGTTGCCGATCTGCGTGCGCAGGAGGATCTGGCGATCCTTCTCGTCTCACATGACCTCGGCATGGTGGCGCGGCACGCGGACAAGGTCGTTGTGATGGCGCACGGCATCGCGGCGCAGGGAGCGCCCGCAGAGGTCTTTGAGAGCCCTGTGATGGAGCGCATCTTCGGCATCCGTCCGGATTTGCGCCGGTGCTGTCCGCGCGGGATGGATGCAGGGGAGGAGGCGGCAGCATGGAGCTGATTTACGGCGTGATGGATATGCTCCTGCCGTTCTCATGGATGGAGTATACCTTCATGAAGCATGCGTTCCTCGCGATTCTCCTCATGACACCACTCTTTGGACTGCTCAGTACGATGGTGGTCTCAAGCCGCATGGCGTTCTTCTCGGATTCGCTCGGGCACGGTGCGTTCACGGGCATTGCCGTCGGTGCAATGGCGGGCATGGGCTCGCCGCTCGCAGCGCTCATCATCTTCTCCGTGCTGTTCGCACTCCTCATCACCTACATCAAACACAGGACAGCGGCATCGGCGGACACGGTCATCGGCGTCTTCTCTTCAACGGCGATTGCGGTCGGACTCATGGTGATGAGCCGCGGCGGGGGCTTTGCCAAATTCTCCCCGCTGCTCATCGGCGACGTGCTGAGCATCACCCCCGCCGATCTCGCGGGGCTGCTTGCCGTCGATGCCGCCGTTCTGCTCGGGTGGATGCTGCTCTTTAACCGCCTGCTCCTGCTCTCGGTGAATGCATCGCTCGCACGCAGCCGCGGCATCTCCATCTACGCCGTGGAGGCGGCATTCGCCGTCCTGCTCGCTGTGGTGGTCGCCGTGAGCATCCAGTGGGTCGGCATCCTCATCATCAATGCACTGCTTGTACTGCCGGGTGCGACGGCACGCAACGCCGCGTGCAGCGTCAAGGCGTATCATGCCGTATCCATCGCGGCGGCGCTCTGTGCGGGCCTTGCGGGGCTCTTTTTTGCCTACTGGGCCGGGATTGCTGCGGGGGCGGCAATCGTCGCGTCTGCGGCGCTGCTCTTCTTCCTGTCGCTTGCGCTCGGTGCGCGCTTTCGGCGGTGATAGACTGTTTTTTTTCGGCAATCTATGATAAAATGAGAAAGAATGACGCGTGCATGAAGGAGGGTTATCCCATGAACATAACGATCGGCAGCGACCACGGTGCAGTGGATCTCAAGGAGGAGGTCAAGATGGTGCTGCACGAGTTCGGCGATATCCATGTAAAGGATGTCGGCACGTTCGGCAAGGAGGCGGTAGACTATCCGGACATCGCGGAGAAGGTCTGCGCCGATGTCGTCGCCGGACGGGCGGATCGCGGCATCGTCCTCTGCGGGACGGGGCTGGGCATTTCGATTGCGGCGAACAAGATCAGCGGCATCCGTGCGGCACTGTGCAGCGATGTCTATACTGCCATCATGTCGCGGCGGCACAACGATGCGAATGTGCTCGCGCTCGGCGGCCGCGTGACGGGGGTCGGGCCTGCGGGCGAGATCGTGCGCGCGTGGATCCGCACGGGGTTCGAGGGCGGACGGCACGCCCGCCGTGTGGAGAAGATGATGGCTTTGGAGCAGAAGAATAGCTGAGGAGAGTGTCTATGAGCCTTATGAATGAACTGAAGCAGGCGGATGCAGAGATCTTTGCCGCCATCGGAGATGAACTGAATCGTCAGCGGACGAAACTCGAGCTGATTGCCTCGGAGAATATCGTCAGCCGCGCCGTGATGGAGGCGCAGGGGAGTGTTCTCACGAATAAATATGCCGAGGGCTATCCGGGCAAGCGCTACTACGGCGGCTGCGAGTATGTGGACGTGGCGGAGCAGCTCGCTATCGACCGCGCGAAGGAGCTGTTCGGTGCGAACTGGGCAAATGTGCAGCCGCACTCGGGCGCGCAGGCGAACATGGCGGTGTTCTTTGCGCTGCTGCAGCCCGGCGACACGATTCTCGGCATGAATCTGACGGACGGCGGACATCTCACGCACGGCAGTCCCGTCAATATCTCCGGCTCGTATTATAAGGTCGTTCCCTACGGCGTGGACAGGGAGACGGAACGCATCGATTACGATGCGCTTGCAGCGCTCGCACAGGAGCACAAGCCGAAGATGATCATCGCGGGCGCATCCGCCTATGCGCGCACGATTGACTTCGCACGCATCGGCGAGATCGCACGCGCAGTCGGTGCTTTCTTCATGGTGGACATGGCGCACATCGCGGGACTCGTCGCCGCAGGGCAGCATCCGAGCCCCGTCCCCTACGCCGATGTCGTCACCTCGACCACGCACAAGACGCTGCGCGGCCCGCGCGGCGGACTCATCCTCGGCCGCGACGAGGAACTCGGGGCAAAGATCAACAAGGCGGTGTTCCCCGGCATCCAGGGCGGCCCGTTGATGCACGTCATCGCAGCGAAGGCGGTTGCACTCGGTGAGGCGCTCCAGCCTGCGTTCAAGGAATATGGCGCACAGGTTGTGAAGAACGCTGCAGCACTCGCTGATGAGCTGATGAAGCTGGGATATCGTATCGTCTCCGGCGGAACAGATACGCACGTCATGCTCGTTGACCTCACGCAGAAGAATATTACGGGCAAGGAAGCGCAGACCATCCTCGATGAGGTGAACATTACGGCGAACCGCAACACCATCCCGTTCGAGCCGCGCAGCCCGTTCGTCACGAGCGGCATCCGTCTCGGCTCGCCAGCGCTCACGACGCGCGGATTCCGCGAGGAGGATATGCGCGAGGTGGCGCGCATCATTGCCCATGTACTCGACGCACCTGCCGATGAGTCCCGCCGTGCCGAGGCACGCAGTCGTGTCGCTGCGCTCTGCACGAAATATCCGCTCTACCAGTAAGCATCCCTGTATTTTATAAGTATCCTGTGCTTTAGCAGAAAGGAAGCCGTCCCTATGGCTGATACATTCCATCCGTCCGATGTCCCGAACCTCCATCTCGTCGACCATCCGCTCATCCAGCACAAGCTGACGATTATGCGCATGAAGGAGACGGGGACGAAGGAATTCCGCGAACTGCTCTCGGAGATTGCCATGCTCATGGCGTATGAGATCACGCGTGAATTCCCGCTGCGCGACGTGTCCATCGAGACGCCCGTCTGTGCCTGCCGTGCCAAGATGCTCGCGGGCAAGAAACTCGGCATTGTGCCGATCCTGCGTGCAGGACTCGGGATGCTCGACGGCATCCTCACGCTCGTCCCTGCAGCGCGTGTGGGACATATCGGACTCTACCGCGATCCAGAGACGCTCGCGCCTGTGGAGTACTACGCAAAGCTCCCGAGCGGCGTCGAGGACAGGACGCTTCTCGTCCCCGATCCCATGCTTGCAACGGGCGGCAGCGCCTCGGCGGCGCTGACCCTGCTCAAGGAAAAGGGGGCAAAGAGCATGATCCTCATGTGCCTTGTCTCCGCGCCGGAGGGGATTCGCCGCGTCGCCGCCGATCATCCCGACGTGCCCATCTATGTCGCTGCGGTGGATGATCATCTCAACGACCATGGCTACATCGTGCCTGGACTCGGCGATGCGGGCGACCGCATCTTCGGCACACTCTGATATACAAAAAAGACGGCTGCATACGCAGCCGTCTTTGCTATTTCAGCAGATGGCGGAGAGGGTGGGATTCGAACCCACGGTGCGTTGCCGCATCACCGGTTTTCAAGACCGGCTCCTTAAACCGCTCGGACACCTCTCC
>CAUQID010000012.1:0-57164 GCA_963518105.1 uncultured Selenomonas sp.
ATCTTGCCAAATGATCCTGTCCCGCCTGTGACAAGGATATTTTTATTGTTGAACATAGTCTACTCCTTTTCCGAATCGGTCTTGGGGAGTCTTTTCTCTTTTATATAGGAAAAGATAAATCGGAAAAATTTTTCCAATTCCTCCGCATTTTTTTCTGGGTCGAATGCGGGCATTGCATTCCGAATCTCATTCAAAAAAACACTTTCGCTCGTCTTCTCCAGGTAGCAGTTAACTGCACATTCCAGCTCATCGTGATCAATATGATACGAAAGGATATCATCAAGCTGCATCCCATCATAATATTTGAATACACCCGGGAAGGATTCATACCATATATGTCCAAAGATCAGCGCATTTTTCCCTCCTGTGATAGCCTCCCATCCCGCCGTCCCAGTAATCGTTGCGACAAACCTAGACTTTTCAAGCAGCAGATATGTATCAATAGAACGATCTACATATCTGACATTTGGCAGCACCTTTAGTCGTTTAAAAAAATAGTCTTGCCGCATGAACTTCGTCTGTTTCGGATTTTCCTTAACATAGATCATCCAGTCAGGCGGCAGCATGGCGCGCAACTTTTCAATTGCCAGCAGCTGATCGCTATAAATCCCCCCCAACGTATCCGTCGTCATCTCCGGTTGAAGATGTAGTGGGAAATAAACATAATCCACATCAAAATCAATATTATGCTCGGTGTAGCGTATAATATTTTCTTGATATTGCTTTTTTTCAATACGATCAAAAATGTTAACGATTACTTTCTTTGAAAAAAATTCACTGATAGTATTATATTTTCTTAGCGAACGGGAGAAGACCTGTTTGCGTTCACGAAAAAAATCTTTTGGTGAATATAAAAATTTAAGCTTCTCAAACAGATTGCGCTTATATTTCGGTGTATGGTCTCCCTCCATATAGAAAAGTTTCTTTTTATATGTCTTCTCAACTTTCATAAAATGTTCTGGCAGCTTGCGGTATCTCGGCACATCAGTAAAAGTACCATAGTCCTCAACAGAAAAACAATATCCAAATGTACCAAAAATACCAGAGGGTGTTAGAATCAACGTATTTAGTCCCAATGCTTTTGATACAGCATACAAAACGCACATAAACCCACCATGTGGTATATCTGCAAACACAACCACATTAATCTGATCTCGAATCAATCTCGTATAAAAATAGCGAGTCCACAGCTGAATAATATTCATATACTCGTAGACAGGGCTGCGATAATAAAATGTTTCACGCGCAAAGTTTTGTAATATAGTTGGAAGATACGGGCGAATTCTTTCATCTATCCATGCCGGGACAACATCCAAAAATTCCTGTTTAAAGTTCAAATTAAACTTGTCTTCTATAACTTCTATGTTGTTCCTATGAAAAAAAAACGCGCTATTTCTTTCGCTCACATTGACGATCCATCTTGCTATGGAGAATACGCCTTCATCATGCAGTTTTCCAAGCACAGGCGCGACGAGGGAACTGTCCAATCCAAAAATCAATGCACGCAAATTTCCCATTCCCTCCTTCACTTTGCCCACGACCCAGAAAAATGGTGAATACAATAACTCTGCTCTGAAACTTTATGTTCGGGGCAAAAATACACCGATGGATAAATATGGGTATCATTTTCCAATACGAAGGGTTGTCCATCTAATTTGATCCCATAGCAGTGCTCAGTAATCTTGCTGATGAGCCTCGTATTGGGTGTAAACAAATGATATCCCGCAAAATGCTTCCCTTCATACCACGAGAGAAGCAACTCGATCCACGGATGCCGTTCCTTTGCCGCCATGAGACCTGTTGGGATACGAGTACTCATCCCGCCAAAAGCCTCATAACTGGAAAATGCACCGTGTTTCAGGAATTCATCGAGCGGCTTTAGCATCTCAACGTCGGTATCCAAATAGACTCCACCCTGCGTATATAAAGCATGAAGACGCGCTACATCTGAGACAAAAGCATATTTCTTTTTATCATACGCCTCCTTCGCAAAGGGGTATCGATCAAAAGGAAAATTTTCCTCATTCCATAATACCTGTTTATACTCCGGCAGAATCTTATCCCATGATGCCATGCACATTTTAATCAGAGGGGTATATGCGCCTTTTCCAAACCAGCAATAATGCACGGTCTTCGGAATCTGATCCGTGTTCGACACAGTAGCAGAATGCTCTCGTTTTTTTGCTTGACAGAAAGAATACAAGTCTTTATAAAACAGTATTTTTTCAACAAGTTTTATCATTTCGATTCCTCCATGTCTTGAGCGCGATGCCAATTAATATACGATTTTGTCAAGTACCTCTGTGATCTCTCGATCAATTTCATCCAACATAGCAAACCGCCTCCGATAGACTGCACGTTTGCGTGTCGGAACTTCCTCCATCGCCTTACGTTTCTCTGTGAGCGGGAGTTCCATAAAGCGAGCATCCGTTGTCCGCCATCCTCCAGACTCCTGCCAGAATTCACTAAAGTCTGTTTTAAGTTTTCGGTCTATACGCAAATGATTATTTGCATAATATCCCTCATTCGTCACGGCATAGATATGATGCAGACGCAACCGCCGTGCAATAGTCTGAGCGATGTAAACTGCCATATTCTTCGTGCGGCAACCATGGCAAGCCTTCGTTACCATCTTCACCATATCGCGCGCATGCGTCATATTCGGTCCCTGCATAGCGCCAATCCACATAGCCGGCGTACCATCCTGAGCCGTATTGATCCAAAATATAATCTGATAGAAAGGTATATCTCCAAGCCATAGTACAATGGATAAAAGCCCCTCCTTCCGTTGCCCCGGCTCAAAAAAAAGCGAGGCAGAAAACTGTTGTTCCACACACTTCATTCCAGACCAAAGTGGAATCTGCTTCGCTTGATATAGAGCAAGAACATACTCCTTTCGGATATGCGCAGCCAAGAAAGACATATGTCCTTTCATGAGAGCGATACGCTCTTGAAAGTCCGAACGATGATAAAAAAAGGCGCGTGTCGGTTGTTCATAGACAAAAGGATATGCCTCTGCCACTTGCTGCAGCAGCAGACTCTGCTGGAAGAACTGATGTAGATTCACCATCTGACTACGATGAAAAAAGGCACGCACACAGAATGTAATACAACGGCGAACTTCACGAGGATTCGACATATTGTACATATTTTTTCCTAACGCCCAAAAATTCAAGTCCCCCGTCTCCTTTCGTCCTGTTTAGATAAAGAAATCTGCATATATCTGCTCCATGCGCATCTTCCATATATCCATTGTAAAATATTGCACAATACGCTTGTGCGCACATGCTCCCATATACATGATGTGGTGCGGGTGCAGAATTAGTTCTTTCACGCAGGAAACAATATCCTCTGCAGAGTATGGAGGAATAATATAGCCGCTTTCCCCATCTTCCACAATTTCACGCGGAGCTCCGTGTCCAGCGGCAATCACAGTACAGCCGCAATACATCGCCTCACACATTGTCAAGCCAAAGGCCTCCGGCACATGACTAGGCAGAACTAAAACATCTATGGCATCATAGAATGATGCCATATCTTTCTGAAACCCACACCAATGCACTCTCTTCTCATCCAGTCCGTGCGTTTGACAGAACTGCTGCAGCTGCTTTGCATAATCTCCAGAAGAAGCCCCGGCAATACGAAGAACAACATTTTCATTCCGCAGATGCACCATGGCCTCCAACAGAGTAGAGAGCCCCTTGTTCTCCTCTATGCGGCCTGCATAACCGAGCGTCAACATATCCGAACGAATAGGTCTGATGCGGTGACAACACGATTCATATTGCGTGGTATCTATTCCATTGTAGATCTGATAGAATCGATTCTGAATATCATGTGCTGTTGTCTGAACCTGTACGTCGTAGACGGCTTTTGATACACAAAGGAAGGCATCAATCCGACGATAAAGAATACGATGCAGAAGATCATGCTTGTTCGGTAAAACATTATGGCGAAATACCATGAGTTTTGTCGGCAAATGTGTGCATGCAAGCACCGCAAGAGAAATGACTTTCCCCGTGTGTGTGTGAATTACATGGATTTTGTTTCTCGTCAGATATCGACGCAATACGAAAACAGAATAAAGAGCCTTAGGGTAACACAACGGTAGGACCGATGTCTCAGAAAACGGGGAGAACCGCTCGGCAAACGCTACCGCTGCAGAGTCGAAGATCACAAATACACGATGACCTTCTTCCCGTTGTGCCTTGCACATCGAGAGCGCACAGGATTCCCCGCCGCCCCACACTTTTGCCGCGATGAGGTGCAGGATATTTAGTCGTTGCAGTTCCACCACCTCCCTCTCTCATCCCCCCTTATCCATGATACATCTGCGGAAATTTTTTTGCAAACCATGCAGCAAACGGAATATCCAGTTCATCCAGTGCACGCTTATACAGCATTTCTTTACTCCACCAGATATAGCCTTTCTCTAACGCAGATTCAATGATTCGATTCTGTTCTGCTTCCGTCAGATAGTAGATCGGATTACGCATACCATCCGATGTCGAACGCATTTTATTCCGTACCATTTGAAGGCCGCCAAGTGATGTGAAATGCCATCCTCCTTGGACAAGAGGCAGTAAATTTCGCTGTGTACGAAGCTCCTGCATGGTATGAATTTGACCATACAGTGCAATGATGGAGCCACACCAGTTGGATTCCTGCTGATAGTTCATAAAGAAATTATACATCTTCTGTTCACATACAACAGGACTGGATTTTAAAAATGCACCAAGATGTGCTCGTTGTCGAATATTGGTCAAGTTCTTCAAACAACAGCGCAGGTTGCGGGATAGACCACGCAGACCGCCTCGTTCATCCACTCTGCCAAATGTCGTAAAAAATCGAATCTCCCCCCCCCCTTCTTTTAGTTCTACGAGAAGATGAGGGGCAACAAATTCATCAACATCAGACAGTAAAATAACATCATCGTTCTGACAGCCGGCCAGTGCCCGTTTTATAGCATTTCGTTGGTATATTTCGATCGACCAGTCACTATCATAGGGCATTTCTTCTCGAATAGGAAGATACCGAATTTTCTTCTCATAATCAGCAAATAATTCCCTATGCTCTAGAAAATTAAACGGCTTCGGTTTGTTTTGAAAGGTTCGATTCCCCTCAGCAATGACAAAAACGTCCACATAGTCCCACAGGATTTTTAGCCGCCACAACAAAAGTTCATATTCATTATAGAAGGTAAAACAATCGTAAATCTTCACGATTCGTTTCTCCTCTCATCGATTGGGGATCGGTAAAAACAAAATCCGTTCACCCCCGCACCGCGTCCTGCACGCAGGCCGCCAGACTCCCGCCCGTATACTGCACGCCGTGCACGCCCGCATACACGGCGGCCGCTACATCATGCGCGCTGTCGCCGAACATCCATGAGGCGGCGGGGTCGATGTCATGGTCTTGGATGGCACGCAGAATCATGCCAGGGCCTGGCTTGCGGCAGCCGCATGCCTTTGTATAGGCGGGGACTGCGCCCTCCGTATGGTGCGGGCAGTAGTAGAATGCGTCGATGTGCGCATCATACCGAGCGAGCTCCGCATTCATCCAGTCATGCAGGCGCTGTACCGCCGCCTCGTCATAGTAGCCGCGCGCAATGCCGCTCTGGTTCGTGACAACGATGACGAGGTAGCCGTGTGTGTTCGCCCAGCGGATCGCCTCAACCGCCCCCTCTACCCACACGAAATCGGCAGGATCATGGAGATAGTGCACGTCGACGTTGAGCGTACCGTCGCGGTCGAAGAAGATCGCCCTATTCGGCATAGGAGAAGTACCCGCCCGCATTGAGGAAGTCGCAGTATTCCTGCACCGCCTGTTCCATCGGGGTAAAGCCGCCGTCGTAGCCCGCCGCACAGAGCGCCGTCGTATCCGCCTGCGTGTAGTTCTGATATTTCCCACGCAGCACCTCGGGGAAGTCGCGGTAGGTGATGCGTCCCTTGCCGAGCGCCGCGATGACGGCACGCGCCGCCTCGTTGTAGCTGTGGGCAACGCCCGTCCCGCAGTTGTAGACGCCGCTCTCACCGCCATGCTCGAAGAACCAGAGGTTCACGCGCACGACATCGCCGACATAGACGAAGTCGCGGCGCTGCTCACCGTCCGCGATGCCATCCGTCCCGCGGAAGAGACGTGCCTCGCCCGTCTCCATGATCTGGTGGTAGAGCTGGTAGAAGATGGACGCCATCTTCCCCTTGTGATGCTCCTGCGGCCCGTAGACGTTGAAGTATTTCAGCCCGACGATCGGACTGCGCGCCTCGGGGATGATCTGGCGCACATAGCGGTCGAACGCGAGCTTCGAGAATGCGTAGGGGTTGAGTGCATCCTCACAACGGTCGCCCTCGGTAAAACCGTGCCTGCCCGCGCCATAGGTGGAGGCGGAGGAGGCGTAGAGGAACGGGATGCGCGCGCCCATGGCGAAATGCAGGAGTGCCTTGGAGTAAGCGTAGTTGACCTTCATCATGTAGTTGACATCATATTCCATCGTGTCCGAGCACGCACCCTCGTGAAAGATGGCGTCGATGTCCGTCCCATCGAAATCGCCCTCCTCGATGAGCTGGAGGAAGTCGTCCTTCTGCTGGTAGTCGATGAAGTGCAGTCCGCGCAGGTTCTTGTAGTTCTCACCGTCCTTCAGATCGTCGACGATGAGGATATCCTTATGCCCGCGCTCGTTGAGAGCATGGACGAGGTTGCTGCCGATGAAGCCGGCGCCGCCGGTAACGATGATCATAGTGCCGCTCCTTTCTGCGCATCAAGCTCCTGCAGCAGCTCCTCACGGCTGACCGCATAGGTGCCGAGCTTCGAGACAACGACACTCGCCGCGATGTTCGCGAGGTATGCGCCGACTGCGGGCTTCAGCCCACCTGCAAGCGCGAGCCCGAACACTGCAATGACCGTATCGCCCGCACCCGAGACGTCAAAGACCTCCTGCGCCCGCGTCGGAATGTGCACAACCTCCTCCCCGTGAACGAGAGAGAGCCCCTTGGAGGATCGCGTGAGAACAATGTTGCGGATGCCGAATTTTCGGATCGCGTAGCGCGCCGCCTTCTCGATCTCAAAGTCCTCATTGGCGATCGGCTCGAGGAGGATCTCGTTGATCTCCTTGAGGTTCGGCGTGATATAGTCGGCATCTTTATATTTCACCCACTGCGCGCCCTTCGGATCGACGATGACGGGCACGCCGTGATCGTGTGCCGCGCGGATGATGTACTGGCATGCGAACTCCGTACACGCCCCCTTGCCATAGTCCGAGATGATGACGCAGTCCATGCTCTCGTTCAGCTTCTTGTCGATGTAGGCGAGGTATGCCTTCGCATCATCTCCCGTGACGGGACTGGCATCCTCGAAATCGAGGCGGAGCATCTGCTGGTGTCCGCCGATGATGCGGATCTTCGTCGTCGTTGGACGATCCGTATGCACGAGCCCGCTGTAGTCAATGCCGCGCGCAGCAAATTTATCGAGGAGGCTCTTGCAGTGCGCATCATCGCCGACATACCCTGCGATGCTGACATTTGTCCCGAGAAGCGCGAGGTTGTGCGCCACGTTCGCCGCGCCGCCGAGCGTCTCGCGCGTCCCCGTAACGTGTGTGATCGGCACGGGAGCCTCGGGGGAGATGCGCGTGACCTCGCCCGTATAGTATTTGTCGAGCATGACATCGCCGACGACGAGGATGTTGCTGCGCACACTCTTCTCTGCTACGACTGCGCGAATCTTTTCCATATCCATGAGAACGCTCCTATCTCCAGTGGAAAATGAACCTCTTGAACCTTTTAATCAAATCCATGTGCTTTGATTCCAGCGGGTAAAACGGGGCGTACGACACGTCCCGCCGCTCCCCGCGGCGAAAGTGAAAAGACACCATCCCGTGCCTCCACGACGCGGGTCTCAAACGCGTCTGGTACCCCCAGCTCATATGCCGGACGTGCACCAGACTCCGCAAGCATCTGGTCGGCATAGGTCAAAATCAGTTCTGCCGGCATCTGCTTCATGCACTTCATCTGCTCCTCTGTGCCCAGCGGACATTCGTGGAGGCGGCAGGGGTGGCACGGTACAGGAGCACGAACTGAGATGCTGCGGGCATCGTAGGGGTAGAATCCAGGGATGGGCGACGCACCGAACATACAGAGAACAGGGACACGCATGGCGACACCGATGTGCATCGGCCCTGAGTCCGTTGTGATGAAGAGGATGCAGCGCCGCAGGAGACCCGCGAGCACACCGAGGCTGACCTGCCCCGTAAAGATGTGCAGGCGAGGGTTCTCCCGCTCCCGCATCTGCCGCCGGCACGCATCCACCATCTCCACATCCATCGGCCCGCCCATGACAGCGATGTGGTATCCGCGCGTGAGATAGGTATCCGCAACCTGTGCGAAATAGCTGTCCTCCCAGCGCTTTGTCCGCCAGCTCGCACCGATGTTGAGTGCGATCACCCTATCCTCTGGGCGAAAATGCGCAGCCCATAGGCGCTGTGCCTCCCCCTCCGCCGCAGACGGCAGCCACATCTCAAGACCGGCATCATCGGGGTTCTCAATGACGCCTGCTGCACGCAGCGCCGCATAGTGCGAGTGGATCTCATGCATGATCATGTGCTGATCAGGGCTGACGTGATCAAAGAGGAGAGAGAAACCTGGCTTTGCGTAGCCGACAATTTTCTTTCCGCCGCTGAGTGCCGCCAGCGCTGAGGAGCGCTCATTTCGATGCAGATTGACAACAAGATCGTATCGATTGCGCCGCAGCCGCCATGCATACCGCAGAATGCCGAGGAGACTGCTGTCCGCCCCCTTCTTATCAATGAGGAGACATGCATCGATGTTCCGATTCTCCTGCACGATATCCGCGAGCTTCCGATCAGCCAGCAGTGTGATGCGCGCTGCCGGATAGGTGCGCCGCAGCGTGCGCAGCACAGGCGTCACCAGCATGAGATCGCCAAGATGCATGAGGTTGATGACGAGAATGTTATGGTACAAATTCACTGTCCCTCCAACGAATCGCCATGCTCGATCAGCTGCCATGACAGCGTCCGCTGGATGACAAGGCGGCGGCGCAGCATCTGATATGCCTCTGCGGCATCCTCATGCACAGCATCCGGCAATAGTTCCGTGCGTGTTCCACCGACCTCCCCCATGATATTCTGCGTGAGGAAATAGGCATCGTTAAACGCTGCGCCCATATTGTTCTCCGTCAGACTGGGCGCAATCGACACATAGGAGAATCCTGCCGGCGCAATCAGCTCGATCAGCGTCGGCACGATATTCGTATGTCCACCGACCACATCGGACGGCAAAATCTCCTGCGTAACTCCCTGCCCATAGAGCACGAACGGAACACTCTGGAACTCATACATTGTCGGCGTGCGTGATGGATTCATACGCACGGCATGATCTCCCGTGATGACAAAGAGACTGTCTGGATATCTCTCCATCGTCTCGCGTACAAAGTTCGTCACGACCTTATCCATATACCAGTAGTGCCCGAGCTCGAGCGCAAGCTGATCTGGATCGTCCACATTCGGTATCTTTGCTGCCTCCGTGCGCGCTCTTTCGAGATCATATCCCTCCGCTGCAACGTCAATGTCATAGGGAGGGTGATTCGACACGGTCATGATGAGATGCACCGTGGGCGGCTCATCTGCCAGATGCGTGAACAGTGCATCAAAAAGCTGCCGATCTGTGGTTCCCCATGCATTTACCTTTTCCGCATGAAAGTCAGGATAGCCGTAGAAATGATCGAACCCCTGCGCACAGGAAAAACGATTCATGCCTTCCCACGAGGGCATCCCACCATACCAAAAATCCACGGTATAGCCGAGCCGCTTGAACTGCGGTGCCATTGCCGTTGGATAGGCCTCTTTGAGGCTGCGCGGTACATAGTTCACATGCTGATTGACCTCGGACAGCCCCGTAACCAGCCCCGTAATAGCGATCGAAGTAAACTCACCGTTCGGCATGAAGCGCCGAGAGTAGTACGCGTTTGTCTCCTGTATCAGAGACTTGATTCCATCGGCAGCGTGCAAATCGGCATACTGCGCCAGCATCGGCCACTGCGCATACGTCTCGCCAAGCACGATAAAAATATGGCGCGGTTTCGGAATGCGTGCCCCCTGCGCCGTGCGCGTCAAATACGGTGTAAGCGTATCCCCCGTGAGGGCGGAGTGTCCAGCCGCTGCGCGTGCAAGTTCGCGCACATGGGTCTTGTCCACACCTGCGATGTCGCCGCCTTTGATGCGCTTGTACATGGAGTATACGCGGTAAAGCGCCTGCCCGTCATCGAGAATGCACTCATTGAGGAACGCATCCCCTGTCACCCCTGCGTTCTCCCAGTTGACCCCATGCGCATATGTAAAGCTCCCGCCAAACCGCACAAAGAGGAAGAGCAGCGCAAAGACAAGAACAAGTCCCACAGAGAAAAGCGCATGCTGCCCCCGCGCGTGCAGCACGGGAAGCGGATACGTTCCGCGCGTGCAGAGGAGATACCGCAGTGCATAGAAGGACAGTGCCGTCAGGATAAGCGCGATGCCAAACCGCCAGATAAATCCATACTCCTGCACCATCATCAAGAAGATGGCGGTAATGTCATCGTTCAGACCTGCGGTCACCTGCATATGAAAGCCCGTCTGATACTGTCGATAAAACGGAAACCGCGCCTGAAAGAGGACGGCAAAGGCAAATGCCGCCAGCGTCCCCCATGCGAGACGGAGCTGACGCAGGCGATACGAGAGGCGGGGCGAGACGAGAAGGGGCAGCGTAGCGAGGACAAAGCCTATGAGTGCGACGATGCCCGCTGTTTTGAGCGAGAGTCTAAACCCCGTGGCGAGTGCAAGTGCGATATCATCCAGGGGCGTCGCGGGCATCATATACCCCGCCATAAAAAACATGAAGTACGCACGGTAGATGCAGAGCGTCAGCAAAATGAATACAAAGAGCTTCAGATCACGCTGTGCCGCGTCGTAGAACGCAGCCAGGCGCCCCGCCTGCCGCTCATGATATCGTTCAATGCGCATCCTCCGCCTCGCTCCTTTCCCTCATACCGCGCTTCGCCCCCTCATTCGCCTCACATGCGCAACACCGCCCCGATCTTCGCCGCGACCGCATCCGGCGTGATCGCCGCGAGGCAGTCCAGCCCCTTCGGGCAGGCGCGTTTCCAGCAGGCACGGCAGAAACGATCTACCTCGACAGCGTTGTCAAGCTGCCCATAGGGACCGTTGCGGTTCGCATCGGTCGGCCCCATGAGCATGACCGTCGGCGTGCCGAGTCCCGCTGCGAGGTGGACAGGGCCCGTATCACCGCCGAGGACGAGTGCAGCACGCCGGAAAATATGCGCGAGCTGCTTGAGATTCGTACGTCCAACGAGGTTGATGGGCGGGATCTCTACCGCGGCCATAATATCTGCAGCGAGGATCTCGTCGAGCCGCCCGCCGCCCACGAGCACGGGCACAATATGTGCGCGGTAGAGACGGTCGCTGAGTGCAGCGAAATGCTCCACCGGCCAGCGTTTATTCGGCCAATTCGCACCGATGGCGAGGGCGACGAAGCGCCGCTCCCCTGCCAGACCTTCCCGCGCGAGCAGGGCATCCGCCGCTGCCGCATCACGCGGAGATACGCACACAGGGAAACGCACCTCATTCACACGGCAGCCGAGGGCACGCGCGACATCGAGATAGCGCTCGACGATATGTCCCGCCGCATGCGCGCCCGCGACGGGACGACTGACGAGATGTGCACCCTCGCGCATATTCGCCGTACCGATGCGCAGCTTTGCCCCCGCATTGAATGTGATTGCTGCCGACTTGAAAAGGCCCTGCAGGTCGAGCGAGGCGTCATAGCGCCGCACGCGCAGGCGGCGGCGGAAGGGACGGATCGCGCGGAGGAATCCGCCGACACTGCGGAATTTCTCCTTTTCAAACAGAATGATGTCGTCGATGTAAGGATTGTCCTCGAGCATCGGACGCGCGGCCTTCTCGACGACCCAGGTCAGATGCGCATCCGGATAGGTCTCCTTCACGGCATACGAAACGGGCAGCGCATGAATCACATCGCCAATGGCGCTCAGCTTGACGACCAAGATGTTCTTCATACACTGCCCTCCTTTCGTTATCGCAGCAAAGCCCGTCGGCGCAGCGGGTGGAACAGAATCGTACTACTTCCGTCCCGCTCGCTCGATGATGTTCGTCGTGGACTTGCCCGCGACGAGCGGGATGAACGCGACCTCGCCGCCATACGCCTCGACGATGCGCGCCTCCGGCAGCGTCTCGCGCGTATAGTCGCCGCCCTTGACATAGACTGCGGGACGCACCTCATCGATCAGCGCCTCCGCCGTATCCTCGCCGAAGATGACCACGGCATCGACAGACTTCAGCGCGCCGACAACCGCCGCACGGTCGTTCTCATCGTTCACAGGGCGCGTCTCCCCCTTGAGTCGACGGACGGAAGCATCACTGTTCAGCCCGAGGATAAGGTAGTCCCCCAGCGCCCGCGCTGCTGCGAGGTAGCGTACATGCCCCGCATGCAGGATGTCAAAGCAGCCGTTCGTAAAGACGACGCGCGCGCCGGCGTCCCGCAGCACCGCAGAGAATTGCGCAATCTGTGTGCGCCGAATGAGCATATCAGCGTCCTCCCTCCGCTGCCCCGAGGGCAGCGCTCAGATCTGCCGCGGACACCGTCGCCGTCCCCCGCCGCCGCACGGCAATACCAGAGGCAATATTACTGAGGCGCGCCGCTGTGAGCGGAGCGACCCCCGCCGCAAGAGCAAGAATCATGACGGCGACACAGGTGTCGCCTGCCCCCGAGACATCGAAGATCTCGCTGTGATCGCTCACGGGGATGTCCGTCGCCGATCCGTCCGCGAGAAAGAGCGTCATGCCGTCCGCCCCGCGCGTAATGAGCACACCGTCCGCACGGAGCTGCTCGCGCAGCGCATGCCCCGCCGCATGAATCTCGGCCTCTGAGGAAAGCGTCCGCCCGAGTGCCGCCGCAAGCTCCGCATCGTTCTGCTTCACATAGCCGATACCTGCATAGCTGAGAATATCGTAGCGTGCGTCCACGATGCTCGGAATGCCCCGCCGCCGCGTCTCCTCGATGACCATGCGGCGCACGCGCGCCGTCACCGTCCCCGAGCCGTAGTCCGAGAGCACGACCCCGCGCACCGCAGGGAGCAGGGCGTGAATCCGTGTACACAGCGACTCCTCTGTCTCCGCTGCAAGAGGCGTGTGCCACTCGCGGTCGATGCGCACGATCTGCTGGCTGACCGTCGCCCGCCCGCCTGCAATGATGCGCGTCTTCGTGATGGTCGGATGTGCAGCTGCACGGACGAAGTGTTCCGTATGCACGCCGTTCCCGCCGAGTGCTGTGAGGAGCGCATCCCCGCTCGCATCCGTACCGCAGATCCCCACGGCATAGGACACGCCGCCGAGCGTCGCGGCATTGTTGGCGACATTCGCCGCGCCGCCTGCCACCACCCGCTCTGCACGCTGCTCGAGGACGAGCACGGGTGCCTCACGTGAGACGCGTGCGATCTCTCCGTCGAGGTAGATATCCGCTACCATGTCCCCGATGATGAGAACCGGCGCCCCCTGTATCTGCGCGAGTGCATTTACCATGGCGTGAACTCCCATTTCACCTTCCACGCATTGCGCTCGGCGCGATAGCGCAGGATGATCTGCGAGCAATGCAGATCATGAAACCAGTAGTAGTCGACATCCGTCCACCGATCCGGATCAATGGCGTACTTCGTACCGACGGCAATGCGGTTGTGCGCGTTGAGGCGATAGCTGAGTCCCGTCTGCAGCACCTTGGAATAGTCCTCCTGATCGAAGTCAAAGAGCGCGTTCTGCTTTGACGTCTTCGTATACGTCCCACCGATATAGGCAGCAAATCGCTCGTTGAACGACTTCGTGAGGAAGGCACTCGCGTTCGCCCCCTGTACGCGCGATCCGTCATAGCTCTCGCGCGTGACAGAATAACCCGCCCCGAGATCCAGGAGGAATCCGTGCAGGCGGATTGTATCATGCGCGACGGAGATGCCGTACTGCCAGTGGTTGCTGTGGATCCCATTCCCATACCAGCGTCCGTACTCGGAGTAGATGCGGTAGGTGACGGGCGTACGCCCGAGGTGCTGTCCGTAGCTGAGCGTGATGGACGGCTGCTTCTTGATCGACGCATTGTTCCCGTCCTCGAACACGCCGTAGGTGAGGAGCGCACTTGCACCGCCGCTCTGCCAACCCAGATCGTAGTGACTGCGCCACCCCTTGTTCGTCGTCACATAGAGCGTGGCACTCGCCGTCACGTGCGGCGCGATGTCCTGCGCATAGGTCTGCTCGAGCCAGAGCCCGTCGTCGCTGTCATAGCCCGCACTCGGGAAATTGCGCTGCATCGGATGCGAGATGTCCACCTCGTAGCGTTTTTTTGTGAAAATGACCTTGTTCTTGAGCCAGAACTTCACATTCGTCATCACCATGCGGTCGCCTGGATAGAGCTCTGTCACATCCGCACTCAGATGATAGTCGGGATGCTCCGCAGAGCATTTTGTCTGCGTGCCGTCGTAGACGACGATCTTGTCCGGATAGAACTCGAACCGCTTGCCCGTCATGTAGTAGCCGCCGACCTTGCCCGCTGCCTCCGCCATCGTCCCGGTGCGCGTCTTGTAGTTGTAGTGAATGCGGTAGCCGTCGAGGGTCACGCGGGAGGCGCCCTCCGTGAGTTGGAGCACATGTGCGCGGCCGGGGATGGACACATCGCCCGTCAGCGTATTCCCCGTCACATCCGCGCCCTGAAACCGGCGTGCCGCAAGCTGTACGATATCCACATGCCCCCGCGCAGTGAACTCTCCCGTGCGCTCATCATAGGTGAGATCATCGCCCTCGAACGCAATGGGCGACGGCTCGCCCTCCGCCACGGGACGGCGCAGATACTGCGACATCGCCGCCGCATCGGCGAGCAGCTTCTCCTGCTCGGGCGTGAGGCGGTTCGCCCGCTCCTCCCGCCGCTGATTCTCGATGAAGTCTAGATGCTGAAAGCCCGTATCCGTATCCCCGCGGTAGGCGGCGAGCGCACTGGCCGGCACAGCAGCAACGGCCGCAGTCAGCACGAGCGCGATACGCAGATTCAAGGCATTGGTCATCGGCGCGTTCTCCTATCTGTTCTTTATCATTGATTCGTTCTTATTGCCACAGTATAGCATACCGAAAAAATTCATGCATCATTATACTATAAAAAGCGTGAAAAGTCCATATTTTACAGGCGTCGCGGGGGTTCCCGACCGCAGGCAGCACGGGCAGGAATACGGCACTGCAGAATATGCGTCTGCGTATTTCTTTTCTCCCGAATCTATTGTATGATAGGAGCAGCACTTCCAGCAGAGGGGATGCGGGACGCGCAGGGCATCAGAGAGGGGAACTGCAATGAGGGAACATTTTGAGCGGATCATGGCGGAGCACCGTGAGATCGCATTGGCGACGACGACGGACGGGCTGCCGCATGTACGCATTGTAAATTTTTACTATGCGCCGAAGGAGCGCCGCATCTATTTCGTCACGTTCAAGGACAACGAGAAGGTCGTCGAGCTCGCCGCAAATCCGCACATCGCCTTCACTACCGTCCCGCACAACGACACCGTGGAGCACGTCCGCGCGAGCGGCTGCGCCGTAAAGTCCGCGCACACCGTCTACGACCTCGCGGCACAGTTCGCGGCGAAGATTCCGCACTATCAGGAGACCATCGACGCCGTCGGCAGCGATCTCATCCTCTACGAGATCACCTGCCGCACCGCCGTCGTCACCCTCGGCATCGGCCGCAGGGAGACCGTGCATCTCTGAGCGCGGAAATATCTGGGCAAAACACAGCGCGGGGAAGCCGATTGGCTTCCCCGCGCTTTTTGCATCATGCCTCTATATCTGCCTCCACGACACAGATTTTCTTTCATTGACCGCACCGTATCGGAATATCCTTTGCAGCAGTTTCCCGCCCCCCTGTCCGCCGACGCATATCCAGTGCGCCCTGCCTTTGGTACGGCAAGACCGCGGGAATAGAAAAGCCATTCAGGCATTCCGCCGTATCCGCGGCAGGAGCACGCGCAGGAGAATATAGGCGAGAAGGCTGCCCGCGCCGGTGGAGATGAGGAAGGGGATGATATACACGGTGTAGCTCGCGGGGCTGAGTCCCATGAGAAGCGCCGCGACGGGGTATGCGGCGAGCGCGCCGAGGATGCCCGTGCCGAGTGTCTCTGCGGTACAGGCGACGCCGAGCCGCCGCGTATAGCGGTAGGCGAGCCCGCAGCAGAGCGCGCCGATCATGCTGCCGGGGAACGCCATGAGGCTGCCGAGGCCCGCGACGTTGCGCAGGAGGCTCGCAGTGAATGCGATGCCGATGCCCCAGAAGGGGCCGAGCAGAACGGCGGAGAGGATGTTGACGAGGTGCTGCACAGGCGCGCAGCGGCTGCTCAGTACGGGAAAGCTGAAGAATCCGCCGAGAACGGCGAGGGCGGCGAGGAGCCCTGCGAGGGCAAGCTTACGGGTGCGTGTGTCGAGCATGAGGTTCTCCTTCGATGAAGCATCTCTGCGGGTCTAGCTGATAAAGTCGCTGCGGAGATCAAATGTGTGGGCGAGCGGGCCGCTGCCCGCGCCGAGGTCAAGGCCTGCGGCAAGCGCCCCCGAAAGGTATGCCTTGGCACGGGCGACGGCGGTGTCCACATCCGCACCGCGCGCGAGGAATGATGCGATGGCGCTCGACAGCGTACATCCTGTGCCGTGGGTGTTCGAAGTCTCGATGCGCCGTCCCTCGAACCAGCGCGCGCCCGCCGCGTCGACGAGGAGATCGCTCGCGTCGTGGACGCTGTGCCCGCCCTTCATGAGGACGGCAGCACGGGTCTGCGCATGGATGCGCTGCGCAGCATCGGCCATGTCGTCGCGGCTGTCGATAGAGCGGCCGGCGAGCACCTCCGCCTCAGGGATGTTCGGCGTGATGAGGGCAGCACGCGGGAGGAGCATGCTGCAGAGCGCATCCACGGCATCTTCGCTGATGAGCCGCGCACCGCTGGTCGCGACCATGACGGGGTCAACGACGATGCTGCGCGCGCCGTATGCGTCGAGTTTCTCCGCGATAACGCGGATGAGGGCGGCGTCGGCGACCATGCCGATCTTGACCGCATCGGGCGGGATGTCGGTAAAGACGGCATCGAGCTGCGCCCCGAGGAAGTCTGGCGGGACGGCAAGGATGTCCGCAACCCCCGTCGTATTCTGTGCAGTAAGGGCAGTGACGGCGCTCATGCCGTAGACCCCGAGCGCGGTCATGGTCTTGAGATCTGCCTGTATCCCCGCGCCGCCGCTGGAGTCGCTGCCCGCGATGGTGAGTGCTGTGTGCATCTGCATCGTATGTTCCTCCTCAGAGCTCTGTCACGCGCATCGCCGCAGCGAGCGTCTCGTCCGTCATGCCGTCGACGGCGTCGATGATGTGCGTACGGTAGGATGCGTTGCCCTCATGCGCTGCCATGTGCGTCCATGCCTGCTCCCCCGCGACGCCCATGAGGGCCGTGGCCGCTGCAGCGGCGGCGAGGGCATCGGCCGGCGCCGCTGCGAGCGCCGCCGTGAGGAGTGAGGAGAGCTGGCAGCCCGTGCCTGTGACGCAGCCCATCTCGGGGCGGCCGCTGCGGACGGCATAGCAGCGCGCACCGTCCGTCACGAGGTCGATCGCGCCCGTGACGGCGACGATCGTGCCCGCACGCGCGGCAAATGCACGGACGAAGTCGGCGCACGCCGCAAGGTTCTCCTCGGTGACGGCATCTGCCGCAGCCGCATCGACGCCCTGCGTGCGTCCGCTGCCGGCGGCGAGCGTTCGGATCTCGGAGATGTTGCCGCGAACCGCAGCAGGATGCACCTCGTCCATGATGCGCAGGGCGGTCTCGGTGCGCAGACGGCTCGCACCTGCGCCGACAGGGTCGAGTACGACGGGACGGCCGAGCGCACGCGCCGCTTTCCCCGCAGCGAGCATACTCGGGATGGTGCGCTCGTTCAGCGTACCGATGTTGAGACACAGCCCCGCGCAGAGCGCCGTGATCTCCGCCGCCTCAGCGGGATCGTCCGCCATGATGGGGCGGGCGCCGACGGCGAGCAGGACGTTCGCGACATCGTTGACCGTAACATAGTTCGTGATGCAGTGGACGAGCGGCATGCGCTCCCGTATCTGACGTATGATAAATGACTGCATGATGTTCTTCCTTTTATTTATTTTCTGCACGCTGCCCGCAGATGCGGTGCGCGGCGAGGGTGAGCAGGATGGTGAGCCCCATGGTCGGCAGGGTACTGCCGAGCGGTGTATCGACGCTGATGAGCCAGCGGTAGCAGAGGAACCCCGCAAGCCACGCGGCGAGGTTCACCGCATGGACGCTGCGCCCCGCCGCATCCTCATGCAGGAGGAAGTAGCTCGTCATCTGTACGGCGATCATGGGAGCAAAGACAGAGCCGATGAGGTAGAGGAATCCCGTGATGTCGTCCATCGGATAGAGCGCCGCCGCGAGTGCACCGAGCACGGTCACGCCGATGCCCGCCGTGCGCCCCGAGATGCCGCGCACAAGACTCTCGCTTGAGACACCTGCCGAGTAGGCATCGAGGTAGGTGGTCGTCACCGTCGAGAGGATAACGACCCCGAGCCCCGCTGCACCGAGCCCGGCGTGGAGCATGATCTGTGCGATATCCGACGTGCCCGCGAGGAGCGCCGCTCCCATGCCGATGAAGTACATCCAGCAGCTCACGAGTCCGTAGACGAGCGCGCTGACGGCAGCGGCGGCAGCGGGTCGCGCCGCCGCACGCGTATAGTCCGAGATGAGCGGCAGCCATGAGAGCGGCATCGCGATCGACAGCTCGAGCGCCATGGCAAAACTCATCGCCTCCCCCGCCTCGGCAGACGCAGCCTCCGTCTCCGCCCCCATGATGACGCTGCAGAGCAGCACCGTGAGGAGAAAGAGCCCCGTCATGGCGACGGCGTTCACGCGCTCGATACGCAGAATCCCGATGCGGATCCACGCGATGATGAGCATGCCGATCACGAGGCACCAGATCCAGCGCCCAGCGTCCATGATGCTGCCCGCCGCGAGCGCACCGTCATAGATCATGATGCTCGTCCAGCCGACGAGCTGCAGAACGTTCAGCGCGGCAAAGAGCATCCCGCCGCGTGATCCGAACGCCATCTTCACCGTCTCCATCGCACTGCGGCGTGTGCGCGCCCCGATGAGTCCCGCGAGAAAGAGCAGGGCGCAGCCGATGATGTGTCCTGCAATGATGGCGATGCCGCCGTCGCGAAATCCGAGCGGGGCAAAGAATGTACCTGTCAGAATCTCAGCGAGCGAGACACCGGCGCCGAACCAGATGAGCGCATTGGCGGGGATGTTCGTCCTCTTTTCCATGGGGGGCAGTCTCCTTTCTCTATGCAAAAACGCGGCCATGCCAATGACATAGCCGCGCTGCGTGCTGCTTCATCCCTACGTTGGCATTATCCAAATCAGGTTATGGGTCGGGGCGCGTTACCCCCTCTCAGCCGGCTGCTGCCAGCTCCCCTATTCGATTGGCCCCTGCCCGCTGCAGGCGGGGCGGATACACAGAGAGATTACTGTGCGCTCATCGAGAGCTCGATGAACTTGTTCCCGAGCTTCGCCTTCTGGAGGACCTCCTCGGTGATGTCCGCACCAGCCTCGACGATGACGACGCCGTTGTCCATCTTGATCGTGCGCGTCGCCTTCTTGCCGAGCAGGAAGCGGCGATGACGATCCTCGTTCACGCGCTCTGCGCTCTTATCCTCAGCCGTCTCCTCGGCAGCCTGCTCCTCGGCGGGCGCAGGCTCCTCTGCGGGAGATGCGGGCACTGCGGCAGGAGGCTCCTCAACCGCCAGCTCCTCGATCGTCGGCTCTGCCGCAGGCACCGAGGCGGGTGCAGACTCCTCTGCGGGCTGCTCCTGAGCGGGCGCAGCCTCCTCCGCGGGAACAGATTCCTCTGCCTGCGGCGCTATCGCAGCCTCCGCGGCAGGCATCTCCATCACCGGCTCAGCCGCAGCAGGCTCTGCTGCGGGCGCTGTCACAGCGGGTGCCGCCGGTGCAGCCGCTGCGTCAGATTTTTTTCCGGCATCGCCCTCCGGAGAGATGACCGTGACCTGCTTGCCGAAGATCGAGACCTGATCGGCGGTCACCTCGGAGGTCGAGCCCTCCGGCGTCGTGATCTCGCATTTCTCGATGCTGCCGTCCTCTCCGATGAAAATCTCGGAGATCGTGCCCTGGATCACGCCCGTGCGTGTGATCGCCTTCGTCCCGATGACGCGGATATTATCATCGAGCAGCGTCTCGAAGTCGCCCGCCGCATCAAGCGTCAGGATATTCTCGCTGTTGTTGATCGTGACGGCATCGTCGCCGACCGCGATGACATTGTCGTAGGGAATGAGCTTGACGCCGCGATACCAGTCCTCGTCCTCGATCGTGATCGCCGCCACAATGCGGTTCGGCGCGTCGATGAGCAGAGTCTTGCTCATGCCCAGCTCGCGCCCCTCAGTGATGCTGATGACGGGAAGTCCCAGGATGTCAACGCTTTTCTTCATGTGTATTCCTCCATTTTACCAAAAATGTCAGATGTGAGGGGATTCCTGATCCCTTTGCCCGTCCGCCAGCCGGTCTGCCTCTGAGAGCACCTCCTTCGGAACATCTCCGAAGGGGAGTGCGGGCGTGCCCCGTGCGGCGAGCATTTGAGAAACAGCAGCCAGGGCTCTGCGGGAGCGCCGAAACTCCTGCGCCATGACGGTGTTCTGTACGATGATGGGCAGCGCCAGCGCCTCATCAAAGAGTGCAAGCGCCGCCGCGTAGTCCCCGCGCTGCTTGTAGAGCGTCGAGAGCTCGATGACGAGATACGGCATATACGAGTCCCCGGGATAGCGTGCCAGCGCATATCGGTACGCCGCAATCGCACGCGCAGGCTGCGCCGCTGCCGCCTCATAGGCGAGATCGAGCAGGGCATCGAGCCGCTCGGGGAGCGCCTCCTCCGCCGCTGCGGCATGGTGCGGCGGCGCATCCGCCTGCACCTCCCCCGTATCGGGCAGCACAGCGGCCGCCGTCTCTGCATAGGCAGGCACCTGCTCGGCCGTCTGCACGGCGGACTCTGCGGGCAGTGTCTCCTGCGCGGGAGCAGGTGCCGCTGCGGCGCGGCGGCGGGCGCGAGCCGTCATCGCGCGGTTGTAGAGCGTGACGACGAGTCCTGCGCCTGCGATGAGCCCCGCCATCTGTACATAGTACTGCTGCGTGAGCGGCGGGCGCAGGAGAATCATCCCCGCCACCAGCGCAGCGCTGATGAGGACGGCGAGGACGATCGAGGACAGGCGGATCTGCAGCGGCATTGCCGTCCCCCTCCTCCTGCGGCAATCTGCGGCACTTGCTGCACCGCATAAAGACATTCTCAAGACGTTTTCGACATGAATGCAGAAATTCCTTCCTCATTATGAGAAATATCGCAAAAAATACGACAAAACTTTTTTCTCCCCGCAGTTTTCGTTCCGCGCACCCGCCGCAAAAGGTCTGGTTGAAAAGCCCTACATTTTATAGTATAATGACCGTGACATTCATTCGCGCATCGCGGTACGCGCGGGAATACAGGCTGATCATCTAACGGATGGGAGAGGTTCACATGACGCAGGAAACAGTTGTGATTGAGAATAAGACGGGCATTCATGCACGTCCCGCATCGACATTCGTCCAGACGGCAACGAAGTTCAAGTCCAAGATCCAAATCGAGGCAAAGGGCAAGAAGGTCGATGCCAAGAGCATCCTCATGCTGATGAGCATGGGCCTCGTGAAGGGCACGGAACTCACCATCATCGCAGAGGGCGAGGATGAAGCCGCGGCCGTGAAGGAGCTGGCGGATCTCGTCAACTCCAAGTTCGGCGAAGAGTAATCAAATCCTGACGGACGCCCGGGGTCTTGCAGCACGCTGTCTGCCCCGCGGCGTTTTTTCATCGGACACCGATCCCGGCAGAAAGAAAGAAGGGTACCATCTATGGCGGAAACGATTCGCGGAAAAGGAGTGATCTCCGGCATTGCCGTCGGTCAGGTTCTCCTCGCAGGGCAGAACCTCGACGGCTATCTCGCAGCCTACAAACCCGGCAGCACAGCCGACGAGCAGGGCAAGGCGGAGGCGGCAATCGCAGCCGTCACCGATGCCCTGCATGCCACCATCGAACGGCTCCAGAGCGAGGAGCAGACCGAGCAGGCCGCCATCCTCGAGGCGCACCGCATGATGGTGCAGGATCCGATGATGGCAGAGAACATCCGGTCAAAGATCGCGGCATCAGGCAGTGCGCCGCACGGCATCCTCGCCGCCGCCGACGAGCAGGCGCAGCTCTTTGAGCAGATGGAGGACGAGTACTTCGCCGCACGCGCCGTCGACCTGCGCGACGTGGGCAAGCGCATCGCCAAGCACGTACTCGGGGTCAAAGAACCGGAGATCGGTGCAGGGCAGGTCATCCTGTGCGGCGAGGAGATCGAGCCGTCCGTCGTCGCCGCCATGCCGACCGAGCAGATCGCAGGCGTCATTCTCGGCTCCGGCAGTGCGACCAGCCACGTCGTCATCATCGCCAAGGCGCGCGCCATCCCGACCGTCCTCGGCATTGGGGACAAGATCAGTCTCATCACCGACGGCGACGAGCTCATCCTCGACGGCAGCCGCGGCGACATCATCATACGCCCGACCGAGGAGGAACGCACCCTCTACGAGGCAAAGCTCGAGGAGCAGAAAAAACTCGCCGCACACTACGCCGCACTGCGCGACCTGCCCGCCGAGACGAAGGACGGCGTGCGCATCGAGCTCACCGCCAACATCGGTACGCACATGGACGTCGACAACGCCCTCACCTACGGCGCGGAGGGGGTCGGACTCTTCCGCTCCGAGTTCGTCTTTATGGGCTCGACCACCATCCCGACCGAGGAGGATCAGTTCAAGGCATATCGGCAGGCAGTCGAGAAGTGCGCCGGACATATCTGCGTCATCCGCACCATGGACATCGGCGGAGACAAGCCCCTGCCGTACCTGAACATCGATCCTGAGGAAAACCCGTTCCTCGGCTACCGCGCACTGCGCATCAGCCTCGACCGGCACGACCTCTTCCTCCCGCAGATCAAGGCCATCCTGCGCGCCGGTCTCTACGGCAAGGCGGCCATGATGGTTCCCATGGTCATCAGCGTCAGCGAGATCCAGCGCGTGCGCAAGCTCGTCGAGCAGGCAAAGCTCGCGCTCGCCCACGAGGGCAAGGAGTACGCCGACGACGTGCAGATCGGCATCATGGTCGAGACGCCCGCCGCCGCCGTCATCTCCCCCCTGCTCGCGCAGTACGTCGACTTCTTCAGCATCGGCACGAACGATCTCATCCAGTACACCCTTGCCGTCGACCGCGGCAACGCGCAGATCGCCCACCTCTACAACCCATTCAACCCCGCCGTCCTGCGCCTCATCCAGCGCACCATCCAGAGCGCACGCGAGCACGGCATCTGGGCGGGCATGTGCGGCGAGATGGCGAGCGACCCGTATGCCGCCGTCCTCCTGCTCGGCATGGGCATCACCGAGCTCTCCATGAGCGCGCCCTCCATCCCGCGGGTCAAGGAGATGATCCGCTCCGTCACCATGGCACAGGCAAAGGAACTCCTCAACAACGTCATGGCGATGGAGCACGGCGTCGACATCCGCACCTATATGCACCGCATGCTCGAGTCATCGGATGCGAGCGCGGGGCTCTGAGTGTTGCCCATATCACAGACGAATCCGTCCGGCTCTGCCATAATAGAGCCGTGTGTTATATTTTGAAAAGACTCCTGCTGCGCGCGTGTGCGGCAGGACATTTTCATATTTGCGGCAAATACGGAAAGGAGATGCCATGACGTTTTCGATCGACACCGATGCCTGCCTCTCCTGCGGCATGTGCGCAGAGCGTCTGCCCGCCGTGTTCCGCATCGACCGTGCGCGGCGCACCGCCCGGATCGTCCGTCAGCCCCGGCCCGCGGAGTGCGACGATGCACTGGAGGTAATGGAGGACTGCCCTGCAGGCGCGATTATGCCCGCCCCCGCAGACATCCGCCGCGCCCCCGCCTAAGCGGCATACGCAGCGTACTCCCCGCACAGATTTGACCGACAGCATGCGGTGTCCCGCACGGGACACGCATGTTTTTTGCTCATAGAAAATTTTTATACTCCATCTTCTTTTTTCATTTGTTGATTTATGCGAATCCGCTAGACATTCCCGCACAGGCAGGGTAAAATATGAGTTGTATGTGCGTACCGCTCACAAAAATCAAGGGAGGCTTGACCAAATGAACATTCATGAGTATCAGTCCAAGCAGGTCCTGCGGGAGTTCGGCGTCAACGTGCCGAACGGTCTGCCGGCGCTCAGCGTCAATGAGGCCGTCACCAGCGCAGAGAAGCTCGATGCCCCGGTCGTTGTCGTCAAGGCGCAGATCCATGCAGGCGGCCGCGGCAAGGCGGGCGGTGTGAAGCTCGCAAAGACAGGGATGGAGGTCGCCGCCATCGCGCAGGAGCTCCTCGGCAAGACCCTCGTCACGCACCAGACCGGCCCCGAGGGCAAGGTGGTCGAGCGGCTCCTCATCGAAGAGGCATCGAAGATCAAAAAGGAATACTACCTCTCCTTCATCGTTGACCGTCAGACAGCGAACATCGTCATGATGGGCTCGGAGGAGGGCGGCGTCGAGATCGAGAAGGTCGCCGCAGAGACCCCCGAGAAGATCTTCATGGAGTTCATCGACCCCGTCACGGGTCTCGCCGCATTCCAGGCGATGCGCATGGCATACGCCATCAACATTCCCGAGCCAGCCATCCGCCGCGCCGTCTCCCTCATGCAGAAGCTCTACACGGTATTCATCGCCAAGGACTGCTCGCAGCTCGAGATCAATCCGCTCGTGCTCACTGAGGACGACAGGATGGTCGTGCTCGACGCAAAGCTGAACTTCGACGACAGCGCGCTCTACCGCCACCCCGACATCGCCGTGCTGCGCGATGAGAGCGAGGAGGATCCCAAGGAACGCAAGGCGGCCGCCTCAGGCCTCAACTACGTCAACCTCGGCGGCGACGTAGCGTGCATGGTCAACGGCGCAGGTCTCGCAATGGCGACCGTCGATATGCTCAAGTTCTACGGCGGCGAGCCGGCGAACTTCCTCGATGTCGGCGGCGACTCCGAACCGGAGAAGATCGCCAAGGCATTCAAGATCATGCTCGCCGGCGGACAGGCGAAGGGCATCTTCGTCAACATCTTCGGCGGCATCAACCGCTGCGACAACATCGCCAAGGGCATCATCGAGGCGGCAAAGATCATCTCCGAGGACGGCAAGTCCCTCCCCGTGCCCGTCGTCGTCCGCCTCGAGGGCTCGATGGTCGAAGAGGGCCGCGAGATCCTGCGCAGCACCCCCATCGGCAACGTATTCACCTGCCCCACGATGGAGGAAGGCGCAGAGCAGATCGTTCGGCTCGTCGCCGAGGCAAAGGCATAAGAGGAAAGGGAGGGTCACACAATGTCCATTCTGCTTGATAAAGATACCAAGGTTATCGTCCAGGGCATCACCGGCAAGGCAGCCCAGTTCCACACGCGCCAGATGCTCGACTACGGCACGAAGATCGTCGGCGGCGTCACCCCCGGGAAGGCAGGGCAGACAGTCGAGGGCGTACCCGTCTTCAACACCGTCGCAGACGCAGTCAAGGCGACGGGGGCAACCGCCTCCGTCATCTACGTCCCCGCACGCTTTGCCGCCGACTCCATCATGGAGGCAGTCGATGCCGAGCTGAACCTCGTCGTCTGCATCACCGAGCACATCCCCGTCCTCGACATGGTCAAGGTGCGCCGCTACATGCGCGGCAAGAGCACCCGCCTCATCGGGCCCAACTGCCCCGGTCTCCTCACCTCTGGGCAGGCAAAGATCGGCATTACCCCCGGCACCATCAGCAAGCCTGGCCATGTCGGCGTCATCTCCCGCTCCGGCACGCTCACCTACGAGGCGGCATTCCAGCTCACGAATGCGGGCATCGGCCAGACGACCACCGTCGGCATCGGCGGCGATCCGGTCAAGGGGCTCGACTTCATCGACGTGCTGAAGCTGTTCCGCGACGACCCCGACACCTACGCCATCCTCATGATCGGCGAGATCGGCGGCAGCGCCGAGGAGGATGCCGCAAAGTGGATCCAGGAACACATGCAGGATAAGCCCGTCGCCGCCTTCATCGCAGGTCGGCAGGCGCCTCCGGGCAAGCGCATGGGACATGCGGGCGCGATCATCTCCGGCGGCAAAGGTACGGCGGCGGACAAGGTCAAGGCACTCAACAGAGCGGGCATCCCCGTCGCCGAAACCGTCGCCCATATCGGCGAGACCATGGTCAACCTCCTCAAGGAGAAAGGCCTCTACGACAAGTGCCACACCTGCTGAGATAAATCATACCCATGAGAGGGGCTGCACACGAAGACAGAACGCTTCGTGTGCAGCCTCTTTTCGTACACCTGTCGCCGCACTGCCCCGTCAAGCGGGGGGACAGTGCGCCTCCTCATGGGACGGCAGGACGCAGCATCCCATGGACATAAAAACAGCGATTTGCACCGATACGCAAATCGCTGTTTCATATTGTTCAGCTGATTACCTCATGCTCATCGCGGTGACTGACCACATAGCGGCCTCGACCTGCCGCCTTCGCCGCGTAGAGCGCCTCATCCGCCCGCTGCAGCAGCAGGTCGAACGATCCGTGGCCGACCTGCCCCTCGGCAATACCCGCACTGACCGAGAGCACGCCGAACCGTTTATCCTCTTTGAACGCATCAAAGAAATCATCCATGAACACCTGCATCCGCTCCGGTATATTCTCGCTCACCGTGCCGTCCGTGAATATGATGAGAAACTCATCCCCACCGAGACGGACATTCAGCGTATCCGGGAAATGCTTTTTGATCAGAGCGGCGGTTCGCACGATCGCCTCATCGCCTGCCAAATGACCGTATGTATCGTTCACCGACTTGAAATGATCTAGGTCGAGGCAGGCGACCATCATCTCATTCGTCTCCAGATTGGACAAAAATTCATCCAGCTGGCGGCGGTTGGCAAGACCTGTCAGCTGATCATGCAGCGCCATGTAGATGATATTCTGCTGATATTCGTATTCCTTCGTTACGTCGCGGGCGATGCCGACCGTGCCGATGATCGTATCGCCGTCGAAAATCGGCGTTTTATAGGTCTTGAGCTTACTGAGATGACCGTCCGCCTTCATGACCTCTTCATCGAACAGGCAGGTTTTCCGCGCGGCGATCACATCGTCCTCCGTCTCTACGCAGACATAGTCGGTCGCCTCGTAGACCTCCTTCGGAATATCCCAGATATCGTAGTGATCCCGCCCTCTGACCGCGGCCTTTTCCTTCGCGACCGCTGCACAGAATGCGTCATTGACATCAACGTGGATGCCCTTCATATCCTTGAACCAGATCAAATCGGGGAGCGTATTGATCGTCGCCTGCAGCCACGTCTCCTGCATCCAGGCGTGCTTGCGCGCGGCAATGCGCGCCAGAACGCGGGAAAAGTAAAACCGGGCCAGTGCCGGACCATCATTCAGCCAGATATCATCGGCCGCATCATAGTCCTCATGCGTCAGCTGATCCGCACGGTCAACACACAAGATCAGCATACTGCCGCGCCGCGGCATACTGCTGCGAACCGTGCGCGGCGACAGTGCATACGCCTTGTCCATGATCACGAGCAGCTGCTCCTCATCCGCCAGTTCCCGGATCAACTCCTCTTCCTTTGCGATCGTGTAAAAGCGGTGACTGAAATGCTCCTGCGGCGCGATACTCTGAAAAAGCTCTGCCCTGTCTGCGGCAATCCCGATGAAGGCAATCTTTAGCTGCACACTATACAAGGCCATTCCTCCTTGACTAGTAAATGCTAAAAAACAATTTTTACAGTATATATAATAAGATATTTATAAGAAAAAGAAAAGCAATTTCGCAACTTTTTCTGTATTGTCTTTCCTATTCATTCATTTTATCTTCGCAATCGGATGGTCTCCCCATGATAATCCGACGAAACCTCCGAATATCGCGGCTCATCGACCGCGCAAGAATCAGTCGTAATTTCTCGACAAATGAGATAATTCTAATTGATTTTATCTCTCATAGGAGGTATGATAGGGACAGGATACAAAGATTCTTCCCTCTCTCATCTTTTCATACAACAGGAGGTATGTCCAATGAATCAGCAGCAACTGAAACACATGACCGAGGACAAGGGCTTCATCGCCGCACTCGACCAGAGCGGCGGCTCCACGCCGAAGGCGCTGCGGGCATACGGCATCGACGAGAGCGCCTACCACGGCGACGAGGAGATGTTCACACGCGTCCACGAGATGCGCACGCGCATCATCAAGAGCCCCTCGTTCGACAGCAGCCGGATTCTTGCCGCCATCCTCTTCGAGAACACCATGGACCGCACCATCGACGGTCTCCTCACCGCCGACTTCCTCTGGGAGAAGAAGGGCATCATCCCCATCCTCAAGGTGGACAAGGGACTCGCCGAGGAGCAAAACGGCGTCCAGCTCATGAAGACCATCCCGGACCTCGATGCCCTGCTGGACCGCGCAGTCAAGCGACACATCTTCGGTACAAAGATGCGCTCCGTCATCAAAGAGGCGAATGCGGACGGCATCCGCGCCGTCATTGACCAGCAGTTCGAGATCGGCATGCAGATCGTCCGCAAGGGGCTCGTCCCCATCCTCGAGCCCGAGGTCGACATCCACTGCCCCGACAAGGCAAAGGCAGAGGAAATCATGCTCGGCTGCATCAAGGAGCACCTCACACAGCTCCCCGCCGATGCTAAGATCATGTTCAAAGTCACCATCCCGACCGTCGCCGACCTCTACGCGCCGCTCATGCAGGATCCGCACGTCGTCCGCGTCGTCGCCCTCAGCGGCGGCTACCCGCAGGATGAGGCCAATGATCTCCTCGCCAAGAATCACGGCCTCATCGCCAGCTTCTCGCGCGCCCTCGCACAGGATCTGCGCGCGGGCCAGAGTGATGCCGAGTTCGACGCCGTCCTCGATCAGGCAGTCGAGGGCATCTACCGCGCGTCGATTACCTGAGCGCCCCCATCGCGGAGGAATACCGCAAAGAGCCTCCCGCTGCTTTGCAGCGCCCTCCAAAAAGTTCAACCAAAAAGCGCAGGAATGTGATTCCTGCGCTTTTTTGATGCGGTACCAACGAGACGGCAGATTGTCCTGACCCCCTTCTATTTATCCTTCTTTTCATGCTATAATACTCTTTAACAATCTACAAATTTCTCTATACAAAAAAATTTGTTTCACAGAGCACCCCGTGCACCATCTTGTGAAAGGAGCCGTTATGTCCAGCACATCTGTATCCGATGCACCTTTGGCACAGACGACGCTGTCGGATGCCGCGGCATCTATGGCGCAGGGTTTCTTCCATTGGCTGTCAAAGAAATCACCTGCCCGCACACTGTCTCAGCTGCAGAATGCCTGCCGTGATCTGGACGTTTTTTGCACGAGGTACAAGGTACTCGACCGCTCCCTCTTTGACAAAATTACCATAGACGAACTCGACAGGGTAAAGTCCGCCGTCACCTCCAACGAGATCCTGCACCATCTCCATCAGAATCAGATGCCCTTCCTACGAACGGCGGTCGAGTTCTACTGCATCTACCTCCACGAATCGCAGGATAGCATGTCGGAGACATATCCTCCTGCGCACATCCCCTGCGCAGTACCACCGCCGCCACCGCCGCGGCCCCTGCCTCCGGCGCATACCGATGATGCCGTAGATCTGACCGAGATAACGATCGAACAATATGCAAATACGAAGCCAAAGCGCCTCTCTTATAAATCCGAAACATACGACATCACGGTATGGGCGCGTCTCTATACACAGATTGCACGCTCCATATACGGGGAGAATCCCGATGCGGTCAAGGCGCTCCTCGGGAAAAGTCTTTCCGGTGCGGGAAACCGCATTGATATTGCTGACCGATGCTACAAGACCATGATGAAAACACCGAAGGAGATCGCAGACGGGATCTATCTGGAAACACATCTAAGCGCAACCAATACCGTCCGCAAGATCAAATACCTGCTTGATCTATGCGGAATTGATTACAGCGATGTCACAATTACATACACCCCCGCGCGCCAGACAGTATCGCTCGATGCCGATATCACATCCGACGTGCAGGATCATCAGTCTCACCGCGCCGCTCCCATCAGCTCGCCGCCCATGTATACGGAAGAGCTGGAGGAGTCCTCCGCCGCAGCGGAGGAAACAGATGCCCCGCCCACAGTATCCATCACCGCATACGCACTGACTGAGCCCCCTCAGGAGGGCTACCTGCCGTCGTATTACATCCCGCTGCCAAAGCCCTCGCTGAGATTTGACCGCAGCAGCATACCGATCAGCTACATGGACAGCAGCCAATCTGCAAAAACATGAGCACGACACACGCATCTAGGAGCATCACAAGGTCGGAGGCGGGCGTATGGCAATGACCATCAAGAAAATCCTGAAAAAATGCAGTATATATCTCGATGACTCCCTCATCTCAAAGGAACAGCTTCTCGAAAGATATCTGTCCTTCTTTGCAGAGACCCTGTCGGGAGAAAAGCCTCCCATCGGCTTTGCGCTGCACACGGGCAGCGTATGCTTTGATGCGCTGTCGATTGCTGCGGCCGGCCTCGGCTGCCTCTCCTATATCGTCACGACCATCGACGACGTAATCGCCGCACTCCGCGACGGCGATTACGTCATTTACGAGGGACAGCGCTATCGGTGGAAGGGCATCCAGCATATAGACGGCATACGCCTATTCGGCCTCGCACAGGACGGCACACAGAAGAAAGGCGCATTGACCCGCTGGCTGCCCTATCATGAGAATCGGCATGGCATCCAGCCGTACTACGGTACGGCACAGGCGACAAACGCCGTGGGGATAAAGCCCGCCGCAGAACAACGCGCAGACTTTCTCGCCTATCTCCTTGACTGTCCTGCACGTGAGATTCCGCCTGAGATCGACGTTGCTGTCGTCATCGCGTGTGCACGCGATACATTCAGCGAACAATATAGGCGTATTCATATCGAATACGGGAACGGTCTGCGCATCAGCCTCGCCGAGCTCCTAACGGCATCGTATTATACCGACACGGACCGCCCCTATCAGATCGGCGAAAATCCGACAAAAACCGAACCTGTCCTAAAGATCACAGGCAACCTCTCCGTCGCCCGAGAGCTCATCTATGACCGCAGCGGCAATAGGGCCGTCGGTTTCCTATCGCTCCTGGATGCGCCCTCCTCCGCTGATATCGAGGATCTCAGCGATATCCTGCGCGCCCCGACACTCCAATACGCCTATATCGCAGCTCCAATATCCAGCAAGTCACTCTACCCGATGATCGAGCAGCATACGGATGCCGCCGTCATTGCCTGCACGAAGCAGTATCTCGCCCAAAACCTCGGACGCATCTGCAGTCCAAACCAATATACGAAAGCCCTGTTCCAACAGGCAGAGACGCTGCGCAAAAACCGCATCACACCGCGCATCGTCGAGAACGGCATCTCTCAAGCAACGCATAACGACATCAGAAGCCGCCTCGATACCGTGCGCAGCTCTCATTGGAATGCACCAGAAAAGGATACCTTCCTTTCCGCGGCATACGGCCTGCTGAATCTCTACACAACAGCCGTCTTCACCATGGAGGAAATGGAGTCTGCCATTTCCGGCGGCATCATTTCCCTCACCTCCCCGCGCGACCGCATCCGAGCACTGTGGGACATCGCCAATCAGATTGATACCGATCAGAACACGCAGGACCAGTGCGCACACATAGCAGACGCACTGGAGCAACTGTACGACGCGCTGTATGTGTACGCCCCCAAGAGAGAGGAACTGCGTGCCTGTCTGGAGCGCTGCTGCCCCGTCTACCTCCGTACCCGTCTCGCCATCATCGTTCCCAAGGCCTACTATGCAGAAATCCTCACATATCATCACCGCAGAATCTTCACCCACAACGACATCTCCTGCGTCACTCCCGCGCGATTTGATCCCGCAGGCGGATATACAGTCGTCATCTCCGTCGGAGAGCTCAAGAACAAAAAATATAACCCATCCGCCTGTCTCTCAGCGGCAGAGATCGACACCATCCTCGCCCCCTGCGAGGAGCGATTCTTCACCTATCGCCAGCGCGCTGCCGAGCGGTATGAACGTCTCCTTGACGCACGCATGGGGATTGCTGCGCAGGCCTCGCCTGCAGGAGCGGAGGCGGACAACTTTTCCGACGAGGAGCTGCGCTATTTTACGTCACCAGAGACCGACCTCTCAGACTTCAAGGTATCCATGCTGCGCAGCTATACCGCCGTCTCCGGCAACGACAGCCAGACGGCCGTCACCGACGCTGTGCACATCGGCAGATTCACATCGGGTGCACAGATTCTATTCTCCAGATACTACACGGCCGTCGTATTCGATCCGATACACGCATCCATCATGGAAAAGAAGGCAGGCGATCTCGTCCCGGGCGATACACTCGTCTTCACAAGGAGAAACAACGCAACGAAAAACATCGTTGATCTGATCTATGAGGAGCTATTACAAGCAGACCTGCTGGAGGAAGACGCCGCACAGCTCCTTGCAAAATCCCTCTACTGGAAAACAGTCCTGCGCGCCTATAAGGAGAGAAAGGGGCTACGTTACAGCGATCTCACAAAGCGTCTGGCTGCGAACGGAATACTGCTGAGAGAGACATCCATCCGCCAGTGGCTGAGCGAGGACGCACACATCATCGGCCCGCAGAAGCTCTCGACGCTCGCGGGCATCGCCGCCATGACACAGGACCCGTTTCTCCGCGCCGATGTACAGGGCTACTTCGATGCCTGCGCACGCATACGCGCCACACGGCGCAAAATCCTCACGCATATCGCTGTCGCCATCAACGCGCAGCTCAGCGGTACGCCCGCATCATCCGGCGCCGTTCTTTCCATCGTTGGCGACCATGTGGAAAAACTCGCCGAGACACTGACACTCGAGGATGTCCAGCCTCTCGATGAACCGTTCCGCGCCAAAAGCAGCCTCGTGAACCGTCCGATCACAGAAGCGGAGGTTACCCTATGACAGACCGTGAAATCAGAGCAGCCATGCTCTCCGCCCGCGAGGAATACATCCAGGCGATCCGCGCCGAGATGCTCGGGCCGGGATCTGAGTTCTCCCTGCCGGATGCAGCGCATGAGCTCATCTCATCCCCGCCCTCCACACGCTACTCCGTCGGCATCCTGTTCCCGCAGGGTAATCTGATGCGTCATGACGAGGGTGAGACCATCGCCGAGGACGCATCCTCGGACGAGGCAGGGCTGCCCGATGATGCAGAGGATATGGGCGGCGATGAGACACGCACCGCGCCGCCTCCAGAACGGGATGCAGATGCGATTCCTGCTGCAGAGGAGGAGCAGACCGGTCTCGACGAGGAGGTCGGTATGGCGACACAGTACGCCCCTGCGTCGATGGGACTCACATTCCTCGTACAGGGAGACTGTGCGCACCTGCACGGCACGCTCTCATTCGGTACATACCGCCGTGCACGCACAGAGGAGTGTATGCTGCCCTTCTGCCCGTCGCAGCCGGCACATTTTACCGTCCCGCCTGCACTTGCGGATCTCATCAGCTACGATGCCGCAGCGAAAATCATGCACCTTAGGCGCGCAGTCACACCGGCAGAGCTGCGCCCCATCTTGGCACAGGACACGCTGCCGGAGGAGGATGCCGCTGCACTGAGGCGCATCCTGCTGCGCTTTTGCGATTACGTCCGCATCGGCCATGTCAGAACCCCGCATGAATATTCCTTTGCCCTGCATTTTAACGGAAAAGATCACATCGAGCAACGCATCACGGAGGAGGACGCGCAGGCACATGTGCGCCTGGTCGCCCTGCGGCGCAGCCTCGGCAGCGGGCTCTGGTCGATCACCGTCATGATGGTGAACGGTCATACGACAGGCGATACGGGGAGAGCACTGACAGAACAGTGCCTCTTTCAGGCACGCATGGAGATCGCGACGGCGCAGAACAGCTTCACCTTTGCCGCGCACAGTCATGTGCCGGAGGCCGCATCTCTCGACGACGAGGAGCGCTCGCTCGCACTCCTCTACCGCAATCAGAAGATCTATGGAACAGGTCTGGGTGTCTCTGCAGACTGGCAGGTTGACGATGACGGCCATGGTACACTGTGGAGCGAGTTTCTCCCTGCTGCCGAAGTGCCATCGGTCGACTTCTCCCTGCCGCCCAGTGATCAGATCAGCAGCAAGGATCTCTCAATGCGGTATCTCTCCGATCTGGACAGCACACCAAAAGAAGAAAAGCTGGCTGTCCTGACGAAGATGGTCGATCTCTATCGCGACTGGGCCAACCGTCTCAGTGAAGAGGCTGCACAGCTCGATCCGCGTCATCAGACCGCCGCAGCGCAGAACGTGCGCGCCTGCCAGCAGGCATACGCGCGCATGTATGAGGGGCTTCAGACACTGCGCACCCAGCAGGATGCCTACAATGCCTTTCTGCTGGCCAATCGTGCCATGTTCATGCAGCGCATTCATATACAGGCACAGAGCGATATGGCCGCACACATCCCCGACCGCTATCCCGATGACGAGGAGATTGCCGCATGGCTGCACGATCTGAACTACCGCGATATGCCGGATCATACGGCACTATGGCGGCCGTTCCAGATTGCATTCCTGCTCATGGACGTGAGCGCCATCGTGCACGATCATCACCCTGACCGAGATCTCATTGACCTCATCTGGTTCCCGACCGGCGGTGGAAAGACCGAGGCATATCTGGGGCTGACCGCATTTACGATATTCTATCGGCGGCTCACCCATCCGTCAGCATCCGGCGGCACCGCCGTCATGATGCGCTATACGCTGCGCCTGCTCGCAGCACAGCAGTTCACACGCGCAGCGACACTCATCTGTGCCTGCGAGTACATGCGGAGGGATGCACTGGCGCGGCGCCCCCGCTATCCCTCCTATCCGCTCGGCAAAGAGCCCATCACCATCGGGCTCTGGATCGGCAATGCACATACGCCCAACAAGAATAAGGATGCAGCCGAACACCTCGAAAAACTGCTCGATACGAAGGGGAATTTGACCTACACAAAGGAGCGGCATCATAGATTTCAAGTACTGAAATGCCCATGGTGCGGAACCAAGATGGTGAAAGACCCGCGCAAGAACGGCGGCCAAATCGGTGCATGGGGATACCGCATCGACAAGAAGAAGGGACAGCATTTCCGCCTGTTCTGCCCGCACAGCAGCTGTGACTTCCACATGGAGCTCCCCATCCAGATTGTCGACGAGGAACTCTATCTGCACCCACCGACGCTCCTCTTTGCCACCGTCGATAAATTCGCCATGCTCCCGTGGGAGGCACGGATCGGCACATTCTTCGCGGTGCAGAGTAAAAACAGAGCCCCTGAGCTCATTATTCAAGACGAGCTGCATCTCATCTCCGGCGCATTGGGCACGATCGTCGGCCTCTTTGAGACGGCAGTGGATGCGCTCTGCAGTCAAAAGGGCATCCCGTCCAAGATTGTCGCCTCCACGGCAACCATCCGCAGGGCAAAGGAACAATGTGCCGCACTATACAGCCGTGCCGTAGCACAGTTCCCGCCCCCGGGGCTCAATGCCGGCGACTCCTTCTTCGCGAAAGATGCCGCCATAGACTACGAGCAGGGCAGATACGGCCGTAAGTATGTCGGCATCATGCCCTCCGGCAAGACCAAAGCCATCGTCGAGATCCGCCTCATGGCAGCGCTGCTGCAGCGTCTCTTTATGATGGATCTGCCAGATGAGGTCAAGGATAAGCTGTGGACACTGACCGCCTATTTCAACACGCTCAAGGAACTCGGCAAAGCATCGACCTTTGCGGGCGACGATGTGAAGGACTTCATCAAGCGCACCGCCTACCGTATGCTCACGCAGGCACGTCTGATGGGCATGCCCGACGAGCTCACGAGCCGCGTATCGACAACGGAACTCAACGAGACACTGAATAAGCTCGAAAAAACGGCGTATACAAGAGAAAACATCGCCGCAAAAAAATATGCATCCAATATTCTCCTCGCGACCAATATGATCTCGGTCGGTATCGACGTGGCGCGGCTCAACGTGATGATGCTGCTCGGCCAGCCGAAGCTGACGAGCGAGTACATCCAGGCGACAAGCCGCGTCGGACGCTCATACCCGGGCGTGGTATTCGTGCAGTATGACGCGACTAAGAGCCGCGACCGCTCGCACTACGAGCAGTTCCCAGCCTATCATGCATCGTTCTACCGCTTCGTTGAGCCAACGGGCGCTACCCCCTTCTCCCGCCCCGCACGCGCCCGTGCGCTGCACGCCGTCGTCACGGCAATCCTGCGGCAGCGGGCAGGCCTCATCAGCGATGCGGATGCCATGCGGTTCAGCCGCAGGGATCTCGCCGATGTGATTTGCGAGAGCGCGGACTTCATTACAGCGCGTATTACGGCCATCAATCGGCTCCTCCAGCACCATGCCGCAGAGAGCCCTGAGGAGGTGCGTGCGGAGGTGGAGGATTTCCTGCTGCACTGGGAAAGCGTGGTCTCTGCCTGCGGAACGGATCACCCGCAGAGCACACTCTTTTTCGGTCAGAAGTTTATGGTAAATCCCCCCGCGGACGGAGAGCGGCGGCTTCTGAAAGTCTATGGCGCACGAGGAAAAGATCCTGCCATCGAAACCCTCACCTCCATGCGCCATGTCGATACACCTGTCTACGGGAATGTCATTATATGGGAGGGAGACAATGCCAATGCCTGAGCAGAAGCACCGCACAACACTGCCCCAGCAGGCCCACTCCGTCCGTACAGCGCAGGCAGTGCTGCAGTACGGTGTAGGTGCAATGGTCGATTTCCCGGATCAAACGCTCGTCACGGCTGCACCGGAGCTATGGAGCAGAACACAGCGCATCTACGACGAACGGTTTGCCAAGGCGCTGCACGTCAGCCATTTTGCCCGCCCGACAGAGATTTCGTATACCCGCTTTCCCTCCTGGTATTTCTGCCCGAAATGCCGCCACTTCCAACCGCTCCGCCAGTGGATTGCACACTACCGAAAAACCGCCGCCCCAAAGCAGCTGGAAACAGATCCCTATATGGTGCGGCATCCGTGCTGCCCGATATGCCGGCAGGATCTGCTCTGCACGCGGATTGTGACCGTCTGTCAAAATGGACATCTGAGTGATTTCCCGTGGGTTAAATGGGTGCACGCAAAGTCAAAACGCCCGATCTGCGGAACACCAAGCCTGCGCCTCAAGACCGGTGCATCCGGCAGCGAGGGACTCGACGGCATCCAGATCTCATGCGCGTGCGGCGCACACGCAACACTCAAGGGAGCTATGGACAACGGCCGCTTTCAGGCGCTCGAACGGGACAGCAAGGACTACACATTCCGCTGCGACGGGACACATCCCTTTCGCCACGAGACAGAGGCATGCAGCTGCTACCCGCGTGCTGTGCAGCGCGGCTCCTCTGCCGTCTACTTCCCGCTCGTATACCGCTCGCTCGTCATCCCGCCCTATGCCGACCGTCTCAACAAGGAGATCGAGGAGAGCTCTGCATTCGAGATCTGCATGGGGAGTATTGAGAACGAAGATCCCGAGGATCGCCCGGACTTTATCCAAAAGAGGCTCCCAAAATGGGCAAAAAAAATTGCGCTGGAAATCAGCGCAGATGAGCAAGACGTCGCGCAGATCCTGCAGCGAAAATGGCATCCGACGCAGGAGCAGGACGGCATCGGCACTGCCTACCGACACGAAGAGTTTGCGGCGCTCTCCGGTGCAATCGGTGCACATACATCCGCGCGCGCAGGCGACTTTTCCCGCGTGGAAACGGATATCGCCGCCTACGGCATCCCGCATATTAGGGCAGTCTCTCTGATTGACAAAATCCGCATGGTGCATGCACTCCTCGGTTTCTCTCGCATACAGCCCGTAACTAGTCCCGCAGCGCCTGGATTCGTCTCCGTCAAGCAGCCGCAGACCAACTGGTATCCGGCATACGAGGTGCGGGGCGAGGGGATCTTTATCGAGCTTGCCGCCGATGCGGTGAACCGCTGGCTGCAAGACTACAAAGAGCAGCTCTATCACCGCGTAGAGATTCTCCGAGCGAATGCCGAGGATTCACTCCTCGCACCCGGTCTCGCAGAGCACATGCACCCTGCCTTCATCATGCTGCATACCCTGTCCCACCTGCTCATCACACAGCTGAGTTTTGCATGCGGATACAGCGTCGCGTCGCTCAGCGAGCGCATCTACTGTGCGGATGCGCAGGATGCCGAGATGTACGGAATATTCATCTACACAGCGAGCGGTGATGCCGAGGGCACACTGGGCGGCCTTGTACGGCAGGGACGCGCCGATACCTTCCCGCAGATCCTGCGCAGTGCCGTTGCCCATGCCAGAACCTGCTCCAACGACCCTGTCTGCATCATGAGCCACGGGCAGGGACGGGACTCCCTCAACCTCGCCGCCTGCCACTCCTGCGCCCTGCTGCCGGAGACCTGCTGCGAGCACAACAACATCCTGCTGGATCGCGGCATGATCGTCGGTACTTACGATCACCCGGAGCTGGGCTTCTGGAAAGATCTGTGCTCATGCGTCAATAAAAGCGAAGCGGATTTTTAAGGACGCACGGATACATACATCACCGCCTCAGTGCATCTGTCCCGCCCGCTCTTCGCCGACAACACAGTCGCATATCCCCCGCTGCGCGCCCATTTTATCCCCTTGACAGGGTGAAAAATCTGCACTAAAATCTGCACTAATCCAAGGGTCTAGCGGATCTGCGTGTCCTAAGAGAACGCATCTGCATCAATGGGAGGGGTGCATCATGGGGATTCCAATGCGTCAGTATATGGCGCTGCTCGGCATTACGATTGCCGCCTTTATCTTTAACACCTCAGAGTTCATACCGATCGCCCTGCTCATCGATATCTCGGAGTCGTTCTCCATGACGGAGGCGGCGACGGGGCAGATGATCACGATCTATGCGTGGGTGGTTGCGCTGCTCTCACTGCCGCTCATGCTGCTGACCTGCCGCATGGAGCTGAAACGGCTGCTGCTCATGATGGTCGTGCTCTTCGGCCTCGGGCAGCTCATCTCGGGGCTCGCGACAAGCTATGATGTGCTGCTCGCTGCACGCATCATCGTCGCCTGCGCACACTCGATCTTCTGGTCGATTGCCGCACCGCTTGCGACGCGCCTCGTGACACGCGAGCACCGGCCGACGGCGCTCAGCATGATCGTGACGGGCAGCTCCGTCGCGACGATTGTCGGGCTCCCGCTCGGGCGCGTGATCGGTCTCGCTGCAGGCTGGCGCATGACGTTCCTGCTGCTCGCCCTGGTTGCCGCCATCGCATTTGTCTATCTCGCGCTTCTCCTGCCGAAACGGGCACCCGGAGAAGGGTTCACCATCGGCGAACTGCCCTCGCTCATCCGCCAGCCTGCGCTCGCGTGCATTTACATCATGACGGCACTCTTTGCGACGGCGTACTTCACGATGTACAGCTACATCGAACCGTTCCTGCATAGTGTCGCAGCGTTCTCGCCCGATCTAATTACGGTCGCGCTCATGTTGCTCGGGGTCAGCGGCATCCTCGCGAGTCTCGTTTTCTCCAGGATGTATGGAAAGCACCGCTTTTTCCTGCTGCGCTGGTGTCTCGCGGGAGTCGCGGTCATGCTCTTCCTCTGGCAGGCGGCATCCATCTCCGTCGGAACGATGATCGTGCTCACGATGCTGCTCGGAATACTCGCAACACTCTACAATACGATGTTCCAGGCAGAGGTTCTCGCCACTGTCCCGCGCGACGCATCAACCGTCGCAACGTCGATCTACTCTGGCATCTTCAACCTCGGCATCGGCAGCGGAACGTACATCGGCGGGCTCGCGGCGGGGGACGGCCACCTCGCCCACATCGGCTACATCGGCGCGGCGATTGCCGGCGCTGCAGCCCTCCTCTGCCGCTACGTCTATGTGAGAGACGTGCAGGGGAGATAATCCTCATACACACAAAATCCCGCCGCATTTGGAGAAACCGAATGCGGCGGGACTTTTTCTCGGGAAGCAAGGAATGATCGGATGAAGCTGCCATCGCGTGTCCTATCCTTTTCTGCTCTCGCACGATAAGAGATTTCAAAGAAACTCCTGCATTTGCAGAGCCAAACTCTTTGTCATCAAACATTCTGTGCATGCGAAGCAGCGTCAATCTCCCGCAGCCGCTGCAGCCATTTCAGCATCGCACCATCCTCAAAGAACGTTTTGAGTACGCCGCCGCATAGATGCTCCGCGCGAACCGCACCCGTGATAAGCGCAAAGACACTTTGTGCGTCCATTTTACCCACATCGGCAGCAGACACATCGCGCTCACTCCACTCGATCCCATGTGACTCGAGTATATCCGCATAGTTCGTCAGATGATACGCCGGATATTCCTTCGTGAACGCATAAAATTCATCCTCGAACACCGTAATTGAACCGCTGAACCGCGTTGCAGGCGTTTCACCCTCATGCACACGAACACTATTCTCAGATCGCTCCATCTCCGCAAATTTGTCGATGTACTTCGTCAGCACACAGAATATCTCCCGAGGTGCGCCGTACATCTCCTGCCATGCGTCATATACCGCACGCATCCGCTCATCGAGATAGGAAAGCGCCTGTGTCTGCATCCAGTCGGGTACACCGTAGTACGCCTCGGCGATTGCGCCCGTGATCGCTCCGACGGTGTCGCTGTCGCCGCCGAGCGAGATTGCCGTGCGGATCGCATCCTCAAAGGATGTGGACTCAAGGAAGCACTCAATCGCCTGCGGAACGGTCTCCTGACAGGTCTCGTTGAAACGGTAGCTATCCCGAATGCCGTTGATGGAAAAATCGAGTGGATAGTAATTCCGCTCGATATACTCCTTAATTTCCCGCCTATCAGCACCCGTACGCGCCATATAGATCGCAGCAGCGGCCGCTTTCGCACCCTTGATGCCCTCGGGATGGTTGTGCGTGACCGCAGTCACAGCCTCCGCAAGGAACAAGGCTTCCTCCGCATCACGCGCAGCGAATCCGACAGGACTCACCCGCATCGCAGCGCCGTTGCCGAAACTCTGATACGGCTGCGGGTTATCGCTGAACATCCACTGATGGAACCGTCCGCCATACCCGCAGTTCGGATAGTGCCGCCCGATGTCCTGCATACAGCGCACCGTATTCTCACCGAGCAGCGCGCGGAACGCCGCCGCACCGCCGCTGTTCTCAGACATATACGCCGCAGCTCTCTGCGTCTCCATGATCGCCTTTGCCACGGCGAGCGTCATGATGCTGTCATCCGTCGCAAAACAGCCCTTGCCAAACAGATCAAACTCCTTGCTGCGGTGATTATTGAACTCAAACCGCGAGCCAACGACATCGCCAATGATTGCTCCCAGCATGCTGTCCCTCCTAAAATTCGGTTTTCATATCTATTATAGCAGATAACAAGGGAAGCAAAAGTACCCTCCCTTATTTCCCATAAAAGGCGCAAAGGAATGCCCTCTCGGATACAGTTATTCATTCCTATCAAATATGCAGGAACATTCCGCCTTCACATAGAATTATTGACATATTATCATTTGTCCCGTTCCCGTGACTACCCAATCTGTGCACGGCAAGGGCGGAAATTCTTTCCTAATTGGAGCTGCGTTCTACAAGAATGGAGGAGTTATGGTCAATCTATTTCACTACGCGACAAGCGAGCTCTCGCAGGATGCTTTTATCTGCTGGCTGCTGGCTCACGGGATGAAGGAGCATCAGACGGAAGATCCCCTGCTCTGTGCCTGTGCATTGGACTTTATTCATCGCGTGCCAGGTCTCGAACATGCGACGGAGATCAAGGAGATCCGGCAGCAGTATCTGAACATCGATGTGCTGGTCACGGTGGATAATATCCACGTCATTATTGAGGACAAGACATACACGAATGTCCACGGCAACCAAATCGATTTCTATACCAACGCGTTGACTCAGAGCGGTGTGCCAAAGGAGGATATCCGGACGGTCTTCTATAAGATCGTAGAGCAGTTCCATGAGGAGGATGTTGACTGCGCATTTACGCGTGCGGATATTTTGGAGATGTTGCGAAAGTACAAAGACTGTAATAGTGATATTTTCCAATCCTATCTCGCGCATTTGGAGGAAATCGAATCCAACACGGCAGCGTTCAAAACCCGCCCCATCGAGGAGTGGAAATACGAGGGCACACGCGGCTTCTTTGCCAATCTGCAAAAAGAGCACGCGGACTATAAGATCAATGGCTGGGGCTATGTGAGCAATGCCTCCGGCGGATTTATGGGTATGTGGTTCCACCGCCTCGATGACGAGACGACGCTGAAAGCGATGGGCATCTACGAGCACATCGAGGATATCTACCTGCAGTTCGAAAACAATACTGCCTTCTCTGGGAGCCGGGAAGACGCGGAGAAAACGGCAGCCTACATACTCGCTGTAAAGGTGCGGGCAAGCGCCGACGATCAGAAGAACAACTATCGCGATGGCTCTGAAATCCGACGCGCGCTCTATGAGTCCCTCAGAAATAAGCTGCCGGATTTTAAGAAAAAAACATTCCGTCCTGGTATCTATATGACAGTCGGCTATCTCACCTACAACGAGAACAACTATAATGCTCGCGTGAGCGAGGTCAAACGTGCGCTGGACGAGATCGCAGCGGAATGGTCACAACGATAAAAGCTATCTGAATAAGCGGCAACAAGCTTTCCCACAGAAACGCTGAAATCCCCGATCAAACAAAAGAGCCCCCTGCTCCCTTGTGCAAAAAGAGGGCAGAGACGGGCTCTTTTCATTGTATTCTGTTATTCCGTCAGTGTCTTTGCATAGAACTCCTCGCGCGCCTCGGGGCTCATGGTCATGTAGTCCTTTGCGAGGGCGCTGATCCAGGAACCGTAGGCGGGGTTCGGGAAGACGATGTACTGGGTGCCGAACTCCTCCTGTGCTGCGTCGATTGCGGCATTCCGTGCGGCGCGGTTCATGCCCTTCGTCCCGAGCGGGAGATCGCCCGCGTTGTCGCCCATGTAGACGACGACATCGTAGTCCTCTGTGATCCGATCGAAGCGCGGCTGCTTGTCGCTCATCTTCCGATCCTCCATGAGGAGGACGTGCTCCGCATCCACGGAGGGGAAACCGAGTGCCTTGAGGTTCTCGATGGTCGGCTCGTAGTTGACCTCACTCCAGCGGTTGCTGACGTAGAATATCGCAACACCGCGCCGTGCGACCTCGCGCAGGAACTCTGCCGCGCCCGGCATGGCCTCGGAGCGCCCCTCGTGCACAGTTCCGCGCCACCAGAGCGCGTCGTAGCGGCCGTTGCCCGCGGCGGCAGCCGCTGCCATGGCACGCGTGTTATCCGTGACGGTCTCATCGCAGTCGAGGACGATGGCGAGCGGTTTGCCGCTGCGGCCTGCGGGATTCATCTGCGCGCGGTCGATTGCCATGAGCGCCGCATTGTAGCCCTGATAGCAGAGTGCGCGGTACTCTGCAGAGGTACGCATCCAGAGGAGTGCCATATACTCGGCATCGGCGAGCCGCTGTGTGCTGATCTCCTCCTCGGTCAGCGGCAGAGGCATCGGTGCGTCCTGCGGGTTTGCCGCGTACACCGCGCTGCTTGCCGCCGTCACGGTCGGTGCAGCACAGCCCCACGCGCTGCCGCCGAGCAGGAATGCTGCATAGCCGAGCGCGAGCGTTTTCTTCCACTGATTCTTCCACTGGGTGTTCCATGTGTTCATAGTGAGATGCTCCTTTTCCTAAGGAATCACTGAATGTATCAGGGATCCCTGTATCAAAATTTTCAACCTATTATAACATAAAATAGGAAATAAAAAAGAAGCTGCTTGAAAAACAGCTTCAAAAATCTCTCAGCATACGCCGTCTGAGAGATCAGTATCGTCTTCATTCCCCATATGTAAAGCCTTTCTTTAACTCGACACCAAAGGTCTGCTTTATCAGCGCTCCTTAAATCTCTTGCAGTCCCAGCGACTTCAAGTATTCATATGTACCATCATAGTATTCCGGCCTGCGCGTTTCATCATCCGGGTCCCCCTCAGGAACGAAGATGACGAGCCCTTGCCGGGCCCGGGTGAGGAGGACGCGATAGGCGTTCTTCAGATAGCGTTGCCCCTGTTCCTTATTGACGTGCATCCAGCGGGCTCCGCGGCAGTCAAAATAATCGAACCCTCCACCACAATAGCGGAGATCTGCGTCCCACGCAAGGAGCCCGTAGTCAATCTCGAGGCCTTGTACCTCAAATTCCGTGGCGGGAACCTCGAGGAAACAAGAAGCATCTGCATTCGCTGGATCATTCAAGAACCATGCAACAGGATCCCGCTGCACATTCACCCAAATGCCAACACTTCTCAAACGCTTCGCCTTTGAACTCGCAAGCATCCCAGGTCGCTCCGTCCCGCGCACTTTGCTGCGCACCCACGCCTTTGCACGCCCAAGATCCCGCGTCAAAACGATGGGATAGTTCAAGTAGAGTGCAGCATAGAGCTCTCGTGCTGCAGCTGCATCCTCATCGAGCAGTGCCTTAACGAAATCTGCAAGCCGCTCACTCCGAAAGGAACGCAGCGATACGCCCAGATGCAGGGACGAGACAACTCGATACGCCCGATCCCCCAGCATCCACTGAATGTCACTGCTCCCCACATACTCACTGTCTGTCATCCGATCCGATAGATGGATCTCCCAGTCCGGATATTGTTCACGCAGCGCATGCAGCCATTCCGCTATGCCGGCCTCCCCCGTATTGATCTCCTGCCCGCCGCCGATGAGACAGACGATCACAGCCCAATCCGCATGCCGGTCCATGACGCTGATGAGAAACTCCGGCTCCGATTGATGAAAATCCGCCACGCCCTTTTTCCGCTTCATGAATTTCATCAGCGCATCAGCATCCCATGCACGCTGCGCCTCGTCAAAAATGGCAACTTTCTCGATGGGAGGGCGCAATGAGGACAACGCCTCATCACGGAATTTATGAATCACCTGGATAAAAGACTTCGTTTCTCGTCGCGCCTGCTCTTTGGTCACATTGTGCGTCGCTGCCCGATCACGTGCCAATGCCTCCTGCAGAACCGCAACGAGGGGGCCATTCCCCGAGAGAAATACGGCATGTTCATCCTCATTGAATTGATGACGCGCATTGGCAATATTAAGCCCCGCAAGTGTCTTTCCCGCTCCAGGAACTCCTGTGATAAAACAGATCGCCTTTTTGTGGCGTGCCTTGCATTCATCTATGATCTGATTGATCGCTGCCGTCGTCACAGTCAGATTTTCTGCCCCCGCATCACTGCGCGATATATCACGAACTGAATGCGCGCGGTAAAGTGCCTGTGCCGCCTCAATGATGGTCGGTGTCGGCGCATAGCGCGCATCCAGCCACGCATCCATGGGTAGAGGAGCGGCATGCATCTGCGACAGGACCTGCCGAAGCACGTCCCCGATGTTATGCCGATTGCAGCAGAGCACCTGTGCAATCCCATCTTCCATCAGAGCCAGTGTATTCGCCTGATCGGCCGCCTCCGTCGGCACAATGATCGGCACGATTGTGCGGTCCCGACTCGCCTCATGAAAATACTTGAGGTCAAGGGCATAATCCATCACTTGATCTTTTGTTGATTTTGCATACGTATCATCCCCGACCTTGAACTCCAGCAGGAAAATAATTCCCTGGATGATGAGCACGACATCCACACGGTGTCCCATGCGCGGAATCGTGAATTCAAAGGCGATCTCTCCGTCCGGAAAGGAGGCAAGCTGCTCCTTTAAAACCTGGATCTCCGCACGCCATGCGTTTTTTTGAATATCCTCGGTCCGAAACGAATCCTCGATCATCAACCGCCCGAGGATATGATCTTCTTCTGCCATCAAAAAAGAAGAAATTAAACCCGAATCATATGCTCTTCCCATCATATCTCCCTAGCGCAAATATAAAGATACATTCCCCCAGCAATGCCGAGGGCACCGCTCACCGCACCTCCACCTGACACATCCGCATCGCAGCGACGGCATTCGCGTGGCTCTCCGGGGTGACGCCGGCGCAGCAGGAGGCATCGACGGAGATGGGCTTCTCTGGGTAGAATGCCTTGAGGAGCAGCGCGTTGGATATGACGCAGATATCGGTGCAGAGCCCGACAAACTCGATTTCGTCGTAGTCCGCGAGCGCGGCGGGCAGAGTGGTCGCGCCAAAGGTGGGCTTTTCGAGGATGGCGGCCGCCTCCTGCACGAAGGGTTGGAGTGCATCCGCGATCTGCCACCCTGCCGTGCCGCGAATGCAGTGCTCGACGGGCAGTTTCTTCCCCTCCTGCGTCTGGAGATAGTCCGCACCGTGGGTGTCCATGGTAAAGATGAGCACCGTGCCCGCCGCCTGCTCCGCCGTGAGTTTTTCCACGAGACGCGGCAGCATCTCCTGCGCCTCAGTCGTCCCGAGCGCTCCATCAATGAAATCATTCTGCATATCCACGACAACAAGTGCCTTGCGCACAACAATCCCTCCCTCTCAAGATTGATACGAACTCATTTTGCTCAGTATAGCACACAGATGCCCGTCCTTGTTCGCTTTTTTGCGAAAAGCAGCCGCTTGGCGTAGGGATTTTACCTGCAGAAAGAGAACGAAAGGTAAGGTATCATTTCTATCGCAAGGAAGGTCTATGGGGGAAGTGCGTGCGGCCGGGATATCCGGCGATTTCCCGGCCCGCTAATCTTTATTCCTGCACAGGCGCAGGCAATCCGCGCCAATCTCCGAGACCGCCCGCAAAGAGTGAGGTCTCCTCATTATAGTAGTCGATGAATCCGTCGACGAGCTCGTGGCCGCGCGTATCGCTGACCATGAAGGGCTGGTAGAAGTTCTTCTCCTCCTGCTCAAAGTTCGCCCACGTCATGAGATACGGGATATGATGACGCCGCGCGACGGCTGCCACGGCACTCGTCCAATGCGGATCGTCATTGCCCGTGAGCGCGAGCCCGCCGCCGTTTTTATGAACGCCGACCTCAGTGAGCGCGGGGAGTTTGCCGTGCGCATCCGCCGCGGACACAGCCAGCGCCGCCGCATGCTCGAGCCGCTCCAAAAAAGCGGGCGTATCGTCGTCATCGTCGTAGAAGTCAAAGCCGAATACGTCCACATATGCATCGCCCGGATAGCGGTCGAGATAGTCCTCCGCCGATGAGAACGGCGCGTTCGGCGCATAGACATAGAGCGCATTGTGCACGCCGCGCACATCGCGCAGATAGTGGACCGTGTACTGCCAGAGCGCAGTATAGTCCGCGCCGTCCGTCCCCGCTGCGCCCCACCAGAACCAGTCTCCGTTGTGCTCATGGAGCGGGCGAAAGAGTACGGGGATGCCGCGCCTCTGCATGCACAGCAGAAAATCCGCGACCATATCGAGGTAGGCCGTATAGACCGGATGCAGATCGCCGCCCGGAGCGGCGCGGTGCAGAATATGCCCCGATAGATCGTCCGGCGAATAGCCTGAAAAGTCATAGCTACCGTCCGCCTGCGGGCGCTTGGCCGCGCGCGCGAGGTTGGGGATGTGCATAGAGAGCGTCAGGATCGCGCCCTCGTTCGACGCGTCCGCCGCGATCCGCTCGAGTTTGTCCGCGCAGCTCATGCCCGCCGCGCGCTCCTCATCGCTCAGCGCCAGCTCCTCGTCCGTCAGCGAAAGTGCGTCGAGCCCGACGATCCCTGCAAGCGCGCCCGTCATGTCCTTCGTATCGGAGTTCGTACCGCTGTCGATGCGAAAAAATTTATGATGCGCGTCGTTCTGATGTCCGTAGATCGTGTACTGCAGCTGCCCGAGCGCCGTAAGATACGCATAGAGCTGCCGCGTCTCCGCCGTCGCCGCGGCATCGGCGAGATGCACCGTCCGCGGAGCAGCGGCGCAGAGCGTCTCGAGTGCCGGTGCGTCGCGGCGCGCCTTTGCCGCGTCGGGCAGAACCGTCCGCGCCCGGTAGACAGGATCCGCCGGATCGTCCACGGGATGTGCGGCGGCAGGGAGCGCCATGAGGCCGAGCAGAGCGCCGATCAGGGCACATGTGCGCATTGCCCCGGCAAAAGTTGAATATATCATTCGATTTCCTCCTTTAGGGATATCATAGCACAAAACCCCCGCTCCAATGGAGCGGGGGTTTAAAGTATCAGATATTCAGGTGTTCTTGGCAATGATCGCACCGATGACGGCGCCCGCGATGACAGCAGTATTGACGCTGCCCTGCGAGTATTTCTTCCCGCTCTTGCTCTTTTTGCGGCCGCCCCATGCGAGCTGCTGTACCTCCGCGCGTCCGTCAAGGCTCGTGTACGACGCGCGCTCTGCCGGCATGCTGAGGGCGTGCGCGGATACCTCGGCCGCGCCTGCGGCACCGTAGCTCATGGCGCCGACAAGGGCGGCGACAGCGGTTCTCTTCATCATCTTTGTTGTCATCATGTGAACCACATCCTTTCAAACGGCATTACTGCTGCTGTCCTAATTCTAGAATGAGCATACGATACGCACATGGGAAACGTATTCGACAGAAGTTTAAGTTTTGTTAGGAGTTGCTGCTAATTTTTGTAAATGGATGATGCCTTATGAAAAATACCGGCACATGCCGGTATTTTGTCTCAAAAATTCGCGTGCTGACGATACCACTCTGCCTTTCCTCGGAGTACATCACCGCCGCGCGTGCCGTTCTCTGCCCAGGGGTGAAACGAGGGACTCTCCGCCGTTCCAAGGTACTCGAGGTCCCAGCGCTCGCATGTCGAGCGCGGGCCGTAGGGGGCATGGGCGCGCACGCCGTCCTCGTTGTCGGCCGCCTCGCCGTGCGTCAGGATGCGCGCCTTGTCGATCGTCAGCCAGAGGCCGTCCGCAAGCGCCGTCACCGCCATCGCCATGGCCTCGATCTGCGCGGCGGTCGGCGGCTCCGCGCCGAGATGTTCCGTCGTTGCACCACAGGCTCCGAGAACGGCAACGCTCACACTCCCGCTGTTGCGCAGGTAGGTCGCGGCAAGCAGCGCGTCGAGTGCGCCGGCGCCGATGACGTAGATGCCGCCGTCCGCGTCGATCTGGACATGATAGTCCGCGAAGAACTGCCCGTAGTGCCCCGCCGTCCAGTGGAGGTAGAGTTTTACCTCCCGCGCACAATGCGCGGCAGCATCCACGAGGGCGGGACGGTATGCCGCCGCCAGCAGCCGCAGCTCCGCGCAGGTCACGCGCCGCAGAGCAGAGGCGGGCAGCACGGCGCTCATCGCGTCTCCTCCTGCAGGCGGCGCATCATGACGGTGCGTCCGAGGTAGCCGATCAGCCCCGAGGAGATGTTGCTCGTCAGCTCTGTGCTCCCGTAGAACACCGACAGGAGCGCGACGAGCACCAGCCCCGTTCCGATCATCCAGTCCACACGCGGCAGATAGTTTCGCATAAAAATTCTCCTTTCTCTCGTCTGCCAGATTCTCTCATCAGAGATATCTGCTGCAGACGGGAAAAAGGAGAGTCCCGCAATTACTTTTTCATTTTCTCAAAGTAAAGACGCGTCTCGCGGACAACGACGCCCGAGAGAACGAGGAGCGCGATGAGATTTGGAATCGCCATGAGACCGTTGACAATATCCGCGAGCACCCAGATCGCCTCGAGCTTCAGGAATGCGCCGCACGCGATGAGCGCGATGAAGACCACGCGGTAGGGCAGGATCGCACGCACCCCCGCCAGATAGAGCACGGCGCGCTCGCCGTAGTAGTTCCAACCGAGGATGGTGGTGAACGCAAAGAGGACGAGGGAGACGGTGAGCAGCATGCCGCCGACCGTGCCGTAGAGACTGGAAAAGGCAGCGCCCGTCATCGCCGCACCTGCCGTATCACCGTGCCATGCTCCTGTGAGGACAAGAACCAGTCCTGTCATAGAACAGATAATGATGGTGTCAATGAATGTACCGGTCATGGAGATGAGCCCCTGCTCGGCGGGCTCCTTCGTCTTTGCCGCCGCCGCTGCGATCGGCGCAGAGCCGAGACCGGACTCGTTCGAGAACACGCCGCGCGCAATGCCGTTCTGCATCGCCATCATCACCGTCGATCCGGCGAATCCGCCCGCTGCTGCCGTGCCCGTGAACGCGCTGTCCAGGATGAGGGCGATCGCCGCGGGTACCTCGCCGATGTGCATGAGAATGATGCCGAGGCTGATGGCGATGTAGAGCACTGCCATGAAGGGGATGATGCGTCCTGCGACCTCGGCGATGCTCCGCAGTCCGCCGATGGTGATGGCGGCGATCAGCGCCGTCAGCGCGAGATCCGTCGCGATGCGCGGCACGCCGAAGGACAGCTCCACCGAGTCCACGATGGCGTTGACCTGCGGGAACGTACCGATGCCGAAGAAGGCGACCAGCACCGCCGCCCCCGCGAAGAACGCCGCGAGCGGACGGTATTTCTCCCCCATGCCGCGGCGGATGTAGTACATCGGACCGCCTGCGATCTCGCCGCGCTCGTCCGTCGTGCGGTATTTCACCGCGAGCAGACCCTCGGCGTACTTCGTCGCCATGCCGAAGAAGGCCGCCATCCACATCCAGAAGATCGCACCTGGGCCGCCGACCTTGACCGCCGTTGCGACACCCACGATGTTGCCCGTGCCGATCGTTGCGGCAAGCGCGACGCACAGCGCCTTGAAACTCGAGATATCGCCCGCGCCCTGATTCTTTGCCCGTAGGATCAGGCCGAGTGCGCGCGGCAGGTGTGCAACCTGTATCAGCGAGAGCCGTACGGTCAGCAGGATGCCCGTCCCAACGAGCAGCACGATGAGCGGCGCGCCCCAAAGAAACGAGTCAACGGCATTCAGCAGGGGAAGGAGTGAGTCCATATCGCATACCTCCAGCAGTGAAAATATGCGCGTATCTTACCATGACAGCATACGAAATGTCCATGTATACATATCAATGTATGAAAATTTACACGGATAGGGGCGCATCAAAGGCCTCCAGACGGAGCATATAGCGGTAGGGACGGCTGCTCCGATTCCGGATCATATACGCTTCGGGAATCGACTTGAGTTTCGCATATTTTGAATGCACACAGCCCCCTCCCGCCGCTATCCATGGCGGGAGGGGGCTGTACGATCCGTGCTGCCCATCCTACTGCATCGCTGCAGCCGCGATCGCAGCTGCGGGCGCGCCCTGCGCTGCGCGCGAGAGGAGCAGCGGGTCTGCGGTTTGTGCGCGTGCCTGCTTTGTCATCTTCTCGATCGTTTCGGAGATGATCTCCTTGCCCGCCTCGGGGTGCGCGCCGCGCGTGACGATCTGGGAGACGAGCTTCGTCCCCTCGTAGATCTGCGTGATGACCGAGCCGTCGGCGAGGATGCGCGTGATGACCGTGTCGCCGACCTTCTCTGCCCACTCACGCGCCTCGACCGCCTTGGACTCCTTAAGGTTCTGCAGCATCCGCGCAAACGTATCGGAGGTGTCCTCCTTTGCAGGAGCCGTATGCCGCTTGGATGCATCCGGCTTGTGCGCCGGCGCGCCGAAGATTCTCTCGAGTTCCATTCATATCCCTCCTTTCCCGCTTCCTGCGCTGTCTTGCTGTCCTTACCATTACTATCGGAGAAAACAGGAGAGAATTAACTCCTGTACTTTCGCAGGTACTCGTGCTAGTATCATGACAGGAGGGAATACAATGGCGAAATTATGCTTCGGCTCGGACTATATGGAGGGCGCGCATCAGGAGATTCTCGCGCGCCTTGTGGAAACGAATATGATGCAGACGGCGGGCTACGGCGGAGATGATTTCTGCGCCGCGGCACGGGAGCGCATCCGCACGGCGTGCCGCACGCCGCATGCGGAGGTGCATTTCCTCACGGGCGGGACGCAGGTGAACCGCACGGTGATCACGGCGCTGCTGCGCCCCTACGAGGGGGTCATCGCAGCGGAGACGGCGCACATTGCGGTGCACGAAGCGGGGGCAATCGAGTGCGGCGGTCATCAGGTCATCACGCTCCCGCACGAGGACGGGCGGCTGACGGCACACGCCATCGAGCGCTGTCTGCGCGCCTACCACGAGGATGCGAACCGCGACCACATGGTGCGCCCCGGCATGGTCTATCTTTCGCACCCGACGGAGTACGGGACACTCTACACGATGAACGAGCTCGAGGCGATCAGTGCGATCTGCCGCGCGAACCGCATCCCGCTCTTCCTCGACGGTGCACGGCTCGCCTACGCGCTCGGCTGCCCGTCGAATGAGCTGACGCTGCCCGCCATCGCACACCTAACGGACGTGTTCTACATCGGCGGGACGAAATGCGGGGCGCTCTTCGGCGAGGCGGTCGTCTTCCCGCGCGCGGATACCGTACCGCATTTCTTCACCATTGTAAAACAAAACGGGGCGCTGCTCGCAAAGGGACGCATCCTCGGCATCCAGTTCGATACGCTCTTTACAGGCGGCCTCTACGAGCGCGGCGGAGCGCATGCTGTCGCTGCCGCCGACCGCATCCGTACGGCGCTCGCAGAGAAGGGCTATACGCTTGCTGTTGACAGCCCGACGAATCAGATCTTTCTCCTGCTCCATGCCGAGGCGTGCGCGCAGCTCTCCGCTGCCGTGGAGATGGGGTTCTGGGAACGGCGCGGCACGGACGAGATGGTCATGCGCATCGCAACGAGTTGGGCGACGCGGGACGAGGATGTCGATCGGCTGATCGCGCTCCTTTGACCTGCGTCTGATTTCTTCATCATGCAAACACCCCCGCAGCGTACCGTAGTACGCTGCGGGGGTGTTTTCTGCCGGCTGCCGCCGGCGGTATGGGTTAGAGTTTGAACTTGCTCGTAGTGTTCTGCAGGTTGGATGCGAGGGTTGCGAGCGACTGGGATGCCGAGGCGATCTCCTCGCTGGATGCCGACTGCGACTCGGACGAGGAGGAGATATGCTGCATGTGCTCCGCTGTGGTCTCGGTGATCTCGTTGACCATGGTGGCGGACTGGACGATGCGTTCCGTCCCCTCTGCAACGGTCTGCATGGAGCTGTTGATGTCTGCCATCTGCTCCTTGATCTCGTCGACCATCTGCATGATGCTGTCGAACTGCGTGCCGACCTCATGGATGGCGCTCGTTCCGGCCTGTACCTCGCTCGTTCCGCTCTGCATGGCGGCGACCGCCTGTGCGGTGTCGTGCTGGACGCCGGCGATGCGCTCCTTGATCTGGTCGGCGGCATCGCGCGACTGCTCGGCGAGCTTTCTGACCTCCTCGGCGACGACGGCGAATCCGCGCCCCGTTTCGCCGGCACGCGCCGCCTCGATGGCAGCGTTGAGGGCGAGGAGGTTCGTCTGATCGGCGATGGCCGAGATGGTCTCGACGATCTCGCCGATCTGCTTGGAGCTCTCGCCGAGTTTCTCCACGACCTCGGCAGAGCGCAGAACGCTCTGCTCGATACCGCTCATCTTCGTCACGGCATCCTGCATGAGCGACTCGCCGCGCGCGGCGGCATCGGCGGTACGGACACTGTTGTCCGCGACACGGCTTGCCTTCTCCGTCATGCTGCTGATGTCGCCGGAGACGATGCCGATGTTCTTCTTTGCACCGGCCAGACTCTCAAGCTGGCGATCCGTGCCGTCTGCGACCTCGCTGACCGTGCCCGCGATCTGGGTCGCAGACTCCGCCATCTGGTTCGCGCCCGCCGTGAGCTGCTGGGATGCTGCCGCGAGCTGGTCAGCGGTGGCAGCAACCTGCTGAATGACGCCGCGGATATTCTTCATCATGGCGTTGAAGTTCTCTGCGAGTTTCCCCAGCTCATCCTGTGAGGTGACGGGGAGCTCCGGGAGGTTCAGCTCGCCCTTTGCGAGTGCGCCGACATGATGCATGAGCCGCCCCGTTGCACCTGTGATGGCACTGGCAAACCGCAGGAGGGCGAAGATGATGCCCGCTATGAGGAGAATGCCGAGGAGGCTGAGTCCTGCGTAGGTGAACTGGAGGCTCTGGAGGTTCTGGAATGCGACGCTCTCGGGAACGGCGATGGCAACGAGCCAGCCGGTGGACGCGACGGTCGCGTAGGCGATGATCTGCTGCTCACCGTCCTTCTCCATGACGAAGTAGCCGCTTTTCTTCTGCTGCATCTCGGACAGGCGAGCCTTCAGCACAGGGTTCTCATCTGCCTTGTGCATCGCCATGCCTTCACTGGAGGCGATGATGAGACCGGCGGGATCGACGATGATCGCCTGGCCGATGCCGTGGTACTTGATGTCCTTCACCTTATCCGCAAGCGCATCGAGCGTGATGTCGGAGCACGCGACGCCGCGGAATGCACCATCTGTCCCCTTGTACGGGCTGGCGATGGTGACGACCATCTTCTTGGAGATGGCATCCTGATAGACCTCCGTGACGATGGTGTGCCCCTTCGCCCGGGCATCCTGATACCACGGGCGGCCGAGCGGGTCGAACTCGCCTGTGAGGTTGCCGTCCGCCCAGCTGATGAACCGCCCGTCCTCCGCGCCGTAGGCGAGGTCGAGCACCTCCTTGTCCGTCGCAGCGAGACTCATGATCTCGCGCTCCATCTCGACGGGGCTCCCGTCAAGGGCAGCGACGAGGTTCGCGGCGCTCTCCACGCGCTGCACCTTGCGCGACATCCATGCATCGAGCTGTTCGGCCTCGATGTTCAGCACGGCGGCGATCTCTCCTTCGATGCTCTCGCGCAGCGCCGTCTGCGCCTGATGGTAGCCGATGCCGCAGATAGCGATAACGAGCAGCGCCATGAGTGCGCCCATCATCAGCAACTTCTGTTTGATGCTCAACGTGTATTCCGTCCCTTCCCTTTAATATGAAGACTTTATTCCGTTATTTTATATGATTTATCTCTTTTAAGCAAGCCTTTATATAGTTATATATGAAATTTCATAAAGAATGTTCTGGTTCAAACATAAACATAGACGGATTTATTTATGTATTGGCAATCAAAAACACGGCAGAATGCTCTGCCGTGTTCTCGTATCTCTGTTATGGCTGCTTAGAAGCTGAACTTGTGCGTCGTGTTCTGCAGATCCGTCGCGAGGGTTGCGAGTGACTGAGATGCCGAGGCGATCTCTTCGCTCGATGCCGACTGGGACTCCGAGGCGGAGGAGATGTTCTGCATGCTTTCCGCCGTGGTCTCAGTGATCTCGTTGACGGTGGTCGCGGATGCGACGATCAGCTCGGTTCCCTTGGCAACGGTGTGCATCGATTCGTTGATGTCCGCCATCTGCTCTTTGATCTCGTCGACCATCTGCATGATGTTCTCGAACTGGGTACCGACCTCATGGATGGCGGCCGTTCCGCTCTGCACCTCTGCCGTTCCGCTCTGCATGGCGGCGACTGCCTGTGCGGTGTCGTGCTGGACGCCGGCGATGCGTTCCTTGATCTGGTCAGCGGCATCGCGCGACTGCTCGGCGAGCTTTCTGACCTCCTCGGCGACGACGGCGAATCCGCGCCCCGTCTCACCTGCGCGCGCTGCCTCGATGGCAGCATTGAGGGCGAGCAGGTTCGTCTGTTCCGCGATGGCGGAGATGGTCTCGACGATCTCGCCGATCTGCTTGGAACTCTCGCCGAGTTTCTCCACAACCTCGGCAGAGCGCAGAACGCTCTGCTCGATGCCGTTCATCTTCGCCATGGCCTCGTTCATGAGCGCCTCGCCGCGCGCGGCGGCATCTGCGGTGCGGACGGTACTGTCTGCGACACGGCCGGCCTTCTCCGTGACGCGCTCGACGTCGCCGGAGACGATGCCGATGTTCTTCTTTGCACCGGCCAGACTCTCAAGCTGGCGATCCGTGCCGCCTGCGACCTCTGTGACAGTGCCTGCAATGTCGGTGGCGGACTCCGCCATCTGATGCGCGCCTGCCGTGAGCTGCTGCGATGCCGCCGCGAGCTGCTCGGCGGTCGATGCAACCTGCCGGATGACATCGCGGATATTCTTCATCATGGCATTGAAGTTCGCTGCGAGCCGTCCGAGCTCGTCCTGCGAGGTGACGGGCAGGTCGGGCTGGGCGAGGTCGCCCTTTGCCAGCGCATCAACGTGCTGCATGAGACGTGCGGTTGCCCCGGTGATCGTCACTGCAAAGCGCAGGAGGGCAAAGATGATGCCCGCGACAAGCACGATGCCGACCACGCTCAGCCCGCCGTAGGTGACCTTGAGGCTGTCCAGCTGGGCGAAGGCGACGCTCTCGGGGACGGCGACAGCGACGATCCAGTCGCTGGAAGGGACGGTCGCGTAGGCGATGATCTGCTGCTCGCCGTCCTTCTCCGTGGAGAAGTAGCCGCGTTTCTTCTGCTGCATCTCGGGCAGGCGTACCTTCAGGACGGGGTTCTCGTCTGCCTTGTGCATCGCCATCCCCTCCGTGGAGGCGATGATGAGCCCGTGCGGATCGATGATGATGCCCTCGCCCTGACCGTGGTACTTCAGCTCCTTCACGCGCTCGCTGAGGGTGTCGATCGTGAGGTCGGCGCAGACTGCGCCGCTGAATGCACCGTTTTTCCCGTAGTAGGGAGAGATGATGGAGACGACCTTCTTTTTGGAGGTGACGTCCTCATAGACCTCGGTGAAGAAGGTCTTTCCCTTTGCCTTTGCATCCTTGTACCAACCGCGTGTGCGCGGGTCGGTCTCGGCGGAGATATCGCCGTCGTTCCAGCTGATGAACCGCCCGTCCTCCGCACCGTAGGCGAGGTCGAGCACGTCCTTGTCATCGGAGGCAAGGCTCATCATCTCGCGGTCCGTCGATGCAGGACTGCCGTCGTAGGCAGACAGCAGATTCGCGGCACTGACCGCCTGCTGCTGCTTCTGCACCAGCCATGTGTTGAGTTCCTCGCTCTCCACCATGAGCAGCGCCTCGATCTCCCCGGAGGTGCTCTCCAGAAGGGCCTCCCTCGCCTTATAGTAGCCGATGCCGCAGATGCCTGCGACAAGGACTGCCATCAGCGTGCCCATCAAGAGCAGTTTTTGTTTGATGCCCAAAGTTTTCGCTCCCTTCCCATAACATATTCCCATCGTATATCGTATATTTAGGTATACATCCTTAATATTATACCTTTTCCGCTAAGTAATCAAGCAATGTTTTTATTT
>CAUQID010000013.1:0-46438 GCA_963518105.1 uncultured Selenomonas sp.
ATCTATGTGCCTCCTCCATAATAAACGCGTAATGCAGACACATTCACATTCATTACTTGGAGTAGAGTTCGACGATCGCCTGCTCGTTGACGGGAACGTCGATTTCCTCGCGATGCGGGAAACGGGTGACAGTGCCCGTCAGGTTCGCCTGATCTGCAGTGAGCCATGCAGGTGCGGAGAGTGCATTGCTGCTCTCCTTGAGCTCCTTGAAGAATGCTCCGCTGCGGCTCTTCTCCGCAACCTCAATCACGTCGCCCTCATGGACGAGTGCGGAGGGAATGTCGACACGCTTGCCGTTTACAGTGAAATGTCCGTGACGAACGAGCTGGCGCGCCTGACGACGCGTGTTGGCAAGGCCGAGACGGAAAACGACGTTGTCGAGACGGCGCTCGAGGAGGCTGAGGAGGTTCTCACCCGTAACGCCGGACATCTTCTTCGCCTTCTCATAGTAGCTGCGGAACTGGCGCTCAAGGACACCGTAGATGAACTTTGCCTTCTGCTTTTCCTTGAGCTGGAGCCCGTACTCGGAGACCTTGCGGTTCGTGCGGCGCAGCTGGCGCGTCGACTGACGCGAACGACCGAGTGTCGCAGGCTCGAGCCCGAGCGCGCGGCAGCGCTTGAGAACTGGTACTCTATCTATTGCCATGTTGTTTCATGCACCTCCTATTAGACGCGGCGACGCTTCGGCGGACGGCATCCATTGTGCGGGATGGGGGTCACGTCTTTGATCATATTGACTTCGAGACCGGTTGCCTGCAGCGAGCGGATTGCCGCCTCGCGGCCTGCACCGGGACCCTTGACGTAAACTTCGACGGACTTGAGTCCGTGCTCCATCGCAGCCTTCGCTGCGGTCTCTGCCGCCATCTGCGCCGCAAAGGGCGTGCTCTTGCGCGAGCCGCGGAAGCCGAGGCCGCCTGCGCTCGCCCACGAGAGGGCATTGCCGCTCTTATCGGTGAGCGTGACGATCGTATTGTTGAATGTCGAGCTGATGTGTGCAACGCCCGACTCTATGTTCTTGCGAACTTTTTTCTTGGAACGTGTTGTTTTCTTAACAGCCACCTCTACGAGCCTCCTTTACTTTTTCTTGCCTGCAACGGCCTTCTTCGGGCCTTTGCGCGTGCGCGCGTTGTTCTTTGTGTTCTGTCCGCGGACAGGCAGGCCGAGACGGTGGCGGCGGCCACGGTAGCAGCCGATATCAACGAGACGCTTGATGTTCATCTGAATTTCGCGGCGAAGGTCTCCCTCGACCACGGCGTTCTTGTCGATGGCATCACGAAGTCTGACGACTTCATCCTCCGTGAGGTCGCGCGTACGGGTATCGGGGTTGACATCTGCGATCGCAAGCAGCTTCTTCGCAGTCGTCAGACCGATGCCGTAGATGTACGTCAGCGAAATCTCAATTCTCTTGTCACGGGGCAAATCTACACCGGCAATACGTGCCATAAGTGCACCTCCTTTTATCCTTGTCTTTGTTTATGCTTGGGATTCTCGCAAATAACCATAACACGGCCTTTGCGCTTGATGATCTTGCATTTCTCGCAGATTTTCTTGACAGACGGTCTTACCTTCACTGCGCTTGCCTCCTTCCGTCTCCCTAGGGTGGGGATGCGCTCAACGCTCCCTCTAGTCCATCTTTTCTATTCTAGCACAGAAAGTTTATCTTTGCCAGTTTTTTCATGCCGATATGCCGAACGCCCTAAAAGCGGATTACTTAAAGCGATAGGTGATGCGTCCACGGGTCAGATCGTACGGGGTGAGTTCGATGGTTACCTTGTCGCCCGGGAGGATACGGATGAAGTTCATGCGTATTTTTCCGGAAACATGAGCCAGGACAACGTGTCCGTTCTCAAGCTCGACCTGGAACATCGCATTGGGAAGCTTCTCGATGACTCTTCCCTCTACCTCGATGACATCCTGTTTTGACATACTTCCCTTTCGCTCCTTTACGCCTCAAGGACGGCGGCAAGATCTGCCTCGACCTTGGCGATGTCCTGTCTGCCGTCGATCTCCGTGTAGACGCCAGCCTTCTGGTAGTATTCGATGAGCGGGCGCGTGGAGGATTCATAGACGGAAAGACGGTTCTTCATCGTCTCTTCGCTGTCGTCGGCGCGCTGATAGGTTGCGCCGCCGCAGTCGTCGCAGACACCCTCTGTCTTGGTCGGGTTGAACTTCACATGGAAGGAATGTCCGCAGTTTTTGCAGATGCGGCGCCCAACGGCACGCTCGATGAGGTCGGCAGCAGGAACGCTGATGTTCAGCACGCCCGTGAGTTTCATCCCGTTGTCCGAGAGGATCCCGCTGAGCGCATCTGCCTGCTCGACTGTACGCGGAAAGCCGTCGAGGATAAATCCCTTCTTGCAGTCCTCTTTGCTGAGGCGCTCGCGCACGATGCCGATGGTCACTTCGTCCGGGACGAGTTTACCGGCGTCCATATAGGACTTGGCCTCTTTGCCGAGGGGCGTGCCCTCTTTCACGGCCTCACGAAACATGTCGCCTGTGGAGATGTGGAGAATGCCGTAACGCTTTACGAGGTTCGCCGCCTGCGTGCCCTTGCCGGCCCCCGGCGGTCCCATCAAGATGATGTGCATATTGATATCTCCTTAGCTCTCTATTTCATAAAGCCTTCGTAGTGGCGCATGACGACCATGGACTCGATCTGCTTCATCGTCTGCAGGGCGACGCCCACAACGATGAGCAGCGCTGTCCCGCCGAAGTAGACCCCCTGGATATGCGTCGCGCCGGCCACCATATTCGGCAGCACAGCGATGAACGCGAGGAAGAACGCCCCGGCAAGCGTGATGCGCGTGAGCACATAGTCAAGATAGTCCGCCGTCGCCTGTCCTGGGCGAAGCCCCGGAACAAATCCGCCGTATTTCTTGAGATTATCCGCCATGTCGGGGATCTTCACCGTGACCGATGTGTAGAAATAGGTGAAGAAGATGATCATGAGCACATAGAGCGTGGTCTGGAGGGGTTTGCCCCATTCAAGATACGCTGCTACCGTCTTGACCCACGGAATGTCGATGAACTGTGCGACAGTGATCGGGAACATGAGCACGGACGAGGCAAAGATGATCGGGATAACGCCCGCCTGATTGACCTTGAACGGAATGTGGCTCGAATGTCCGCTGCCCGTACGCCCGCCGACGAGACGCTTCGCGTATGTGATCGGAACACGGCGGAAGCCCGTCTCGATGTGAATGACGAAGACAATCATCGCAACGGCGATGACGGCGAATGCAAAGACGCTGAAGTAACTGATCGTCCCCGTCTTGACATAGGCGAGGATGGTCGCAATGTTCTTCGGCAGCGCCGCGACGATGCCGGCAAAGATGATGAGCGAGATGCCGTTGCCGACACCATGCGCCGTAATCTGCTCGCCCAGCCACATGAGGAAGACCGTTCCCGCCGTCAGGGTGATGGCGATGATGAGAATGTTCACAGGGTTCGGGTTGAGAATCGCACTCTTGAGACCGATCGACATGCCGATTGCCTGAAAGAAGGCGAGTGCCACCGTGAGATACCGTGTGACCTTCGTGGTCTTTTTATGCCCCTCTGCGCCCTCCTTCGACCACTGCTCGAGTGTCGGTACGACAACATTGAGCAGCTGGATGATGATGGCCGCATTGATGTAGGGGGTAATGCTCATCGCAAAGATGGAGAACTTGCTGAACGCACCGCCCGAGAAGAGGTCGAGCAGACCGAACAGCGTCCCCTGTGCGAAGAGCTGCTCAATGGCCGTCGGGTCGACCCCCGGCACGGGGATGTGTGTCCCCATGCGGAAGACGGCAAACATGATCAGGGTAAAGATGATTTTCTGCCGCAGTTCAGGAATCCGAAAGATGTTTCCAAGGGCTTCCAGCACCTTAGATCACCTCGACTTTGCCGCCTGCCGCTGTAATCTTCTCCGCCGCTGCGTGGGTGAACCCTTGTGCGCGGACAGTCAGGTTCTTTGCTGTGAGCTCCCCATCGCCGAGAATGCGGATGCCGTCACGAACGTTCTTGAGGATGCCCGCCTCGATGAGTGCGACGGGATCAACCGTCGTGCCGTCCTCAAAGCAGTTCAGGCTGCCAATGTTCACCTCAGCAAAGGTCTTTGCCCAGATGTTCTTGAAGCCGCGCTTCGGGAGACGGCGGTAAAGAGGCATCTGGCCGCCCTCAAAGCCGCTGCGGACACCGCCGCCGGCACGGGACTTCTGCCCCTTCATGCCGCGCGTCGAGGTCTTGCCCATACCCGAGCCGATGCCACGGCCGACACGCTTGCGCGTGACGCGTGCGCCCTCAGCGGGCTGTAATTCATGCAGTTTCATTGGATGTTTGCCTCCCCTCTTCAGTCTGCGATCTCTTCCACCGTGATGAGGTGGGAGACCTTGTGAAGCTGTCCACGCACGGCGGGCGTGTCGGGAAGCTCGCTAACGGAATTGCGTTTGCGCAGTCCGAGGGATTTCACGGTCTTTCGCTGCGTCTCAGGACGACCGATCAAGCTGCGCGTCAGGGTAACTCTGACTTTTGCCATGTTCGTTCCTCCTTATCAGCCAAAAATCTCGCGCACGGACTTGCCGCGGAGAGCCGCGACGTCGGCGGGGTTCTTGAGACCAAGAAGGCCCTCCATCGTTGCACGCACCATGTTGTTCGGGTTGGACGAGCCGAGCGACTTCGTGAGAATGTCGCGGACGCCTGCGAGTTCGAGCACCGCACGCGCAGGGCCGCCGGCGATAACGCCGGTACCTTTGGCGGCGGGCTTCAGGAGAACGCGGCCTGCGCCGAAGAGTCCTGTAATCTCATGCGGGATCGTGCGCTCCTCGCGCAGCGGCACCTCAATGAGGCTCTTCTTGGCATCCTCGACCCCCTTGCGGATGGCCTCGGGCACCTCGGCAGCCTTGCCGAGTCCGACCCCGACCTTGCCCTTCTTGTTGCCGACGACAACAAGAGCGCTGAAGGAGGAGCGTCGGCCGCCCTTGACAACCTTCGATACGCGGTTGATGAATACGACACGCTCCTCAAACTCCGGCGTCTCGTTTTCGTTATGTCTAGCCATGCTTTCCCTCCTTTTAGAATTTCAGGCCTGCTTCGCGTGCCGCCTCAGCGAGAGCAGCGACGCGGCCATGATAGATGTAGCCGCCGCGGTCAAAGACGACCTCAGTAATGCCCTTCTCCAGGGCTTTCTTTGCAACGGCAGCGCCGATTGCTTTTGCCGCCTCGACGTTCCCGCCGTATGCAGAAAAGTCCTTGTCCTTAGAGCTCGCGGAGACGAGCGTCACGCCCTTTTCATCATCGATGATCTGTGCGTAGATGTTCTTCAGGCTGCGGAATACATTGAGGCGCGGTCGAGCCGCCGTGCCCGCAATGTGATTGCGCACGCGCAGATGGCGCTTCTGGCGCGCCTTATTCTTATCCTGCTTGATAAGCACAGTGTGTCACTCCTCTCCTTCTTATTTCTTGCCCTTCGCGCCGGCTTTGCCTTCCTTGCGGCGGATGTGCTCTCCGGCGTACTTGATGCCCTTGCCCTTATACGGCTCCGGCTCGCGGTGCGCGCGAATCTCGGCTGCAATCTGTCCGACATCTTCCTTGTTGATGCCGGAGATTGTGATGACAGTCGCCGAGGGGCACTCAAACGTGATGCCGGCGGGCGGCTCGACCACGACCGGGTGAGAGAAACCGAGCGAGAGGTTCAGGTTGTTCCCCTGCTTTGCTGCACGGTAGCCGACGCCGCTGATCTCAAGGGTCTTGGTGAAGCCTTCCGACACGCCGACGACCATATTGTTGATGAGCGTGCGCGAGAGACCGTGAAGCGACCTGTGCATTTTATCGTCCGAAGGACGGGTGACGGTGACGACACCTTCCTCGACGGTTATTTTCATATCCGGATGGATGACGCGTGAAAGCTCGCCCTTGGGGCCCTTGACCTTCACGAGATTATCCGCACCGACCGTAACGGTAACACCGGACGGGATGTGAATCGGTGCTCTTCCAATTCTTGACATTGCTACACCTCCTGTCTGTGCATTACCATACGAATGCGAGCACTTCGCCGCCAAGACCTGCTTTCCGGGCATCCTTGTCGCTCATGATCCCCTTCGAGGTGGAGATCACAGAGATGCCGAGACCGCCGTAGACGCGCGGGAGCGCATCGTGCTTTGCATACTGGCGGAGTCCGGGCTTTGATACGCGCTTGAGACCAGAGATGACATGCTCACGCTTTGCTCCATACTTCAGCGTGACAGTGAGAACGCCCTGCTTGCCGTCCTCCTGGAAGGTGTAATCCTTGATGAAGCCTTCCTTTTTCAAGACCTCGGCAATCGCCGTCTTGACCTTGGACCCAGGGATGGCAACGCTCTCGTGGTAGACCGAGTTCGCGTTGCGGATGCGGGTCAGCATATCTGCAATAGGATCAGTCATTGCCATGAATCGATATCCTCCTTTGTGCTTTAGTAGATTACCAACTTGCCTTCGTTACACCAGGGATGGCGCCCTTGTAACTCTGCTCGCGGAAGCAGATGCGGCACATGTCGAATTTGCGGATATAGCCGTGCGGGCGTCCGCAGATCTTGCAGCGGTTGTACTTGCGTGTCGAGAATTTGGGCTCTTTGCTCCACTTCTCAATCATTGCCTTCTTTGCCACAGTTGTTCCTCCTTGTGGTTACGCGCGGAACGGCATACCCATGAGACGAAGGAGCTCCTTGGCCTCCTCATCCGTATGCGCGCTCGTAACGATAACGATATTCATGCCGCGGATCTTGTCGATCTTGTCGTAGTCAATTTCGGGGAAGATGAGCTGTTCGCGCAGACCAACAGCGTAGTTGCCGCGTCCGTCGAACGCCTTCTCGCTGACCCCGCGGAAATCGCGGACGCGCGGAAGTGCGACATTCATGAATTTGTCGAGGAACTGATACATGCGCGTGCCGCGCAGTGTGACCTTGCAGCCGATGGGCATACCCTCGCGCAGCTTCCACGCAGCAAGAGACTTCTTTGCACGCGTGAGCTGCGGCTTCTGTCCTGCAATGGCGGTAAGATCCGTCACGGCAGCGTCGAGTGCCTTCGGGTTGCCGACTGCTTCGCCGACGCCCATGTTGATGATGACCTTTTCTACCTTCGGGAGCTGCATGACGTTCTTATAGCCGAACTTTTCCGTAAGGGCAGGCGCAACTTCCTTCTGATACTTTTCCTTGAGTCTTTCCACTTTGCGTATTCCTCCTTTCCGCTAATATTTACTGCTCGATGGGCTCGCCGCACTTCTTGCAGGCGCGCACTTTGCGCTCGCCCATCATACGGTGGCCGACACGGGTCGCCTTACCGCATGCAGGGCAGATCAGCTGCACCTTGCTCGCGAACAGCGGGGCTTCCTTTGTAATGATACCGCCCTGCGGTGCGCTCTGGCTCGGCTTCGTGTGGCGCTTCACCTTGTTGACGCCCTCAACGATAACCTTGCCTTTTTTCGGCTGTGCCTCGATGACCTTGCCCTGCTTGCCCTTATCCTTGCCGGAAAGAACGACGACCGTATCGCCCTTCTTGACGTTCAGTTTTGCCAGCGACAAAATAACACCTCCTCCTTAAAGAACTTCGGGGGCGAGCGAGACGATCTTCATGAAATCTTTCTCGCGCAGCTCGCGTGCGACAGGTCCAAAGATACGAGTGCCGCGCGGCGTATGATCATCCTTAATGATGACAGCCGCGTTCTCATCGAACCGGATGTAGGAGCCGTCCGGACGGCGCAGGCCCTTGACGCTGCGAACGACAACCGCCTTCACGACGTCGCCCTTCTTCACCGTGCCGCCCGGCGATGCTGCCTTGACGGAGGCGACGATGATATCGCCGATGTTGGCGTACTTGCGGTACGAGCCGCCCAGCACGCGAATGCAGAGGATTTCCTTCGCTCCTGTGTTATCGCCGACATTCAGGATTGTTTCCTGCTGTATCATTGATCTTCTTCCTCCTTACTTCGCGCGCTCGACGATCTCGACCACGCGCCAGCGCTTCGTCTTGGAGAGCGGACGCGTCTCCATGATCGACACACGATCGCCGACGTGCGCGTCGTTCTTCTCATCATGCGCATGGAACTTTACCGTCTTCTTGACCGGCTTCTTATACATCTTGTGCTGCTCGAGCTCCTCGACAGCGACGACAACGGTCTTTTCCATCTTGTCGGATACGACCTTGCCGATTCTTACCTTGCGTACGTTTCTATCGCTCATCTAGTGTGAGCCTCCTTCCTGCGTATCTGTACGAATATCCGTAACGGATGATTAGGCGTTTGCCTGCTCGCGCTGAATGGTCTTGATGCGGGCAATCGTCTTCTTTACGTCCTTGATACGCATCGGGTTATCGAGCTGTCCGGTGGCGTGCTGGAAACGGAGGCCAAAGAGCTCTTCCTTGAGCGACGCGAGTTTTTCCGTGAGCTCGTCGGCGCTCAGGCCGCGGATCTCATCAACCTTCATTCACTTCACCGCCCTCTACTTCTTCGCGTACGACGAACTTCGTCTTGATCGGGAGCTTGTGGCCCGCGAGGCGCATTGCCTCCGCCGCAACGTCACGCGCTACGCCGTCCATCTCGAAGAGGACGCGGCCGGGCTTGACGACAGCTACCCAGTACTCAGGCGAGCCCTTACCAGAGCCCATGCGGGTCTCTGCCGGCTTCGCCGTAACCGGCTTATCCGGGAAAATCTTGATCCAGACCTTGCCGCCGCGCTTGATGTAACGCGTCATCGCGATACGCGCAGCCTCGATCTGGCGGTTCGTAATCCAAGCGGGCTCAAGAGCAACGAGGCCGTACTGACCGTGGCTGACGGTGTTGCCGCGCTGTGCCTTGCCCTTCATGCGGCCGCGGAACTGCTTGCGGTATTTTACGCGCTTTGGAAGTAACATTACGCCTCGCTCCTTTCCTTGCCGCTCTTCGGTGCCTGCTTCTTGTCAGGGAGAACCTCGCCCTTGAAGATCCAGACCTTGATGCCGATGCGGCCGTAGGTCGTATGTGCCTCAGCCGTTCCATAGTCGATATCTGCACGCAGTGTGTGCAGGGGGATGCTGCCCTCACGATAGGACTCACGGCGCGCGATTTCCGCACCGCCGAGACGACCGCTGACCGCGATCTTGATCCCCTTCGCACCGAGGCGCATCGTACGGCCGACCGCCTGCTTCATGGCACGGCGGAAGGCGATCCGGCGCTCAAGCTGTGCCGCGATGTTCTCGGCGACAAGCGTCGCATCGAGATCCGGCTGCTTGATCTCTGCAATATTGATGTCAACGCGCTTTTCTGTGAGGTTCTTGAGTCCCTCTTTGATCTGCTCGATACCCGAGCCGCCGCGTCCAATGACCATGCCCGGCTTTGCCGTATGGATCGTTAGCTTCAAGCGGTTCTTGCTGCGCTCCGTCTCAACGCGGGGAACACCTGCGGTCTGGAGGCTCTTCTTGAGGTAGTCGCGAATCTTGATGTCCTCGTGCAGATTCTGCGCGAAATCCTTATCTGCGTACCAGCGGGCATCCCAGTCCTTGACGATGCCAAGACGAATGCCGTGGGGATTTACTTTCTGACCCAAACTGTTTCCCTCCCTATTACTTTTCGTTTACAGCAACCGTGATGTGGGACGTATGCTTCAAGATCTTGAACGCCTGTCCGCGGGAACGCGGATGAATGCGCTTGAGCGTCGGTCCCTGGTCAACGAAAGCCGAGGAAATGAACAGTCGATCTGCATCCATGTCGAAGTTGTTCTCTGCATTTGCGATGGCAGAGCGGAGCACCTTCTCCACGGCATCAGCGCCGACCTTCGGCGTGAATTTCAGGATTGCGAGAGCGTCAGCGACGCTCTTGCCGCGCACGAGGTTCATCACGATGCGAACCTTGCGCGGCGCGATACGGATGTATTTGGCGGTAGCCTTTACTTCCTGTGCCACGAATCGTCCTCCTCTCTATCAGCGCAGCGAGGTCTTGCGCTCTTCGCCTGCGTGACCCTTGAATGTGCGCGTCGGCGCGAACTCGCCGAGCTTATGTCCGACCATGTCCTCCGTGACGTAGACGGGGACGTGCTTGCGTCCGTCATGGACTGCGATGGTATGCCCTACGAAATCCGGGAAGATCGTCGAGCTGCGCGACCATGTGCGCACAACCTTCTTCTCGTTCTTCTCGTTGAGCGCCTCGATCTTCTTCATCAGGCTCTCTGCGACGAAAGGCCCTTTCTTAATCGATCTTGACAAAGTTTTTCCTCCTTTCGCCGGACTGTAATCAATCCGACGAGGTTCTATATGCAAGTTGCGGTGTTAAATTACCGATTCAGAGAGACGCCCGGATTGGCGCAGATTTCTCGTTCTGTCAAGGCAGCAAACCAGACGCATAGATTATGCTATGTGGAGGATTTGTGCGCTCCGCTGACAGGGGCGAAAAAGATGCCCAAGGCGGGTGTCTGACCTCATAAGCCGTTAATTACTTACGGCGGTGGACGATAAGACGGTTGGACGCCTTCTTCTTGCGGCGCGTCTTCTTGCCCATCGCAATCTTGCCCCACTTCGTCATCGGGCTCTTGCGTCCGACCGGCGAGCGGCCCTCACCGCCGCCATGCGGATGGTCGTTCGGATTCATCGCAATACCGCGCGTCTCCGGACGGCGTCCGAGCCAGCGGCTGCGGCCTGCCTTACCGATGGTGATGTTCTCATGCTCGAGGTTGCCGACCTCGCCGATCGTCGCACGGCAGTTGATGTGCACGCGGCGGATCTCACCGGACGGCATGCGCAGAAGGGCGTAGTCGCCTTCCTTCGCCATGAGCTGCGCCGACGTGCCCGCACTGCGGACGAGCTGAGCACCCTTGCCGATCTTGAGCTCGACAGCATGAATGACCGTACCGAGCGGGATGTTCTTGAGCGGAAGCGCATTGCCCGGCTTGATATCAGCCTCAGCACCCGACTCCACAACGTCGCCGACCTTGAGGCCGTTCGGTGCGAGGATATAGCGCTTCTCGCCATCCACGTAGTTGAGCAGTGCAATGCGTGCGCTGCGGTTCGGATCGTATTCGATCGTTGCGACGCGGGCGGGAATACCGTCCTTCGTACGCTTGAAGTCAATGATGCGGTAGAGCCGCTTATGACCGCCGCCGCGGTGACGCACGGTCAGTTTGCCCTGCTGATTGCGGCCGCCCGACTTCGTCAGACGGACGGTGAGGGACTTCTCCGGCTTGTCCGTTGTGATCTCATCGAAGGAAGAGACCGTCATGAAGCGTCTGCCGGCAGAATACGGCTTAAAACTCTTTACTGCCACGTTCGTACCTCCCTTTCGTCTCAGCCTTCAAAGAACTCGATGCTCTCGCCCGGCGCGAGCTTGACGATTGCCTTCTTGTAGTCCGGGCGCTTGCCCACGGTGCGTCCCATACGCTTTTTCTTGCCGATGACGTTGACCGTGTTGACCTTTGCGACCTTCACCTTGAAGATCTCCGAGACCGCTTTTGCGATCTCGATTTTATTGGCAGCCTTCGCAACAACGAAGACGTATTTGCCCTCAGCCATGAGCTGTGTCGTCCGCTCGGTAATCAGCGGGCGAACGAGAATATCACGTGCGTCCATTATGCGAATACCTCCTCAATACGGGTGATGGCATCCTTCGTAATGAAGAGCTTGTCGTGATGGAGAATGTCAAAGACATTGATTCCATTTGCCGTGATGGCTTTTACACCCGGAATATTGCTCGTCGAGCGCTCCACGTTGACGGCTTCGTCTGCCGTGATGAAGAGGCTCTTTGCATTCACGCCGAAATCGCTCAGGAGCTTCACGGCCGCCTTCGTCTTCGGTGCATCAAAATCGAGCTGATCGAGAACGATGAAATCGCCCGTGCGAACCTTGTCCGAAAGTGCACACTTGAGTGCGAGACGGCGCTGCTTGCGCGGCATCGTAAAGCCGTACTTGCGCGGATGCGGTCCAAAGACCGTGCCGCCGCCGACCCACAGCGGGCTGCGCGTCGAACCTGCGCGGGCACGTCCCGTACCCTTCTGACGCCAGGGCTTGCGTCCGCCGCCGCGCACAAGACCGCGCGTCTTCGTGGCATGTGTGCCGAGACGCTGCGATGCGAGCTGGAGGACAACCGCCTGATGAAGGAGGCCGGCATTCATTTCGACATTGAAGAACTCGTCGTTCAGGCTGATCTCGCCAACCTGGTTGTGCGACATATCATATACTGCTACATTCGCCATGCTGCGATTCCCCCTTCCTTATTCTTTCGCTGCCTTCGCAGGCTTCACGGTATCTTTGATCACGACAAATCCCTTCTTCGGGCCCGGAATCGCGCCCTTGATGAGGATGAGGTTGCGGTCGGTGTCCACGCGGACGATCGTCAGACGCTGCACTGTAACGCGCTCGCCGCCCATACGGCCGGGGAGCTTCTTGCCCTTGAGGACACGCCCGCCGGGACCGGAGATCATCGCGCCCGTCGAGCCCGGCTCACGGTGCGACTTCGAACCGTGTCCCATGGGGCCGCGCGCAAAGTTATGGCGCTTGATGCCGCCCGCGAACCCTTTGCCCTTGGACGTACCGACCACATCGACGAGATCGCCCGCAGCGAAGATATCGACACCGATCGTGTCACCAACATTATATTCGGAAGGAGCCGCAAGGCGCATCTCGCGGATGAAGCGCACTGCCTTCACACCTGCCTTCTCAAAGTGCCCCTTGAGCGGCTTCGTGACGTTCTTTTCTTTCACATCACCAAAGCCGATCTGCACTGCATTGTAGCCGTCCGTCTCGTCAGTCTTGTTCTGGAGCACGAAGTTGTTGCCAGACTCAACGACCGTCACGGGAACGACGCGGCCTTCCTCGGTGAAGATCTGGGTCATACCCAGCTTTCTTCCTAAAATAGCCTTAGCCAAGGCTTCCACCTCCTGTTTTAGAGCTTAATCTCGATGTCAACACCGGCAGGCAGATCGAGACGCATGAGCGAATCGACCGTCTTGTTCGTCGGCTGCAGGATGTCGATGAGGCGCTTATGCGTGCGCATCTCGAACTGCTCGCGCGAGTCCTTGTTGACGTGCGGAGAACGGAGAATCGTATAGACATTCTTCTCCGTCGGAAGTGGAATGGGGCCTGAGACCATCGCACCCGTCTTCTTTGCCGTGTCGACGATCTTCGCCGCACTCTGATCGAGAGCCTTGTGGTCATAGGCCTTCAAACGAATTCTGATTTTCTGCTGTTTCGCCAAAGTAGTTTTCCTCCTTCGTCCGGGGTCCCGCCCCAAACATTTCTCCACGGCAGTTCCCTCTGCCCCGCCGGGGCATAGCCATCTGCCATGTCATCGCATGGAGTACGTCGTCTGTCGTATGATTCCAAAAGATGAAAAGAAGTTTTCACTTAATCCCCCGAAAAGGAGCGACGCGAGCGCCGCTCCTCTCCCTAGGGAATATCAAGGTTAATTCAATTAACCCTCAATTGCCGTAACACGACCCGCGCCGACCGTGTGGCCGCCCTCGCGGATAGCGAAGCGGAGGCCCTGCTCGATCGCGATCGGGGTGATGAGCTCGACTTCCATCTCGACATTATCGCCGGGCATGACCATCTCCGTGCCCTCGGGGAGACGAACAACGCCCGTCACATCCGTCGTACGGAAGTAGAACTGGGGACGATAGTTCGTGAAGAACGGCGTATGACGGCCACCCTCTTCCTTCGTCAGGACGTAGACCTGCGCCTTGAACTTCGTGTGCGGCTTGATGGAACCGGGCTTTGCGAGAACCTGGCCGCGCTCGATATCCTTACGGTCCACGCCGCGGAGCAGTGCGCCGATGTTGTCACCCGCAACAGCGCTGTCGAGCAGCTTGCGGAACATCTCAATGCCCGTAACAACCGTGCTGCGCGCCTCATCCTGAAGACCGACGATCTCGATCGTATCGTTCAGCTTCAGCTCACCGCGCTCGACGCGGCCCGTTGCAACCGTGCCGCGGCCCGTGATCGTGAACACATCCTCAACCGGCATGAGGAACGGCTTATCCGTGTCGCGCGTCGGCGTCGGGATGTACTCATCCACGCGGTCCATCAGCTCGAGGATCTTTGCCTTCATCGCATCATCGCCCTCGAGTGCCTTGAGTGCCGAGCCTGCAACGACAGGGATGTCATCGCCGGGGAACTCATACTGGGAGAGGAGGTCGCGGACTTCCATCTCAACGAGCTCGAGAAGCTCGGGGTCGTCCACCTGGTCCACCTTGTTCAGGAAGACAACAAGCGCCGGAACGCCGACCTGGCGGGCAAGCAGGATGTGCTCGCGCGTCTGGGGCATTGGGCCGTCAGCAGCTGAAACAACGAGGATACCGCCGTCCATCTGCGCAGCGCCGGTGATCATGTTCTTGACGTAGTCTGCGTGACCCGGGCAGTCAACGTGTGCATAGTGACGGTTGTCCGTCTCGTACTCCACGTGCGCCGTGTTGATCGTGATGCCGCGCTCGCGCTCCTCGGGAGCCTTGTCGATGTCCGCGTAGTCCTCGAACTTCGCATAGCCCTTCTCGGAGAGAACCTTCGTGATCGCAGCCGTCAGCGTCGTCTTGCCGTGGTCGACGTGACCGATCGTGCCGATGTTGACATGGGGCTTGCTGCGGTTAAACTTTTCCTTTGCCATTTAAAATTGCCTCCTTATTCGCCTTTGTTCTTGGCGACTACTGCGTCAGCTATATTCTTAGGAACTTCGTCGTAGAAGGAAACCTCCATCGAGTAGTTCCCGCGGCCCTGGGTTTTGGAACGGAGATCCGTCGAGTAACCGAACATCTCCGAGAGCGGAACAAACGCATTGATGACCTGCACGCCGTTGCGCGGCTCCATGCCGTCGATGCGGCCGCGGCGCGAGTTCAAATCGCCGATAACGTCGCCCATGTACTCCTCGGGCACCGTGACCTCGACCTTGACATACGGCTCAAGAAGAACCGGGCTTGCCTTTTCAGCGCCCGCCTTGAACGCCATCGAACCTGCCACCTTGAATGCCGCCTCGGAGGAGTCGACCTCGTGGAACGAGCCATCGTAGACAACAACCTTGATGTCGACCATCGGGTAGCCGGCGACAACGCCGCCCTCCATCGCCTGACGGACACCCGCCTCGATTGGGTTGATGAATTCCTTTGGAATCACGCCGCCGACGACCTTGTTCTCGAAGCTGAAGCCTTCGCCCGCCTCCTGCGGAATGAGTTCGAGCCAGCAATGACCGTACTGGCCGTGACCGCCGGACTGGCGAACAAACTTGCCCTCTGCCTTGACGGACTTGCGGATCGTCTCGCGGTAGGCAACCTGCGGCTCGCCGACCTTACAGTCGACCTTGAACTCGCGGAGCATACGGTCGACGATGATCTGCAGATGCAGCTCGCCCATGCCCGAGATGATGACCTGACCCGTCTCCGCATCCGTATGAACGCGGAACGTCGGATCCTCCTCAGCGAGCTTCTGAAGGGCGATGCCCATTTTCTCCTGGTCATTCTTCGTCGCAGGCTCAACCGCGACAGAGATAACAGGATCCGGGAACTCCATCGACTCGAGAATGATAGGCTTGCTCTCATCGCAGAGCGTATCGCCTGTCGTCGTGTTCTTCAGACCGACCGCAGCAGCGATATCGCCGCTGTAAACCACATCAATCTCCTTGCGGTTGTTCGCGTGCATCTGGAGGATGCGGCCGATGCGCTCCTTGTTGTCCTTCGTTGCATTAAAGACGTAAGAACCAGAGTTCAGCGTACCGGAGTAAACGCGGAAGAACGCGAGCTTTCCAACAAACGGATCCGTCATGATCTTGAATGCAAGTGCCGAGAACGGCGCGCTGTCCGATGCAGGACGGCTGTCCGCCTCGCCCGTATCGGGATTCACGCCTGCGATCGGCGGAATATCCGTCGGCGCGGGCATGTAATCAACAATGGCGTCGAGCAGCGGCTGGACACCCTTGTTGCGGTAGGACGTACCGCAGGTCACCGGCGTCATCTCGCAGGCGATGGTCGCCTTGCGGACAGCAGCGCGGATCTCATCCTCACTGATCTCCTCACCGCCGAGGTACTTCTCCATCAGCGCGTCATCCGCCTCGGCACACGCCTCGAGGAGCTTGTCACGGTACTCCGCCGCCTGCTCCTTGTACTCGGCAGGAATCTCGACCTCATCAGTCACCTTGCCGAGATCATCTGCATAGACGATGGCATCCATCTTCACAAGGTCGATAATGCCCTTAAACTCATCCTCTGCACCGATCGGCAGCTGGATCGCCACAGGGTTTGCATTGAGGCGCTCGCGCATCATTGCCATGACATTGAAGAAGTCAGCGCCCGTGATGTCCATCTTGTTGACGTACGCCATACGCGGAACGTTGTAGCGTTCCGCCTGACGCCAAACCGTCTCCGTCTGCGGCTCGACACCGCCGCGGGCGGTCAGGACTGCGACCGTGCCGTCCAACACACGCAGCGAGCGCTCTACCTCGACCGTAAAGTCAACGTGACCCGGCGTATCAATGATATTGATGCGATGGTCTTTCCAGTGGCAGGTCGTCGCCGCCGACGTAATCGTAATGCCGCGTTCCTGTTCCTGAACCATCCAGTCCATGGTGGCAGCGCCCTCATGAACCTCGCCGATCTTGTGCGTTACGCCCGTGTAGAAGAGAATGCGCTCGGTGGTCGTCGTCTTACCGGCATCGATGTGTGCCATGATGCCGATATTCCGCGTTTTTTCAAGGGAATATTCTCTTGCCACTGTTTCCTATCGCTCCTTACACTGCCGGTATTACCAGCGATAATGTGCGAATGCCTTGTTGGCCTCCGCCATTTTGTGCGTATCTTCCTTTTTCTTGATCGCCGCGCCCGTATTGTTCGCAGCATCCATCAGCTCTGCCGAGAGGCGCGCATCCATGGTCTTCTCGCCGCGCAGACGCGCATAGCTGACGAGCCAACGGATACCGAGCGTCATGCGGCGGTCCGCACGTACCTCGACCGGAACCTGATAGTTCGCACCGCCTACGCGGCGCGCCTTGACCTCAAGCACGGGCATGACGTTGCGCAGCGCCGTCTCGAACACCTCGAGCGGATCCTGGCCCGTCTTCTCGCGAATCGTATCGAACGCATCGTAAACGACGCGCTGCGCGACACTCTTCTTGCCTGAGAGCATAACCTTGTTGATAAACTTCGTCACCGTCTTGGAATGATATACCGGATCCGGCAGAACATCCCGCTTCGGCACGGGGCCCTTACGTGGCATAGCCCAACCTCCTAACGATATACTTCCTTACTTCTTCTTCGCACGCTTCGCGCCGTACTTGGAACGCCCCTGTGCACGATCCTGCACGCCGGCGGTATCCAGAGAGCCGCGAATGATGTGGTAACGAACGCCTGGCAGATCCTTCACACGTCCGCCGCGAATGAGGACGACGCTGTGCTCCTGCAGATTGTGTCCGATCCCGGGGATATATGCGGTCACCTCGATGCTGTTCGTCAGGCGAACACGAGCAACCTTTCTAAGGGCAGAGTTCGGCTTCTTCGGCGTGGATGTGTAGACACGCGTGCAGACGCCGCGTTTCTGCGGGCTGTTCTTCAGTGCTGGTGCTTTCGATTTCTCCTCAAGACTCTTCCGGCTCTTACGAATGAGCTGATTGATCGTTGGCATACTGCACCTCCTTCCTTTGTCGTCGTTTCAATTCTTTTGTATGAAAACGCAGAAACTGCGTTTTTACCGTAGGGTTGCGACCGCCGCAGCGCCGACATCCAGACGCGCCTGTGCGCCCAGTTCCGCCTTCGTTGCCGTGCGATCGGGCATGATGCCCCGCTCTCTGCATGCCGCGAGCAGTGTGCCGAGTACACGATCCTCGACATCCGCAGCGATGAACACTGTCTCCGCCGTACCGCTCTGCACAGCCTTGCACACTTGATGAATACCGGCAACTGTGCGTGCCGTGCGCAGTTTCTCCAGAGACATAGTTCACCTCCAAAAAGGGGACTGTCACATAATATCATCCGAAAAAAACCTTGTCAACGCATATTTGGCAAAGTTTTATATTTACACCTTTCCTAGCGTGTCTTTCTTCATTTTCAACCTCATCTTTTCTAATTTCACTGCATTCATACAAAAACTGCCGTGCGTTTCATCGCACGGCAGCGTATTCCCTATCGTACCACATGCATCCTGCTGCGCCGTACCTCAGGTGCATCCCGCTGCGTCGCTTTCTTCTGCGCAGGGGGCGTATCCGTGCTGCGGTCCGCTATGCCGAGCAACATCCCCATCCCCGCCATCGTCACAATCAGAGATGATCCGCCGTAACTGATGAACGGGAGCGGCACACCAACGACGGGCAGGAGTCCTGCGACCATCGCAAGATTGGCAAGCGCCTGTCCGAGCACAAGAAAGATGATGCCGAGCGCAAGCACCTGCCCGAAGGTATCACGCGCCCGCGCCGCCACGCGCATACACGCGATGAGCATCACACCGAGCAGGAAAAAGATCAGCAACACGCCGAAGAACCCATGCTCCTGGCTGAAAATTGCAAAGGCGAAGTCCGTATGTGCCTCCGGCAGATACTCATACTTGCTCACGCCGTCGCCGAACCCCATGCCGAAAACACCGCCCGAGCCGATGGTCGAGAGCGACTGTACCATCTGATACCCCGCGTCGCGCGCGTCCGACCACGGGTCAAACCAGACCTCGATGCGCTTCATGCGGTAGGGCTGCAGCATCCCGATGGCAAACGCTGCCGAGAGTCCCATCGGCACAATGCCCCACCAATAACGGGGGGGGATGAGGAGCACGAGTCCCATCAGTACGGGTACGCCAAATACGATGCATGCCGTCCCGAAATCCGGCTCACGATAAACGAGAAACGCCATCATGAGAATCGCGCCAAACGGCATGACAACGCGCGGCCAGTCGAGGTCCATGCGGAATTGTTCCTTGCCGAGCACCGCCGAGATCGAGAACGCTCCCATCAGTACGCCCATGAGTTTCGCGAACTCCGCCGGTTGAAAACTCAAAGGGCCGAGCGCAAGCCAGCGCTGTGCGCCATTCACCGTCGTTCCGACAAAGAGGACGGCAACGAGAAGAAAAAGCGTCGCACCGAGTCCAACGAACATCAGACCGCGCAGACGCTGATAGTTCATCCGGCGGCAGATCCAACAGGCGATTATGCCGAGCAGCACCCACACCAGGTGCCGCTGGAGGAAATAGTACGGATTCTCGAACTTCATCGCCGCAAGCACATAGCTTGAACTGAATACATTGATCGTACCCGTCACGAGGAGAATCGCCATAATGATGACAATCGGCTCCGTGTCGCTCTTAAAGAGGGTATAGCGCGTGCGCATCACGCGCCCCCTGCAGGCAGACGTGCTGCGAGCCGTCCGATCTTCGCTCCGCGCGCGCTGAATTTGCGCTCGTACTCCGTCATGATATTGTCCGCTTCGCCAAGCGCGTGCAGGTCATGCGTCACATCGCAGAGCAGCCATCCCGCGCGCTCCATCGTCTCGAGCGAGTAAGCAAAAAGCCCCGCATTGTCCGTCTTGAAGCGGATCTCACCATCCTCCTTCAGTACGGCGGCATAGCGCGTCAGAAATGTCTCGCTCGTCAAGCGCCGCTTTGCATGGCGTGCCTTCGGCCATGGGTCGGAGAAATTCAAATAGATGCGGTCAACCTCACGCGGGGCGAACAGCTCGGTCAGCCGCGCCGCATCAAAGACGAGCAGGCGCACATTCCGCAGCTGCCGCTCCGCCGCCTTGCGCGCGGCGAAATACAACACACCCTGCTGCGCCTCAAGCCCCACATAGTTCACATCGGGGTTGCGCGCCGCCAGCTCCGTGATGAAATCGCCCTTACCCACGCCGATCTCGACGTGCAGAGGTGCCGTACGCCCGAACATCTCCGCCCATGCACCCGCATGGTGCGACCAGTCGCCGCCGCGCGGCGTTACGAAGTCTGCATAGTCCAGAATCGCCGTGTCAATCCACGGCTTTCGCCTGAGTCTCATAGCCCTTCCTATTCCGCCCCGCTGCCCTCCGGCACCGAGTACATCACCATATCTTCCCCATGAGGAACCACACGCGACTCCCCGCACCACTGCGCGCGGACACCGTCTGATCCAGTCCGATTCGGCGCGCGTAGTCCACGCGCGCGAACCATGCCCCCGGATCGCTGTACGCCGCCGCAATGCCCCAGCCGCGCAGCGTCGCGCGGTTCACCTGTGTGACAGGATGTCTGCTCAGACGTGCCGTCCCCGCATCGTAGAATGTACTCAGCGTCAGCCCGCGCAGCGGCGTGTGCCAGCGCAGCTCCGCCGTCCCGAGGACACCCTCATCTCCCGCGCCCTCGCCCTGAGCATAGGCGCGCACGCCGTTCGGACCGCCGAGGTAGAACTCCTCCGAGCTGTCGAGGTTGCTGCTCGCCTTCTGCCCCGCGACCTTCACGAGGAAGTCCGACGCCCTGCCGAGGCGCTGCACCGCAGTAACATCCGCCTCCAGCTTGGCATACGTCCCCTCGCCCGTACGATTCAGCTGTCCGAGGATCTGCGCATACTGCGAGTCCAGCCCCAGCCTGCCGACCGTCAAATTCGCAGTGTAGTTCAGCATCAGTCCGCGCTGCAGCTGCTGCATCCCCACGAGTCCCGCATAGATACTATGCGTATGCTTTTTCCCCTGGAGACCAAACGCCGTGATATCGTCATTCAGATTGCGGTAGTTATAGCCGTAGCGCAGCGTCAGACTACGGCGGGTCAAATGGTAAATCGGCGTCTGTCCGAACACGCTGAATGTCAGCGAGTTCCCCTCCGCCCCGATGGGCGCGAGTGAGCCGCTCACCTTGTAATTCATGCGCGAGAGGCCGACACCGAGCGTCGTCCCGCCATGTCCGACCACCATCTCATAGTTCGCGTAGAAGTTGCGCAGATTCCCGTTCGAGATGAGTGCACCCACACTCACCTTGTCCCCCGTCCCCGACGGGTCGTAGAGTGTTTCCTGCACGCCGTACCGGTAGCGCCCCGTACTTGGACTGCCGTAGTTCTCGACATAGAACACCGTGTTGGATTCCTTTGAGTCCTCAATGCGCACCGTCAGCTTGCTCGTGCCGAATTCCGCCCCAGGGCTCAGCACACCGACCGCACGCGCGCCCGTCGCATCCGACACTGAGTAAAGCGCCGTCTCGAGTCGCGCCGTCGTGATGACATCATCCGCCCGCAGATCCGCAATGATGCGGCGCACAACAGGCATCTTGAGTCGGCTGTTGTTCTCGACCGAGATCTCTCCGTAGCGCCCCGGCAAAATGCGCAGCACAACAACACCGTCTGCACTCTCCTGCGGCGGCAGATAAGCGGCGGCGGCAGGATATCCGTGCGCACGGCAGTAGGAGGTCAGCGCATCCACCGTACGGCGCAGATCGGCAATCGTCCGATGTGCGCCCATCCCCTCCTCAAGAATCTGCGTCAGCGCCTCCTTGTCAAGGTTTAGATCCGGCGCCTCCAGGATGAAATTCTCAACAGTGAACTGCGCATCATAACCATCCTGCTGATAGCGCGGGGTATGATCCTCCACCCCGATCTCCGGCATCGGCTGCTCCCCTGCGATGTCCGCCCCGGGGCGCGCCAGCGACGGCGCTGCAAGCACATCCGCGCTGCTGTACAGGATACTCCCGCACACTGCCGCCGCAAGTGAGACGCGCAGTGCAGAACGTTTTTTCCTCAACGATATCCCCTTACACACGATCCAATCTCAACCCCTATTTCGTTCCAAACTGCCAAACGGCATAGATATTCCTCTACATTTTATCATCTTCATAGGGAAAAGACAACGGCGACATCGCACGCCGCCGTGCATTCTTGCCACAGCGCTCATTTTAGGGTAGAATGAGCGGCATATCATAGAGACAGAACGAATATGCAGGAGGAGCCCGATGAAGAAGATCCTATTTGTATGCCACGGCAATATCTGCCGCTCCCCGATGGCAGAGTTCGTCATGAAGCATCTCGTGCAGGCAGCAGGACTTTCCGGCAAAATCCTTGCGGCGTCAAAAGCACTCCACCGCGACGCACTCGGCGGCGACATACATCCTGGCACCCGCCGCATCCTGCGCACGCACAGTATCCCGTTCACGCAGCGGCGCGCGGTACTGATGAGCCTCGCCGACTACGACGCCTACGACTGCATCATCGGCATGGACACGGAGAATATGCGCGACCTCGCACGCCTCACAGGCGGCGATCCCGCCGGCAAGGTGCATCGCCTCCTCTCCTACATCGGCGAGGAGCGCGACGTCGCCGACCCGTGGTACACCGGCGACTTTGACGCGACATACCGAGATGTGGATGCAGGCTGCCGTGCGCTGCTGAAGGAACTGACGAAAAACTGACCAGACAGAACAACATCGCCCCATTGGATGCAATATCCGCTGCGGCGATGTTTTATCATTCTCTGTACAGTATTACATTATACGATTTTCTTCACCTGTTCGTAAAAATCTGCGAAACTAATGGGACAGGTCCTCCGCAACGTTTCAATATCCGCATTTCTTGCAATCTGGCAGAATGTCATCTGATTGGGCTCTTGTCCATATACATGCAGGATTCTCGTCAGCCGACACTTCGGATGATCACTATTAACATCATTGTGTGCGCCCCAGTCCAGCTCCGGCTGCTGCGGACACAGCAGAGAATGCTCGCTCTGCTCTGCGTCCGCCGAAAATGCACGAGAAAACGCTGCCGAATCCCCCATGAGCCAACTCTCAATCATCTTGACTGGAACAATGGCAATACCGCGGAATTTGTTGGCTTCCTTATTCTTTAGACACCCATCGCTAAATCCGTCCATGATGTCCTGCTTGAGCTCAGCATATCTAGCTTTACAAATTGTCGCTTTTCTTGCATCACTGCCCTGCGCACGATCTGTATCACTATAATAGGCGGCATATCGATACTTTCGCTCCATCGCCATCGTCATTAAGAGCATTGCCTTCATGCGATGTCCACGCAGGTTCTTCCCTCGACGCTGGAGCTTCGGCCGTTTTTCCTTATCCTTTAAATCCACAAGAAAAAACTGGACATCCTTCTTCTCACCAAGAATTTTTCGAATGTAGATCTCTACCGGGCCTTCAAGGAATTCTCCCGTTTCATAATCTATTTTCCCACAGTCCGTAGGGCCTTCTCCAGCGATCAGAATACTAGTCATTACAAGACTCCTGTACCAGATCCTTGCCAGAGCGGTTCAGCAGAATCTCCCCCGGATAGAGATACTCCAGTTCCTCTGCTACATCATCCAGTTCCTCAAATCGTCGGCATCTGACATCGCCTTCCTGATTGCGGTACATATAACGAATCTCATCCGGCTGCGCATAGTCCAGCAGCACCGTACTATGCGTCGTCATGAGAATTTGTTGGTTCTGTTCCTGTGCATAGGCACGGATATGTGCAAGAAATTCCTCAATATTTTGAGGGCTGATGCCGTCCTCAATCTCATCCAGCAGTGTAATACCGCCGCTCTTATGTAGGAATTTCAAAGAAAACAGAGCAAGCAGGCGCAGTGCACCATCGCTCAATCCAACCGAGGAGATATTTATCATACGCCCCCCGAACGCCTCTTCCAGCTCCAGATGTGTCCATCCTGCACGCTTCGAAACAGCCTTGATCTCCTTCAGATGCGGCAGGACTTTTTTGAGTGCCTGCTCCAGCTCTGTTTTTTCAGTCGCATTGAGCTGCTGAATGAGGACCGGCAGCTTCTCTCCGCTTGTTCCCAGTGTCCGCGCCTTGCTGCGGACAGATTTTCGCATATCTCTCGGTGTGAGGAGGTCAAGAGGCTCTGTCTCACGGAAGAAGTGCTTAATAGCAACGAGCCGCGCATCCGCATTCTTCTCATCGACAAAGGCCAGCTGAGAGCAACTGTAATCCCCCGGCGGCAGAACATCCTGCATCCCATCCTGACGGACACGGTGCCCCCCATTAGACTTATAGGACAGCAGCGATGTTCCGCCGCACCGAACCTCCTCAGAGCGCAGCCGAATGCGGTCATTTGCCTTTTCTACCAGGAACGTAATCTCCCAATCCAATTTTTCTTCAGATCGATTCGACTGGAAGATTACGCGGAATGTCATGATTTTTTTTATTTTTGAAAGCCCACGCGTCGCTATATCCTCCGCCGATCCGCCGCGGTCTCTCAGATACTCTCCAACAGTGCGGTCACAGCAGTACTGGAGAAACACCAGTGCCTGCAGCACAGAGCTCTTACCAACTGAGTTATCCCCAACCAGAATTGTCATCTGGGAAAACTCCATAGAAAACTCCGTAAATGCCTTAAAGTTATCAATATAGACAGATTTTATGTGATAATGGCGCGGTGTCAATTCTTTGCTTTGTACCCGAGCAGGGATTTCATTACACAAAAGGATTCCTCCTCACTCACTAAGATATACAAGCAAATATATCTAGTCTGTTATTATACAACACCCCGCAATTTTTTCCCACAAAAAAATTACCTCACGATGTAAGTTCATTCGTGAGGTAATTTCTCTATGTTCATCTTTTGATTCTCAGCCAAACACCTCGCTGACGAGAGAGAACACACTCTCATCCGTGACGTGGATGCCTGTCTTGCTGAGATCCCTGCCGTCCTTGACCATATTGATCGAGGGCGGCATATAGGCGATCTCCGCCTCGGCATCGCGGCCGAAGTGGCTGCGGCGGTCGAGGGATGCATTCTCGTAGGCGTACTCATCCGGCAGCATCTTGCTCATCTGGGTGAGTGTGTTGTAGTATTCGCGTTCGGGCGCATAGAACTTGACATGAAGGATGCCGGGCACAGACTCGAAGAAATAGTTCTTGTGCACCGTCTCGTTCTCCGAGGCGGGACGATAGTATCCGTGGATGGGATAGTCGCCCCAGTACTGCCGCGCTCCCGGCGCACGATAGGAGATCGTACCGGAGAGACGCTCTCCGAGCGGCGTATGATAATCCTGTCCGACGGGTGTCCCGCTGAACTCGCTCGGCACGACCTCATTCGCTCCGATCTCGCGCGACTCTGCGCGCAGCTCGATGCGGTAGGGGTCGATGCGGCCGTCTGCACGCATCATCTGCGCACTGCGCGTCGTCCCCGCCATCGTCTGCCCGCTGAGGGCATTGCCCTCTCTGTCTACGAGCTCGTAGTTCTCGGCAGCGGCATCACCCGAGAGACTGAATGTGTACTTCACATTCTTCGCATCGCCCTGCCGCTCGTTGCGCCATCTGCCATTCTGCCATGCGACATTTGCATCCTCGAACACGGCCTTCACATCGGTCTGGAGCTTGCCTCTGTCCTTCGCTGCATAGAGATCATCATCATAGCGATGCCCTGCATCCGTCCGGACATAGTGGCGATAGGATGCATGGTTCTGCAGCTCTGCGTCCGTGATCGGATGGTTGGTGCCGTTATATGCCTCTCCGACGATGCCTTCACTCTTGTTGTACGTCTTCGTTGGGCGGAAGCCTTGCACATCTGCATAGATCTTGCGCGGTGTGATGATGCCCTCCGCCTGCTTACGGAAGTTCGCCGGATCGGTCAGCTCAAAGTTCCCCTTCGTATTGTCATAGCCGAGCTGATAGGTGACGCGCGGCTGACTGCCGCCGCGTACATTCTCGCTGTCGTACTCCGCCGTGCGGATGCTGATGCGATCCCGATCGAGCGCAAATGTCCGATGCGTCCCGTCCTCCAGCGTCACATCGGCATGCGCACCGCTGAGATACTGCTTCACATCGCCGCTCTTGTGCACAACGGCTTTCGTTCCGTCGTACTCCTTCTCCGCGCGCGTAAAGTCTGCAGCGATCTGCCCCGCCGTGATCTTGCGCGGCAGAATCGCCCCCTTATGGTCGCCGACCTGATAATCCACGTCGTCGATGCGGTAATTCTTCGCTGCACCGCCCTGTGTCCGCAGAGCCTCATCGAAGTTCGTGTAGTGAATCTTCTTGTCGAGGACATTGCCGTCCGCATCACGGCTGACATCAGCGCTGTCATAGCGGCCGGCGATCTTGCCCGCCGCCGCATCCGTCAGTGTGAAATGCTCCGTCCCCGCGAATCCCGTCAGCGAGAGGACATCCGCCGCACTGCGCGTGCCGACACGGTCTGTTCCGTCATACTGCTTGTCAGCGCGCCCGAGATCAATCTTCAGCGTCTTGCGGTAGATGTCAGCAGCACGATTCTTTGCCTCACCGGCGGTTGCATGCGTACCAAATATCGTATAGTTTTGGGCACGCTTCGCCGCCTCTGCCGCCTTCACCGGATCGGAGGAGAAATTCTTTGCCTTGAACGAGAGCTCGTAGTCCACCTTTGTTCCGGCAGTAATGCTCTCGCCCTTCTTCACTTTTTCCGCGTTCGCTTTCGCCACAGATTCGTCCTTGATGGTGGCATCCGGCGTATGATAGTGGCCCTTCACGGTGTAGTCGAGATAGTCCTCGTCGTCTCCGCCGTCGGCGGCACTGCGCTTCACCAGCCCATGCTGCAGCCCCTCGCGCGCGAGCGCCGCAGTAAAGTTCTTGTTGCTGTCGGTGAAGTCCTGCTCGGTATCGTACTCCTTGTGGAGATACTTCGGCAGCTGCGTCGTGAGATCGAGCGGCGTGATTGTGCCTGTCGTATGCTCCTGCTTGACGATGCTGTGTCCGCCGCCCGACACGTCAAAGTTCTGCGTATTGACATTGATTGTATAGTCCACACGGTTCGCCTCGGTGACGTTCGGCGAGTTGTACTCCGCCTTCGCCAGCGTGATGTCATCCGTGTTGAGGGGGACAGTCTTCTCATAGGCCGTACCGCGATTGAGTGTCACAGTGCTGTTTGTGAAATACCCGCGCGCATCGTCCGTCCCGTTGTATTTGACTTTCTTCGTGCCGTCATAGACCTTCGTCGCAGGATCAATCGTAAAGTTGAAGTCGCCCGCGCCGACCGTTGTCTTCGTGATCTTTCCCGTGCCGTAGGAGGTATCGACGACCTCGTAGTTATTTCGCTTCGACGCAGCAAGCGTCCCCGCGAGGTTGCGGAACTCAACCGTGCGGTTGCCCGCATTTGGGTTCTCGCGGAATGTATCCTTCGTCGAACCTGTACCATAGGAGCTCCTAACCCCCGTCAGCGTGAACGCCGACGGCACAATGCCGTCATCTGCGAGCATCGTCGCCCCCACATTCGTGCCGAGCGCCGTCACCTCGTTGCCGGGCTGGAGCGTGATCTCCTTATTCTCCGCCGTTGTATCATAGGGACGCGGGGCAGGGTTCTTAAAATTCAGCTGCAGCTTGCGCGGCTGGATCGTCCCCTTCGCCTTGAGCGTCGTCAACCCCGTCTCAGCATTGACTGTCGTCGTCCCGTCCGAGAGCTGATAGTTCGTGCCGCCGTTTGCGGCTGCGATGCTGACGGTATACGAGATGTCCTGCGCTGTCGGCTTCCCATCGGTATCGCGTGCAACGTTGCGGTCTGCATACTGCGCCGCAATCGTCATCTGCGCACCGTCGTTTACCCCTGCGCCGTTTGCGGTACGCACGAGCTTGTGGTCGTTCGTCGTCCCCGATGCATAGGTGACGTTGCCGCGCGCATCGTCGTCGGTGAACTTCGTATACTTGCGTGCAGCCGTATCGACCAGATCCGCCGTGCGGTCATAGTCCTTGTCGATGCCCGTCTTGTCCGTGAGCCCCACAGTCAGCACGCGGCGCTCAATGGTCCCCTTGCCCGTCTTCGTAAAGGAGTTGCCGCCCGCAACCTCGATGTTGTTGTTGTTCAGTGTAAAGGAGTAGGCGACATTCTGCTCCGTTCCGTTCGTCGCATTCTTGTTGTCATACTGCGTCTGCGCGGGCTGCAGGGTGAGGTCTTCCTTGAGATCAACCGTCTTGCCGTTGATGACCGCCGTCGCCTTCTTGACATAGTTCTTGAGGCTGGCGGCATCACTATGATAGACCCCCGCGCCGTCCTTCCAGAGGACATTCCTGTCGCCGTCGTAGACCTTGTTCGCCTTGTGTGCCTCGAACGTGACATCAGAGGCATTGATGTGCGCCTTATTGATCTTGCCCGTGCTGTATGTATGCTCATCGAACAGATAGTTCCCGGCATCGCTGCCGAGTGTCGCACGCATCGCCGCCCCGGTATTCTGATAGCGGACAGACTTATCCCCCGCATTCTTATCTGCGGCGAACGCCGCCCCCGTACCCGTACCGTACTGGCTCGTGATGCCTGTGAGTCCCGTAACAGCCCCTCCGCTGATGAGCGTACTCCGATCGCGGGCGAGCACCGCCGCATCGGTAGACGAGACGGTGGGCGCGCCGATGGATGTATTGTCCGGCGTCGCATCATAGTCCTTCTGTACGGGCGCATAGGTCAGCGCCACATGACGGCGCGTGATGGTGTTGTTATGCGTCTCAATGGGCGCAGTAATCGTATGTCCATTCTCATCAACGAGGCGATAGTTGTCCGCATGCGCCGCATCGATACCGACGGTATAGTGCACAGTACGGTTGCCCTCACCTGCATCCTTTGAGGTAAAGACTGCCGTCGACTCGTTCTTCGAGCCGGCGACCAGCCCATTGATATCAACGATGTGCTCGCCCTTCGTCACGACGCTGCCCTGCGCATCCGCAGCCAGATTCATCGCTGTGGTCGTCCCATCATAGATTTTTTTCAGCGGACCTTTCACTGTTGCTGTGACCGTCTTCGACGTGATGACACCGACACCGGCTGCATGGAGCTTCGTCCCCGATGCGATGGTGATGTTGCTGTTGCTGCCCGTATAGGTGAGCTCGTATGTGACCCCCTGCTGCGCGCCGCCATTCACATTCGGCGTGGTATCATAGGTGCCGCTCCCCGCAGAGATGCTGCCCTTGATATCCATCGTCTTACCGTTCAGCTGCAGCGTCGCTGTATCGACATAGTTCTTCACCGCAGACGGATCAGCAGACTCGTTATACTTGACCGTTCGATCACCGTCGTAGATCTTCGTCGCCCGCTTCATGGTAAAGGTCACATTCGAGTTGTTGATCTCAAACCGCTTGATCGTCCCCTTCCCGTAGGCAGTGCTCTCCATCTCATAGTTTTGCTCATGCGAAGCAAAGGCATTCTTGAATGCCCTGTCCAGATTCGTATACTTCACATCATGCGGCGTGCCGTTGCTCGCGTTCGGGTCTGCGGTAAAGGCACTTCCAGTACCGCGCCCGTAGCTGCTCGCTGCCGTCGCGGGCGAGGCGGTCAGCATATTGTTGTACGTCGTCTGCAGACTGCCCGCACTGATACCGTCCCCCGAGAGAATCGTGCCCAGCACGGAGCTCGCGGGATCATCCGTAAATCCCGTGATATTGCTCGTCGTATTCTTCGCGCTGTCGTCGTAGGTCTTTTCCACAGCGCCCATCATCGCCTTCAGCTTGCGTGGGGTGATCTTGCCGCCTGCTGCATCGGTCTTGAAGTTCGCCGCTGTGACGGTCTTGCTGTCTCCCGTACCGCTCACCGTGCTGATGACGTTATTCCCCGCATCGACGATCTCATAGTCGTCAGCGTATTTGCCCGTGAGCTGCGCCGTGTAGGTGACCGACTTCTTGATGACATTGCCGCTGCCGTCGCGCGCCACATTCTTGTCCACATAGCGCGCCGTCGAGGTATTCGTCGGCTGACCAGTCGCATCCGCGATAAGATTCAGCCCAACAATATTATTGTTATCCTTATCCTTCCCATACAGTATGCGCCGATTACCATCCGTATGCTCCGCCATCCCGTCGTAGATCTTCTCGATGTACTTCGTCGTGGCTGAGAGCTGGCGCGGTGTGATCTTCCCTGCTGCGGTCACAGCATCCTCCGCATGTGTGCCGTCGACCGTCTCGAGATATCGTTTGGATGCCGTTGTGCCGAACTCATAGTTCGTGAGGGGGCTATCCGTCCCGTTGCGCGTCTGTGCCTTGACGCTGTACCCGACGCGCTCCGCCTCCGAGACATGGGAGGTGCGCTCACTGCCCGTCGCGCCCTTTAGGAAATGCGCAGCCCCCGCCAGATTGAAGTAGATATTATTCTTATCCGCCTCAACCACGCCTGTATCCGAGCCGCTCGCCGCCGTCTTTGCGACCAGCGTCTCACCGCCCTGCATCGTAAAGGTGCTCGTCCCATCATAGACCTTCTCGGCATCGGCAGTCGTACCGTCACTTTTGCGCACCTGAAAGCCCGAGGATAGAATCAGCCGACGCTGAATCGTCCCCGTGCCCGTCTGGGTATCCACAACCTCATAGTTGCCGCCGAGTGCATTCGCAAGCCCTGTATAGGTCACAGTCTTACCTGTGCCGGCATGGCGCGTATCATAGCTGCTCGTGACCGTACCGGGGAGCGTCGGACCGGATGCACCGAAATCGCGTCTGATAACATCGCCGTTCTCCCCGTCGTTATAAGAGTCTACGGCAATCTTCGTATTCGTCGTCGTCCCATCGTAAATCTTATCCGCCGACTTAAAGACGAGTGATACGGGACGCTTCGTGATCGTACCAAGCCCCGTCAATGTCTTCGTCAGCGTAACGGGTGTCTGTGCAGGATTTGCTGCCTGCGGCGCAAAGGTATAGTTTTGCGCCTCATCCGCATTGTTCGTCGAGAACTTTGCCGTGTAGGTGACGGTCTTTCCCGTGCCGACATTCTTGTTGTCATACGCCGCCGTAGACTCATTCGTAACGCTGTCGCCGCTCACAATACCGCTCAGGGTGATGATCTGGTCACCCTTTTTCGTATGCGAGGTCAGGGCATCATAGACCTTCGTCAGCGGATTCTCCCGCACCGCAGCCGTGATCGTCTTCGGCGTGATCTTGCCCGCGCCCATCGCGTCGAATGTCGTGCTCGATGTGAGCGGATTATCCTTATCCGTAACAACCCAGTAGTCGGAGAGCAGATGATGCTGTCCATAGGTTGGATCGACATGTGTTCCATCTGCTTGTGCAGTGACATTATAGGCGATCTTCTCCGCCGTCGCGACGTTCTTCGTGTCCGTCGTTCCGTCGCCCTTCTTGAACTTCGCCGTATTCCCTGTCAGGGCAAAGGTAATATACCCCCGGTCGCGCTCGACAACTCCCGTCGTATCTGTCGCACTTTCTTGATTCGAGGAGAGGTAGACCGAGGTCGTATCCAATGTATAGGTATTATTGCCGTTGTAGACCTTCGTCGCATCTGCGCCGGCATGGGTTGTCTTATCGTAGACCTTGAAGTTATTGACCTTGATCCGGCGGCGGTCGATATCGCCCTTGAGATCGAGTTTGTCGTCCGTGACCTTTTGCAGTCCGGTACTGCTCGGCAGCTTGTAATGCAGCTCGTAGTTGTCTTTATCCGCGCCCTTGAGCTTCACATTCGTGTAGCGGATGATATGGTTCTTCCCCGCATGAATCTGCGGATTGCCCGAGGCATCCACATAGGTCGGATCGGGGATGTCCTCCATCGAGACATCATCCTTGACATTGGTATCCTCGTCCGTCTTGATGTTCGCCGTAACCGTATTCCCGTCTACCGTCTTCGTGAGCGTCTCGTCGATCTTGACATTCGGATCGGCTTTCATCGCGGCATCGGTGACCTTGTCCGTGCCGTCATAGATCTTGCTTGCGGAGTCCTTGAGGACATTGAGGATGAGGGGTGCCTTGGTTATTTTTGCTTTCCCTTTGACGGAGGAACTAGAGCCAAAGTTAAAGTTCCCGATATCATAGTTGTTCTTATTTGCTCCACCAAACGCAATGCTCCCGCTGAACGTGACCTCCTTATCATCGCCAACGTTCTTATTGCTCATTGTTGCCTTAAAATTGGAAGACGGTGTAATCGTGACCGACCCATCCGCAAGGTCTTCAGGTGTAAATCCACCTGCATTGATTCCGCCGTTACGCAGTGCGCGGTCGAATGCGGCCGTAACATCCTTCGAGCCATTATACATACGTGTAGCGGTGAGATTTGAATTCCCTACGTCAATCTTCCGTTTTGCGATGGTGATATTAACCCCGCGCAGATTCGCACCGTCCTGATCCGACCAGAGCATTGCCTTCGTCCCTGCGTTGCGGATATTGTTGTCGCGATCGAGTGCGCTCGTATTCGTATCCGTGTATGTCTTGACGCGATCTTTATCCACGCTTGTGAGCGTCTTGCCGTAGGTAACGTTATCGTTCAGACTCGTATTGTCAACGATGCCGTCTGATCCATTCACGATCTTGATGATCTTGCTGTCGTAGGTCAGATCCTTCGTCGGGTCGTGTGGGTTCTTCGTCACGTCCCCATGATTGTTTGACGCCTGTGCAAAGTCGGTGACGAGCGTGCCGTCCTTGTTGAACTTGCGGTATTTATACTCCACACTGACCGAGCCAACGGAGTCCACACGCCCGTTCATGAATGCGGTGAGGAGCGGCATTGTCCGTCCCTCGTAGATGCGCCATTTCGCACCGGGTGCGCCGTCGTTGTTGATGCTCATGCCGGTGTAGCTGTCAATGCTATGCTGGTCAACAAGACTGTCATAGGGTGCAGTCGTAGCTAATTTTTTCACTTTACCCGCTGTCGGCGTTGCAACGAATACGTTTTTGAATTTTGCACGCATAACATTATCATTGGAAGAAAACGTGGTGCTGTTTGTATACGAATTCTCCACCCTCGTCGATCCCACGCCGTTGACACCGCCAAAAGCCACCGCATAGGATGGGGTTGCGGGCGTATGTGTAGGGTATACGGCTGCATTATAGGTATTCGTAATCGTAGTCCCCGCATTTGATGTTCCTATCAAGCCGCCGCTATACGTTCCTACGCGCGCCGTACTGTACGCCCCGTCAATCGTGGTGTTTGTCGTCTCTCCGACAAGCCCCCCTCCTGTACGCATCCCATTATCAACATGAGTTCCCTTGGTATAGACATTGTATAACTGTGCCCCATCAGCCTTCCCTGCAATGCCGCCCGCTGTCTCAGTGCCAACATCATACTTACTGGTAACAGTTCCCCCTACAATCCCGAGATTATCGATCCGTGCACTACCAAGTTCGCCAAAAAAACCGGCATCGGTGATGCTGGGCTTGCTCGAAATCTTCATGTTCTGAATCTGAAAGAAATTACCGTCGAACTTCCCTGTAAACGCAGCGTAACCATTTCCTCCGATGGGCGTGTGCTCATTGTTGGCATAGTCAATATCGTTCGCGAGCATATAGTTGCCCGCGAGGTTTGCTGGGGCTGAGGTGCTGTTGATGGCACTCAGTTCGGATGCATTGGAGATAAGCTTGTAGTAGTTATCTGCTGCAGCCGCATTCGCGCCGTTAATCTGATAATCTGCTTCTGCGGGCGCAGCGCCGCTGTATCCGATATGGGCGTAGCCGCCGGCTGCAGCCGCATCGGTGTAGATCTTTCTGGTCGTTGCCGTGACATCTGCCGCATTGAGAAAGCGGACATGTGTGCCATGTACCTCAACCGTCGTTGCTGTGAGTTTCCCCATGTTGACGACATCGGACTTCAGTGCGGCACTCGCATCCAACGGAGATGTGCCGCTCGTCTTGAAGTTGGTCAGCGCAGTACTTGACACACCATCCTGCGTCGAGACATAGAGATTCCCGACGTTGACCTCGGCACTCTTGCCGAAGATCACGCCGTTCGGATTGACGATGTAGATGTTGTTGCCGCCCTCAATCTTCCCGTTGATATTCGAGGTGTTCGCGCCCGTAACGATGTTCAGATAGTTGTTCGTCTGTGCGCCGCCGTCGTATTGAACAGTTTCGCCCTGATTGACGGAGTAGTCCCGCCAGTTGATAACGTTGTTCGTTGCCGTGGATGTGATCTTCGTCGTATTTGCGGTATGGCGGTCAAAACTTACTCCCGCCGTATAGTCATGCTCTCCCGTCGGTGCGGCAAATGCGGCCTGCGGCATCAAAAAAGCGCCCGCCATACCTGCGATGAGAGCATAGCGCACACGCTGCGATAGTTTTCGTGTCCGATTGTTCTTCATGTCCCGATCTCCCTGTCCGATTGATTCTTATATAATATATCGGATATCACACGTCACTTGATAATAGCATATACGGTATAGAAAAACAAGAATCTCATACGATGGTCCTAGGACAATCGTATGAGATTCTTCATCGTGATGATGTTCTGCCCATTGGGGAATTCCTATTGTCAGAGAAGTACATACGCCGCAAACGCCGCTATCGGTGCTGCGCACCGCCTCCTCTGCCCTAACGGGGCGGCTAATCACGTCAACAAAAAACTCCCCCGCAAAGCGAGGGAGAATCTCTTACTGTAACAGACTGAGCACTGCGCTCGAGCTCTGATTCGCCTGTGCGAGCATTGCCTGCGCGGACTGGGTGAGTACATTGTGCTTCGTATATGCTGTCATTTCCTTCGCCATGTCGGCATCGCGGATGGTAGACTCTGAGGACTGCACATTCTCTGATGCTGTGGTGAGGTTGCTGCTCGTATAGCCGAGTCGGTTCTGCATCGCACCAATAGCGATTGCCTGATCTGTCGCCTTAAGGAGGGCATTCTGGAATACGTTGATTGCAGCATTCGCAGCCTCACGCGTTGTGACCTGTACCTTTGGCCCACCGCCAACAACACTCACAGCCGCGCCAAGCGTTGCAGTATCGCGATCCCATCCTTGACCATCATACGCCTGTAAGCCGAGCGCTGCCGACCGCATATCCGTGAAGGAAGCCTTCACCGCTTGGTTCGCCCTCGTCCCCGTCTGGAGAATCATTGAGTTGTCCACGGAGGGGTTCTGAGCCCGCACAACCTCGCGGAAGTCATCAAGCACAGCATTAACCTCGTTGCGCATATGTCCGCGGTTGTCCGTCACACGAAACGTGATGCCGGACACTTGATTCTTAACGCCAGCATCAGTCGAACGGATGGTCAGCGCAGGCTTATTATCGGGTGTATGAACCTCTCTGCCATATTCGTCAATCCCGATCATCGAGGTGTTTCCCATATATCCCGCATGACTCGCCGTGATAATATTAATCATACCCGTTACGTCGGTATTTCCAATTGGAGATATCGATCCCGTATAGGTGACACCGTTCCGCACCCACGACGCTGTAATTGTATCTGAGGAATGGATGCCGAGGCTGTTGCCATCCCGCCGGTGCAGTGCTGTCAAACGCGTACCAAGATTCGTATTCTCGGCTAGACTCATATTGGAGAATGTCGAACGTGTTCCGCCGTCTCCCTCACCAACAACCAGCCCATTCTTCGAGCCATCCACGAGATACTTCCCGTTATAGGTCGTCAGCGCATTATCGTCGATCTGATCGATGAGACGGTCGACTTCCTTCTGGATGAGCCGGCGATCCTCGTCCGTATTCGTATCGTTCGCGGCGTTGATCGCCTTTTCCTTCAGCGTCTTGAGGATCTCGATGGTGGACTGCACAGCCCCCTCCGCCGTCCGCAGCAGAGCAGAGCCGTTCATCGTGTTGTCGTTGTCCTGGTCGAGGGCGCGCACCTGCACGCGCATCCGCTCGGAGATCGCCATCCCCGAGGCATCGTCTCCGGCGCTGTTGATCTTCATGCCCGAGGATACCTTCTGCAGGCTCTTGGACAGTGCGCTCTCATTCTTGTTGAGCGTGTTCAGCGTGTTCACCGCCGACATGTTGTTTTTGACCACCATCGCCATAACGACTGCCTCCCTGACTGCTATCTATACTTGCATGCTGTGATTGCAAAATAAGCGGAGATATATTATTCCAAAAATGATATCGGTAAAATAGAGAAGGGACTTAAACACATTCCAAAAGATTTTCATGCGAGAGACTGAGATGAGCCGTCGATTGTACTGCACTCCCCCCAACATGATACGAGTTCGTATGAGGAAGGCATCAAAAATATTTTTCAACAAAATAAAAGCTGTTGCACGAAATCATACAGTGTCATGCAGCAGCTCTTTGTGCTCCCTACGCGAACAGCTCCACCTGATTGCTCTCCATCATGCCGTCGAGGCAGCCGTGCCCGCGCAGGATGTCGATGGCTGGGGCGGGGACGTGCGCGCGGGCAGCGAGATCCTCGATGGAGATGAATCTGCCGTCCCGCCGTGCGAGGGCGATCGCCTGCGCCGCCTTCTGCCCCATACCGGGGAGCGCGGTCAGCGGCGGGAGGAGAGAGTGCTCACGCAGGATGAATTTCTCCGCGTCGGATGCGTAGAGGTCAACGGGGTCGCAGGCGTATCCGCGCAGGTACATCTCCCATGCCAGCTGGAGGACGATGAGGATATCCTGCTTCTTGTTGTCGAGTTTGCCTCGGTGCTCGCGCGCCTCGGCATTCAGTGCATCGATCGCCTGCCGGACCGCCTCCTGTCCCTTTGCGATAATGTTCGCATCAAATTCATCCGCGCGGATGGAAAAGTATGCGGCATAGTAGGCGAGCGGGTAGTGCACCTTGCAGAAAGCGATGCGATAGCCCATCATGACGTATGCCGTCGCATGGGCGCGCGGGAAGAGGTATTTGATCTTCTGGCAGGACTCGACGTACCACTCCGGGATGCCGCCCGCGCGCAGCTTCTCGACGACGTCGGGCGCGATGCCCTTGCCCTTGCGCACGTTCTCCATGGTCTTGAACGAGAGGAGCGGGTCGATGCCGTTCAGCATGAGGTAGTTCATGATGTCGTCGCGCGCGGAGATGGCATCCTTCAGCGTGCTCGTGCCCGCCTTGATGAGATCCTGCGCGTTGCCGAGCCAGACGTTCGTCCCGTGGGAGAATCCTGAGATGCGCACGAGATCGGCGAAGCAGTCCGGGTTCGAATCGTCGATCATCTTTTGCGTGAACGAGGTGCGGAACTCCGGAATGCCGTACGTTCCCATATTTGCACCAAGTTCCTCGGGGGTAATCCCCAGCGCTTCCGTCGACGTAAAGATCGACATCGTAGCGGGATCGTCGAACGGGATGGTCTCGGGATCACGATGCGTGAGCTCCTCGAGCATCTTGATGACGGTCGGGTCATCATGTCCGAGGATATCGAGCTTGACGAGACGCTCGCTGATGGAGTGGTAGTCGAAATGCGTCGTCAGCGTATCGGACTCCATGTTGTTCGCGGGACGCTGGATGGGCGTAAAGTAGTGCACATCCATATCGCGCGGCACGACCATGATGCCGCCCGCATGCTGGCCGGTGGTCGCCTTGACACCCATGCAACCGCGCATCATGTGCTCGATGTAGGGACGCCCCTTCGTCTCACCCTGATCCTCGTAGTAGTGCATGGCGTAGCCGTAGGCGTTCTTATCCTGCAGACCCGAGATGGTGCCCGCGCGGAATACGTTCATCTTGCCGAAGAGAACCTCGGTATACTTGTGTGCAACAGGCTGATAGTCGCCCGAGAAGTTGAGGTCGATATCGGGTACTTTGTCCCCGTCGAAGCCGAGAAAGACCGCAAACGGAATATTGTGCCCGTCCTTCGTGAGTGGCGTGCCGCAGACGGGGCAGGTCTTTGACGGCAGGTCAAAGCCGCTCCCGACCGAGCCGTCGTCAAAAAATTTATTGTACTGGCAGTGGCGGCAGCGGTAGTGCGGCGGCAGCGGGTTGACCTCGGTAACACCGATCATGGTTGCAACGAAGGACGAGCCGACCGAGCCGCGCGAACCGACCAGATACCCGTCGTCATTGGACTTTTTCACAAGGCGCTGTGCGATGATGTAGAGCGCAGCGAAACCATGCCGCAGGATCGGTTTCAGCTCGAGCTCGAGGCGGTCGGAGACGATCTGCGGCAGGTTTTCGCCGTAGAGCTTGCGCGCACGCGCGTAGGACATCTCCTGGATCTCGCGGTCTGCCCCAGGCACGGTCGGTGCGTAGAGCTCGTCGGGGATCGGGAGGAAGTGCTCGACCTCATCGGCAATCCTGCGCGTATTCGTGACAACGCATTCGTAGGCGCGCTCCGCACCGAGGTAGTCGAACTCGGCGAGCATCTCATCCGTCGTACGCAGATAGAGCGGCGGCTGACGGTCAGCGTCGCGGTAGCCGTTCGCCTTTTGCAGCATCGCGCGGTAGACGGCATCCTCAGGATTGAGGAAGTGCACATCGCAGGTCGCAATGAGGGGTTTGTTCAGTTTCTTTGCGAGTGCGTCCACTTTGCGGTTGATGTCTCTGAGATCCTCATCCGTGCGGATGGGAAAGCGGTCGTCAATTTTCAGGAAGTCATTGTTATGAATGGGCTGGATCTCGAGGAAGTCGTAGAATTTCGCAATCTGCTCGAGTTCCTCATCCGAGCGTCCCGCAACGATGCCGCGGATGAGCTCGCCCGCCTCGCATGCCGAGCCGACAATGATCCCCTCGCGGTACTGCTCGAGCACGGCGCGCGGCACACAGGGACGGCCGCGCTTTTTCGTCCCGCGGAAATAGCGGATGTGCGAGAGGGAGACGAGCTTGTAGAGGTTGTAAAGGCCCGTCTTGTTCTTCGCGAGGAAGATGATGTGATGGGCGCGCGCATCCTCGGCCTGGTCGAGGAGATAGCCCTCCATGCCGTAGATGATCTTGATGTCGATGCCTTTTTTCTTGAGCGCACGCGCCGTGTTCATCGCCTCGGGGAATGCCTGTACGACACCGTGGTCGGTGATCGCGACGGCGGACCAGCCCCAGCGTGCAGCGGTCTCAACAAGCACCTTCGGCGGAACGACAGCATCGAGTGCACTCATCTTTGTATGTGCGTGGAGCTCCACACGCTTCTCCTCTGCCGTATCCTCACGCTGCGGCACCGTGCGCCGCTCCATGCTGTCGATAAAGAAAACATAGTCGCTGATGAATTTATCGTATTCGATTTTTCCCTGAATGCGAACGGAGCAGCCCTTGCCGATGGCCTTGAGGATGCGTTCGACCTCGGCGTCGATCTCCTCCTGCGTCGTATTGCCGCGCACGCCGAAAAATTTCTTGCAGGCGATGCCGTTTGTCGCATCGGCGAATTTCAGCAGGAGAATGTAGGCGCCGGACTTGAGTTTGTTCGCCTGCGGCGCGAAAATCTCGCCCTCCAGCACGATGTTTTTGACCTCGTCCTCGATCGCGCCGAGCGCACGCGCCTCGCCGGAGACGCCGCGCCCGATGATGACGCCTGCGGGGATTTCCTTCGGCTGTGTACGTTTCCCTGCGCGTGCAGGTACGGCGGATGCGGCAGGCGTCTCTTTTTTGACAGACACAGGCATGGCCGGCGGCGTCCACGCTGCGGCGGGCGCATCATCGAGTGCACACTCCATGCAGACGACGCGGCAGGCGCAGCCGACGTGCACGCGCACTGCATCCTCGATGCGTTTCGCCGCTGCACTCTGGGCGAACAGCTCCGCGCCGAAATGCCCCGGTGCAGAGAGGCGGATGACATTGCCGTCGACGGCATAGTCCGCACGCCGCAGTGTGTGGAAAAGGACGGCATCTCCTGCCGCCGCCTCGTTCACGATGCGTTCCCAAAGCGGCGCGAGTGCGCTGTCGAGTGCAACGATGTTCTGCTGAACGCTGACCTCGGCGAGCTGATAGTTCACCGTGATCTGCTCCTCGATGCGCGCGCACAGTGCGTCCTCGAGCACCGCAGGCGTACCGATGACCAGTTCCCACGCATTTTCCTCCGCCGACACCTCAACGTGGCGCAGGGCGCATGCACGCAAAGCGGCCCGCTCCTCATCAGAGAGGGCGAGCCCGCGCAGGAGACGGAGGAGCATGTCCTCCGCACACGGCAGAATCCGATAGGTCTTGTTCATTCGCTGTACAGCCTCTTATAGTACTCCCTGTCATCGAGAACGCGGCGGACGTAAAGCCGTGTCTCTGGATAGGGAATCGCCTCGATCTCGTCGAACGCGTCGGTCCACTGCCAGCGCTCCATCCACTCGCGCACGTTGCCGCGCCCCGCATTGTATGCTGCGAGCGCGAGGATATCATTGCCGCGGAATTCGCGTTCCAGCTCCGCTAGATACCAGACACCGTAGCGGATGTTGAGCGCCGGATCATAGAGATAGTCCTCCGTAAACGGCTCGCCGAGCCGCCCCGCAATCCACGCGGCAGTGGCAGGCATGAGCTGCATCAGACCGAGCGCCCCTCCATCGGACTGCGCATCCGGCTGAAACTTGCTCTCATGTTTGATGACGGCAGCGACGAGATAGGGATCGATCCGCTGGCGCTCTGCACTCGTCTCGATGTAGCTGCGGTAGTCGTAGGGATAGATGCAGGTGCGCTCCACCCAGCCCCATCCGCCGACAATGGCAAAGGCGATCAGGGCGACGGTGAGCAGGCGCAGTGTCCGCCAGAATCTGCTCCGCAGACGAAAAAGCAGACGGCCTGCGAATCTGTTACGCACGCCCAATGATACGCTCCCTCCAGAGTTCCTCCACACGCCGCTCGGTCTCCTCCCGCGTCCCGCTGTTATCGATGACGATGTCTGCCCGAGCGCATTTCTCCGCGAGCGGCATCTGTGAAGCGATGCGGGCGCACGCGGCCGCCTCCGTACTGCCGTCGCGCGCCATGAGACGCGCGCGCTGCACCGCCGCGGGGAGCGCGACGACCCATACCTCATCGGCGAGCGTGTCCCACCCAGCCTCGTAGAGGAGCGGTACGTCCAGCACCGCTGCCTGCCGCCCCTCTGCATCTGCCGCAGCGAGCATCCGCTCCGCCGCTGCACGGATGAGCGGGTGCGCGACGGCATCGACGGCAGCGCGCACATCAGGATCGGCAAAGACGCGCCGCCCGATGGCCGCACGGTCGAGCGTCCCATCCTCCGTTAGAATATCTGTGCCGAACATCTCCACATAGGCGTGAAAGAGCGGCTGATTCGGCTGCGACAGTGCGTGTGCGGCAGCATCCGCATCAACGATGGCCGCACCGCGCGCACGAAGCGCCTTGCTGACCGTAGATTTGCCGCAGGCGATGCCGCCCGTCAGTCCGATGATCCTCACTTTGCCTCCGCCCAGTTTCTCCCTGTATGCACATCTACGGCGAGCGGTACAGCGAGCTCTGCCGCTCCGCTCATCGCCGTGCGCACGATCTCCGCGACCTGCGCACACTCTGCCGCCGTGACCTCCAGCACGAGTTCGTCGTGTACCTGCAGGAGGATGCGGCTTCTGACCCCCGCCGCACGCAGTGCCGCATGGGCACGAATCATTGCAATCTTGATGAGGTCGGCTGCCGTCCCCTGGATCGGTGTGTTCATCGCCATCCGCTCAGCGAAGGAGCGCTGCATGAAATTCCTGCTGCTGAGGGCGGGCAGGGCGCGCCGCCGCCCGTAGAGTGTCGTGACATAGCCGTTCTCGTGCGCATCCGCGACGGTCTTGTCGAGGAATGCGCGCACGCCGTGATAGCGCTCAAAGTATCGTTCGATGTAGCCCGCCGCCTCCTTGCGCCCGATGCCGAGGTCGCGCGCGAGACCATAGTCGCTGAGCCCGTAGACGATACCGAAGTTGACCGCCTTCGCCCGGCGGCGCTGCTCCCCCGTGACAGCATCCATCGGCACGCCGAACACCTCTGCCGCCGTACGTGCGTGGATGTCCTGTCCGTGACGGAATGCATCGATGAGCGTCTCATCCCCCGACATGTGTGCGAGGATGCGCAGCTCCACCTGCGAGTAGTCCGCCGAGAGCAGCAGATCGTATCCCTCCCCCGGCTCAAAGAGTGCACGCACGGCGCGCCCCTCCTCCGTCCGCACAGGGATGTTCTGCAGGTTCGGGTCGGAGCTGGAGAGTCTGCCCGTCGCCGTCACCGTCTGATTGAAGCTCGTATGTACGCGCCCCGTCTCGGCACGGATGAGTGCGCCGATGCCCTCGAGGTAGGTCGAGCGCAGCTTCGTCCACATGCGGTAGGTCAGCACCTTATCCACGATGGGATGGCGGCCGCGCAGCTCCTCGAGCGTCTCGGCATTCGTCGAATAGCCCGTCTTCGTCTTCTTGACCTTCTCCCCGGCTGCGAGGGACAGCCGCTCGAACAGAATCTCGCCGAGCTGCTTTGGCGAGCTGATGTTGAACACCGTGCCCGCGAGGGCATAAATCTCTGCCGCAAGGGTCTCGATGCGCGCATTTGCCGCTGTCAGTTCCTGCGCGAGCGCTGTACGATTGACATAGATGCCCGTCTGCTCCATCTCCGCGAGCACAGGAACAAGCGGCAGCTCCGCCGTCTCGTAGAGCGGCAGGAGAGCTGCCGCCTCGAGCGCCGACCGCAGGGGGGCAGCCAGCCGCGCCGCAAGCAGTGCCTCATGCACGGCACGCGCCGCATCTGCCGCATCCTCCGCCGGCACAGACGCATCCCCGAGATGTACCTGCGCCGTGCGCACGATGCTGCGTTTGCTCTCCTCCGGATGAAGAAGATAGTCCGCCAGTTCGAGGTCCAGAACATCAGCACCCATCGTCCAGCCTGCCTGCACATAGCGCTTTGCATTCCAGAGGACGACAGGACGCGCAGCGAGGATCCCGCGTACTGCGTCAAAGTGCGGCGATGCTGCCGACACGACACGCCGCTCTGCTCCGTAAACGAGAGCGATATGAGATAGCTGCGCAAAGGGCACAGCCCCCTCGAACACGCCGCCGACAGCGATCTCCTCCGCGGTGCGCAGCGCCGCAAGATCCGTCTCCCCCAGCGCTGCCGCCGTACAGTCGGCGGACGGCGCTTCGGCCTCCGCAAAGAGCCCCTCCTGCACCGAGGCAGGCGCAGCCCCCAGATACGCCGAAAGCGTCCGCCAGACCGTGCGCAGCTCATACGTCCTGCAGAACGCATCGAGCGCCCCGAGATCCGGCTGCATGCGAAAATCCTCCGCATGGTAGCGGAGTTCGGGTACGGCACATGCAATCGTTGCCAGCTGCTTGGAGAGCAGTGCCTGATCACGATACGTCACGAGGGAGGTACTGAGTTTTTTTCCGCTGACCTCAGCGGCGTGATCGAGCACATTCTCGAGGTTCTCATACTGCAGAAGCAGCTTCGTTGCAGTCTTTGGCCCGATACCAGGCACGCCCGGAATATTGTCCGAGGTATCCCCCATCAGCCCCTTCATATCAATGAGACGGAGAGGCGCGAAACCATACTCCTCCGTAAAGGTATCCGTATCGTATGCCTTCATCTCGCTGATGCCCTTCTTCGTCAGAAGAACGGTCAGCCCGCTGCGGATGAGCTGCAGCGCGTCACGGTCGCCTGTTACCACGGCAGTCTCTACGCCTGCCGCCGCTGCCTGTGTAGCGAGCGTTCCAATGATGTCGTCCGCCTCGTAGTCATCCAGCTCGAGGAAAGGAATGCCGAGCGCCTCAGCCATCTCCTTCAGCAGCGGGATCTGCGCGATCAGTTCCTCGGGGGTCTTGTCCCGCGTGCCCTTGTACGCGGGATAGAGTGCCGTGCGGAACGTCGTGCGGCTCTTGTCGAATGCGATGACGATCTGTGCGGGTGAGAGTTCCCGCAGCAGCTTCACCAGCATCATGGCAAATCCGTGTACCGCGTTCGTATGGACCCCATTCGTATTCGGCGGGAGCTGCAGCGCATAAAATGCGCGGAAGAACAGGCTGCTCCCATCCAGGACTGCAAACTGCGTCTTCACCGGCGCGGAATATCCTCATTCTCGAGGCGCATCAGAATAAAGAGGTAGTCCGAGATACGGTTGAGGAAGCGCAGGTCGATGTCCTCCACTGTGCCGCGCCGCGCAAGCGACCATGCACGGCGCTCTGCCATCCGCGCCGTCGTGCGGGCAAAGTCAAGGAATGCCTCCGCCTGCGTCTCACCGGGCACGAGGAACTTCGTCAGCGGCGGGAGGCTGCCCTCGATGTCAGCGATCTCCGCCTCGATCTTTTGCAGCATCTCCTCCGTGATCATCGGCTTCTGCCCGCGGCTCGCGAAGTCCGCCATCAGCATGCCGAGCTGCTTCTGCAGGTCGAACAGCAGGCCTTTGACACGCTCATTCTGCGCAAAGGCACGCGCCATGCCGATCGCCGAGGTCAGCTGATCGATCGTCCCGTAGGTCTCCACGCGCAGATCGTCCTTTGCAATCTGTTCGCCCGTAAAGAGGCGTGTCTGTCCCTTGTCGCCGGTCTTGGTTGTGACACTCATCGTCGTTCCTCCTCTTTCTGATAAATCTGCCCAGCCGCGCAAAACACACAGCCGGGCAGTAAACACACTGAGTTTTAGAAAATCTCCGTCTCACTGAAGAAGATATGCACCTCGCGCGCAGCGCTCTCGGGGCTGTCGGACGCGTGCACAGCGTTCTCGCTCCCGTTCTTTGCAAAGCGCTTGCGGATCGTTCCCTCAGCCGCATTCGCGGGATTCGTCGCACCGTGGAGTTCGCGCACGCGGGCGATTGCATTCTCGCCGGCGAGCACCATGGCTACAATCGGTGCCGACGTCATGAACGCCGACAGCTCGCCGTAGAACGGCTTTTCGAGGTGCTCCTCGTAGTGGATGCGCGCGATGCGGTCTGTCATCTGCATCATCTTCATCGCACGAATCTGGAGGCCCGCCTCCTCGTATGCCTTGGTAATGTCTCCGATGTGATGCGCCCCGACGGCGTCCGGCTTGATGAGAACCAGTGTCTCTTCCATTACTTCATCTCCTCAATGATACGTTTGTACTCTGCGCCAAGATTGGCATAGTTCTCCGCTGCTTCCCGCAGCGCCTCGATCTCATCGTCGCGCAGTGCGCGCACGATCTGGGCGGGATTGCCGAACACGAGCGAGTTCGGCGGGATCTTCTTGTGCTGAGGCAGGAACGTGCCCGCACCGATCACGACATTCTCGCCGATCTCGGAGTACCCCATCACGACAGAGCCCATACCGATCAGCGCATTGCTGCCGATACGGCGGCAATGTACCACGGCATTGTGCCCGATGAGGACATTGTCCCCGATCTCCACAGGCACATCGCGCATGACGTGAATAGTCGCGTTCTCCTGGATGTTTGTATTCTGCCCGATCGTGATCGGCTGAAAATCGCCGCGCACCACTGCACCGAACCAGATGCTTGATCCCGCACCGACCGTCACATCACCGATGACTGCCGCCGTCGGCGCAACGAACGCCGAGGGATCGACTGCAGGTGTCTTGCCGCCGTAGGGCAGGATGATCTTCTCCATAGAATACGAGCCTCCTCCGCGATGTCTGCAATCTCCGCTCCATGTATTATACCACGCCTATTCATTCTCCAACAAGATTTTTTTCAAGACGCGGATGCGCGCATCGCGCAGCCATGCACCGACCGCACGCCCCTTGCATGCGGGGGGTGCATCATGCCCCGTGACCGCCTGCATCGCCGCGAGATACGCCGCGCCATGCGCAAGATAGGGAGGCAGCGTGCCGTGGTCAGCACGGATGATGATGCCAAACTGCTCCATCGTGAGCCCGGACGCGCCGATACCGAGCAGCAGGTCTGCAATCTTGCCGATGTGTGTGAGACGCGGCGCACGCATGTGCTGGCGTATGACGAAAGCAGCGGCCCTGCGCCATGCGTGCGGGAGCGGCATGCGCGCATGCCATGCTGCGAGCGCATCAAGTCCCGTCTTCTCATGTCCGTAGTGGTGCGGCAGCATCTCCTGCGGGGTCAGTCCCTTGCCGATGTCGTGGACGAGTGCGGCGAACCGCGCCGCGAGGTCCGATGTCTCACGGGCCGCGGCATCGATGATCTCATAGGTGTGTGCAAGCGCATCCCCCTCGGGATGAAATTCCGCCGGCTGCGTCTGCCCCGCGAGCGCAGCGATCTCGGGAAACGTCACTGCAAGCAGATCCGCCGCCTCCAGTACGCGGAAGAATACCGAGGGACGCGGTGCGGCGAGTGCACGGCGCAGCTCGCCCAGCAGGCGCTCCTGCGGCTCGCAGCACAGCTCCGCAGCACAGGCACGCATATAGGAGAGCGTCCGCTCCTCCACCGCATAGCCGAACACGGCCGCCTGCCGCGCCGCACGCAGCGCACGCACGGGATCCTCCGTAAAATGCGCCGAAACCGCACGGATAACGCCCGCTGCGATATCCGTACGCCCGTCATAGGGATCGTGCAGCATCCCATCCGGCAGCTCGATCGCCATCGCATTCATCGTCGTATCGCGCCGAAAAAGATCCTCCTCAATTGTCACAGACGGGTCGGACAGCGTAGTGAACCCGCGGTACCCCCGTCCCGTCTTGACCTCCCGGCGTGCAAAGGCGACCTCGCACCGCACGCCGTCCACACACACATGATAGACGGGAAAAGACTTCCCCATTCGCTCTGCATGCGGAAAGAGCGCACGGAAGTCTGCCTCCGCCAGCCCCGCAAGCACATAGTCTACATCCTTTGCCGGCACGCCGCGAAAATAGTCGCGCACGCAGCCGCCCACGCGGAAAATCCGCGCCCCCGCCGCACGCACACGCGCCGCGAATTGTTCCTCGCGCATCTGCCTGCCTCCTCCGAGAAATAAAAAAAGCATCACCAGCGTGATGCTCTCATCCCGATTGGTGGGCCCACTTGGACTTGAACCAAGGACCGACCGGTTATGAGCCGGTTGCTCTAACCAACTGAGCTATAGGCCCCAAACAAAACAGAGAGTATACAAAACTCTCATTTTCAAAAAAACCTGCGCGATGCGCAGGTATGAAAAACAATGGAGCGGAAAACGAGGCTCGAACTCGCGACCCCCACCTTGGCAAGGTGGTGCT
>CAUQID010000014.1:0-46173 GCA_963518105.1 uncultured Selenomonas sp.
TTGCCGCATCACCGGTTTTCAAGACCGGCTCCTTAAACCGCTCGGACACCTCTCCATGACCAGCGTGTCCATTCTATCAAAAACGGTAAATGTCTGTCAATAGGTTGAGAGAGATTGGCAGAGTCATCGCTGCATCCTATTCTCATTTCTCGGACGGCAGGAAAAAAAACTTGCACTTCATGAAAAACATCTGTATAATACAGGACGTTGAAATCCTTTCCCCTCGACCTGATAGTCGTTCAGTGAACGCGTGAAGCATTGTTTATGTAAGCAGGCTTTACTTCCCCCACGATCTCAATGAACGCGTCCCCGGTTCTGTGGATGGAGAGTTACATTATTTTTTTAAGGGAGATTGTGGAAGAATGGCATTTGAAGACAAGACACTCGTATGCAAAGAGTGCGGAAACAACTTTGTGTTCACGTCTGGGGAGCAGGAGTTCTACGCTGAGAAGGGGTTCGAGAACGAGCCGGCACGCTGCCGCGACTGCCGCGACAAGCGCCGCCGCAGCCGTGATGATCAGAACAGCGGCGAGCGTCAGATGTTCCATGTTGTCTGCGCCGAGTGCGGCAAGGACACGGAAGTCCCGTTCGAACCGAAGACGGATCGTCCGGTGTACTGCCGCGACTGCTTCACTGCGAAGCGTCCTGCACGTTTCTAAGAGTTTTCAAGGACTTTGAGGAGATTTTGTCTCCTTCATGGAGGGATTGCTGCAGCGTATTTGCAGCGTCCCTCTTTCATTTTTCTGAGGAGGTTGTTCCATGAAATTGAAGAAGATGGCGCTCGTTTTGACCGGCGCACTGGTGAGCCTTGCTTTGGTCGGCTGCGGCGGCGGAGATCAGGGGAAGCAGGCGGCAAAGACACTGCGTGTCGGCTCCGCGGTGGACTTTGCGCCGTTCGAGTTCCAGGACGAGGGACAGAAGGAATATCAGGGCTTTGACATGGATCTCATCCGTGCCGTCGCAAAGGAAATGGGCAGCGAGGCGGAGATTCAGAACATCGGCTTTGACGGACTCATTCCTGCGCTCCAGGCGAAGAACATCGACGTTATCATCAGCGGCATGACGATCAACGACGAGCGCAAGCAGAAGGTGAACTTCTCCGATCCCTACTATCAGTCAGGGCTTACGATGATCGTGCGCAGCGACGAGGAGGCCATAAAGTCGTTCAAGGATCTCAAGGGGCACAAGGTTGCCGTCCAGATCGGCACGACGAGTGCGAACATGGTCAAGGAGATGGAAGGCGTCACCGTCACGGAGCTGAATACGCCCGCAGACTGCTTCATGGAACTGAAGGCACGCGGTGTGGACGCTGTTGTCAATGACCGTCCGGTCAACGACTACTACATCAAGCAGACGCAGGCTGTCGGCGTGAAGTCCCTCGAGGACAAGCTCTCTGCCGAGGACTACGGCATCGCGATGGGCAAGGACAATGCTGACCTGCAGAAGAAGGTCAACGAGGCGCTCAAGAAACTGCACGATAACGGCGAATATGACAAGATCTATCAGAAGTGGTTTGGCGCGAGCAAGTAAGCGCAAAACGTGAAGAAGGGGCAGTTGAACGAAGTTTTTGGCTTCGTTCAACTGCCCCTTTTCGTTGTCGATGATGAGATGATGCTTGCCATATCCTCCGGCAGAGGAGACTCTATACAGAGGTGTTCATGTGTGCGCGGATGGATGAGGCAGAGGGAGGCGGAGTGCAGTGCGTGGCGTGCGATGTGTGCCGTACTCCCCCCGTAGAGGTCATCACCAAGGAGAGGATGACCGAGGTGGGCGAGGTGGACGCGGATCTGATGTGTGCGTCCCGTTTCGAGCTGCAGACGGAGAAGGCTGTGTGTGCCGTCTGTCTCCAGCGTCTCATAATGCGTGCGCGCGGGTTTTCCGTTGGGGGCGACATGACGCAGGATGATGCTCGGCAGAGCGCGTGCGATGGGGGCGTCAATGATGGCGCTGGCGGGGTGCAGCGTGCCGGCAATGAGAGCCAGATAGCTGCGTGCGAGTGCTTTCTGTCGGGACACCTGGTACTGTATCTCAGGATGTTTTGCGATGAGCAGGAGCCCCGTGGTGTTGCGGTCGAGGCGATGGCATGGATGGAAGTCGAGTGCCGTGCCCCGCGTCTCGTACAGACCGCGCACGGCGTTCGCCACCGTTCCGTGCATCTCCCGCGTCGTCGGGTGGACGAGCTGACCGGCGGGCTTGTCGATGATGAGGAGGTCGCCATCCTCGTAGACAATCGTGAGCGGCAGGTGCTCGGGAGTGATGCAGGAGCGGACGGGGAGTGCATAGCTTACGGTATCGCCGTCGTGCAGCATGGTGCGCGCGGCGATGGCGGGCGTGCCGTTTACGGTGAATGTGCCGCTGTGCTTGATGCGCTTCCAGAGACTCGAGGAGACGCCGCATACGCGCATCAGATATGCCTTCGCAGGACATGCATCGCCCTGCGGCAGGATGACGATATGCCGTGTCATTCGCCCTGCTTCTGTTCCTGTCCGCGCAGCGCGAGGATGATGCGGAAGGAGATAGAGAGAATGATGGCGATGACGGTCGCAAGCGACATGCCGCGCAGCGTGACTGTGCCGATGGTGAGACTTGCTGTCGAAACACCGACTCCCATGACGATGGAGGTGAGAAGAAGGTTCATCGGATTGTTGTAGTCCACCTTTGCTTCGACGAGGATGCGGATGCCCGAGGCGGCGATAACGCCAAAGAGCAGCATGGAGACCCCACCCATGACAGGGACGGGAATACTCTGGATGAGCGCCGCAAGTTTGCCGAGGCAGGAGAGCAGGATGGCGAAGATGGCAGCGCCGCCGATGACCCATGTAGAGTATACCTTGGTGATGGCGAGCACGCCGATGTTCTCGCCGTAGGTCGTGTTCGGCGTCGAGCCGAAGAATCCGGAGAAGATGGTCGAGACGCCGTTGCCGAGGAGGGAGCGGTCGAGCCCCGGGTCCTTTGCAAGATTGCGTCCGACGATATTGCCCGTTACGATGAGGTGGCCGATGTGCTCGACGACGACGACGATGGAGGCAGGCAGGATGATGAGAATGGCGCGCAGGTCGAACTCCGGTGTGTAGATGGTCGGCAGCGCCAGCCACGGCGCACTCTCGACATGTGAGAGATCAACGATACCCGCACAGAATGCGATGATATAGCCTGCGACCACGCCGATGAGGATGGGGATGATGGAGAGGAAGCCGCGGAATGCCATCGAGGCAAAGATGGTGATGGCGAGCGTTGCAATCGAGACGAAGATGACGGTCGCATCGGTGTTTTCTCCCGTCAGACCTGCCATTCCTGCTGCCGTCGGCATCAGCTCAAGACCGATGACGGCGACGATCGCGCCCATCGAGGCAGGCGGGAAAATGACGTCGATCCAGCTCGTCCCAATGCTGTGTACGATGAGGCTGACCAGGCAGAATACAATGCCGACGATGATGAATCCGCCGAGCGCCGCCTCGTAGCTGTACTGGGAAAGGACGAGGAAGACGGGCGAGAGGAACGCGAAGCTCGAGCCGAGATAGGCGGGAATCTTCCCCTTGCACAGGATGAGATAGAACAGCGTGCCGATGCCGTTGAAGAGCAGTACGGTCGCCGGATTGACGTGAAATAAGATCGGTACGAGCACCGTTGAGCCGAACATGGCGAAGAGGTGCTGCAGCGAGAGGGGGATGGTGGTTAGGAGCGGGGGACGCTCCGTCGTGTCAATGGTCTTTTGGGACATAAGGATTCACTCCGTTTCAGATAAATGCAGGGACATATCATGGATTGTTTGTCCTGCCTTCTGTTCGGCAGGCGTTCCTATGATACCATAGACGCGAGCGCGGAACAATGGAGATTTTAGGAAGTCCTTTATCGGTGATTTACCGATGAAGATTTTTCTGCTTGCAGAATGCGCCGGGATTCAGTAAGATATTTTTATCCAACATAAAATAAACGTGAGGGAAACATTATGCGATATCCGATGAAACTCAATGCACCGCTGAAGGATTATCTCTGGGGCGGTACACGCCTGCGGGATGAGTACGGCAAACAGACAGCACTCCCCATCGTTGCTGAGAGCTGGGAACTCGCCTGTCATCGGGATGGAAAGAGCGTCATCGCGAACGGTGCGGTGGCAGGAGAGACCCTTGAGGCGTGGCTTGCGCGTGCGGGGCAGGAGATGCTCGGCAGGAATGCGGCGCGCTTTTCCTATTTCCCGCTGCTCATCAAACTCATCGATGCGCATGACAATCTGTCGGTGCAGGTACATCCGGATGACGACTATGCGCTGCGTGCGGCGGGCGAGTACGGTAAAACAGAGATGTGGTACATCGCAGATGCTGCGCCGGGGGCTGAGATCATCTACGGATTTGCGCGGGAGATTACGCGGGCGGAGTTTCATCAGCGGATTGCGGACGGCAGCCTGCTCGATGTGGTGCGGCGCGTGCCGGCTGCGCGCGGCGATGTGTTCTTCATCCCTGCGGGGACGCTCCATGCAATCGGCAGGGGAATCCTCATCTGCGAGATCCAGCAGAACTCGAATACGACCTACCGTGTCTATGACTATGGGCGCATCGGTGCGGACGGCAGGCCGCGCGACCTCCATCTCGCGCAGGCGCTTGATGTGACGTGCCTCACCCCCGCTGCGATGCAGACGGAGCGGGGGATGGCGGAGGAACTGTGCGGGGGGGCGCGGATACGTCTGCTCGCAGCATGCGATTATTTCACCGTACATCATCTGGCACTGGAGGGGGCGTGCTCCCTTGCGGCGGGCGATGACTCCTTCTGCTGTATTACTATGCTCGCGGGCAGTGCTGTTCTGCGCTGGACGGGTGCGCCGCTCACTGTGCAGAAGGGCGAGAGTGTATTCCTGCCGGCGGGTCTCGGCGCATATACGCTGGAGGGAGCGGCGGAGCTGATTCTCAGCAAGGTCTGAAACGGGGCTTGACGAACTTGTTATAATGAAACCGTTAGGAGAACTTTTTTCAAAAAGCCGATGGGAAGGTGAACGTCATCGAATTTCATGCCTTGACAAAGGAAGACAAGCCGCTGCTTGACCGATATTTCCGTGCGAACTACTACGAGAATTCGCATTTTAACTTTACCAATCTATATATGTGGCGCGAGCCGTTCCATGTTCACGTTGCGGAGGAGGACGATGTCCTCTACGTCGTGAGCGAGTGGAAGGCACGCGTCTCGGCACTGCAGCCGTTCTGTGATCCGGCGCTCTATCCAGCGGCGACGAAGAAGCTGCTCGCGTATTTTGAGGAGATCGCGCAGCCGCTGCACATCTACGATATGGAGCGCGGCTATGCCGATTTCCTGCGCAGCTGCACCTGCGCCGACTTCGAGGTGGTTTCCGACCGCGATAACTATGACTATGTATATCTGGCGGAGAAACTCATCAGCCTCGCAGGGCGCAAGATGCACTCGAAGAAGAATCATCTGAATGCGTTTCGGAAGGAGCATCCCGATGCCCGGTTTCTGCCCATCACGGACGAGATCGTGACGCTGTGCAAGCTTGAACTGAACAGCTGGTATAAACAGCATCGGCAGGAGGACGGCTCGGTCGATCCCTTCATCGGCTATGAGCGCACGGCGATTCTCGAGGTACTGAACAACTTCGAGGACTTCGGCCTCAAGGGCGGGGCGATTCTCCTCGACGGGCGTGTTATCGCCTTTACGTTCGGCGAGCAGCTGAACACGGACACCGCCGTTATCCACGTCGAGAAGGCAGATCCCGAACTGCGCGGGGCCTACCCTGCCATCAACCAGGGGTTTGTAGAGCACGCATGGAGTCACCTCACCTATATCAATCGCGAGGAGGATATGGGCATCGAGGGACTGCGCAAGGCAAAGGAGTCGTATAAGCCGGAGAAACTCATCGAGAAGTTCAATGCGGCTCTGCGCTGACATTTGCAAAGGCACCGTAAATATGATAAGATAATGTCAGCTAGGATACGCAGGCATGCCCTTCGCCCCGCAAACGGCGGAGGGCTTCTTGTTTTATGTTGAATCACTATGGGATATCGATGCGGGGGGAACGATGATGAATCACAAGAAATATACCAAGGGGTACTATATGCCGCCGGAGATCCGTCTGGACTGGCTGCGTCAGGATGCGCCCGAGAAAGCACCCATCTGGTGCTCGGTCGATCTGCGTGACGGCAACCAGGCCCTCATCATCCCGATGAGTCTCGATGAGAAGCTGGCCTTCTTCGACCTTCTCGTGCGCGTGGGATTCAAGGAGATCGAGGTCGGCTTTCCTGCCGCCTCGGAGACGGAGTACGAGTTTCTGCGCCGCCTCGTGGAGGATAATCTCATTCCGGATGATGTGACGGTGCAGGTGCTGACGCAGGCGCGCGAGCATATCATCCGCCGGACCTTCGACGCACTGCACGGGGTGAAGAATGCCATCGTACACGTCTATAACCCGACCTCTGCGGCGCAGCGTGAGCAGGTGTTCGGCCGCTCCAAGGAGGAGATCCTCCAGATCGCGGTGGACGGCGCGCAGCTGCTCAAGCGGCTGACGGAGGAGGCAGGTGCGAACTATCGCTTCGAGTACTCGCCCGAGAGCTTCACGGGGACGGAGCCGGAGTATGCGCTTGAGGTCTGCAATGCCGTGCTCGATGTCTGGCAGCCGACGCCCGACCGCAAGGCCATTATCAACTTGCCCTCGACAGTGCAGATGTCGATGTCGCATGTTTACGGCATGCAGATTTCCTACGTCAACGAGCGTCTGAAGTATCGCGACAGCGTTGTTCTCTCCCTCCACCCGCACAACGACCGCGGCTGCGGCGTGGCGGATGCGGAGCTGGGACTGCTTGCCGGTGCGGACCGCGTGGAAGGAACACTCTTCGGCAACGGGGAGCGTACGGGGAATGTCGACATCATCACCGTTGCGATGAATATGTTCGCACTCGGTGTCGATCCAAATCTCGACTTCTCTGACCTGCCGCATCTCGTCGAGGTCTATGAAAAGGTGACGCGCATGCAGGTGAATCCGCGTCAGCCGTATGCCGGCTCGCTCGTCTTCGCGGCCTTCTCCGGCTCGCATCAGGATGCCATCGCCAAGGGCATGAAGCACTGGGATGAGAATAAGCCCAAGCACTGGTCGCTTCCGTACCTTTACATCGACCCGAAGGATGTCGGCCGCACCTACGACGGTGATGTCATCCGCATCAACAGCCAGTCGGGCAGGGGCGGCGTCGGCTATATCATGGAGCAGCAGTACGGCATCAGCATGCCGAAGAAGATGCGCGAGGACTTCAGCTACCGTGTGAAGGCGGTCTCCGACAGCGGACACCGGGAACTCCTGCCGGATGAGATGTATAAGGTATTTACAGACACCTACGTCAATGTCGGCTTTCCCTACGAACTGATGGATTTTCATTTGAAAAAACAGCCGGACGGCATCCGCCTGGGTGACGTTCAGCTTCGTGTAGACGGCGAGGAACGCAGCTACGAGGCACGCGGCAACGGGCGTCTGGATGCCATCTCGAACGCGCTGCAGACGAATCTCGGCCTCTCGTATACGAATCTGACGTACAGCGAGCATGCACTCGAGATCGGTCAGACCTCGCGCGCCATTTCCTATATCAGCATTACGGGCGCGGAGGGTAAGGTCTACTGGGGCGCGGGACTGGATACAGACATCATCACATCGTCCATCCTAGCGCTCTTCAGTGCGATCAACCGGATGAAGGCGGGACACTGAACCGTGACGGATACAGTCGCAGAAAAGCTGAAACTGCTGCCGGATGCGCCCGGTGTCTACCTCATGAAGGACGCACGCGGGAAGATCATCTATGTAGGCAAGGCGATTGTGCTCAAGAACCGCGTGCGCCAGTACTTTCAGAGCAGCCGGAATCACACGCCGAAGGTGCGTGCTATGGTCTCTCATATCGAGGACTTTGAGACCATTATAACGGCAAACGAGGTTGAGTCGCTGATCCTCGAGGCGAATCTGATCAAAAAGCATCGTCCTAGGTATAACATTCGGCTGAAGGACGATAAGAGTTACCCCTATGTCAAGGTGACGGTGCAGGAGGAATATCCTCGCGTCTTCATCACGCGGCGTGTGCTGCGTGATGGGGCGCGCTACTTCGGCCCCTATACGAATGTGACGGCGCTGCGGGACAGCTTAAAGCTCCTGAAGCGCCTTTTTCCGCTGCGTACCTGCCGCACGATGCCCGAACGCCCCTGTCTCGAGTACCATATCAAGCGCTGTCTTGCGCCATGCGTGGGGAAGATAGCAGCAGAGGACTACGGTGCGATGATCCGTGCCGTCCTGCTCTTCCTCGAGGGGCGGACGGACGACGTGGAGCGCGAACTGGAGCAGCGGATGGTGCTGGCGGCCGAAGCGTACCACTTCGAGACGGCGGCGCGCCTGCGCGACCAGCTCGCAGCTGTGCGCAAGGCGGCAGAGCGGCAGAATATCGTGACGGGTGCAGGGGATCAGGATGCCGTCGGTATTGCGCGCTCGGCAGCAGGCGTCTGCGTACAGATCTTCTTCATTCGGGGGGGGAAGATGATCGGGCGCGAGCATTTCCTTCTGCGCGGGAGCGAGGAGGAGAGTGATGCGGATATTCTGCGTGCGTTTCTCGAGCAGTATTACAACCAGGCGACATTTGTCCCGCGCGAGGTGCTGCTCCCGTACACGATCGATGCGGCAGGACAGGAGACTATCGAGCGCTGGCTTGCAGCGAAAAAGGGCGGCGGCAAGGTCGTTCTCCTCACGCCGCAGCGCGGAACGAAGCATGACATTGTTGTGATGGCGACGGGCAATGCGGAGAAATTCTTGGCAGATGAAGAGACACGGCGCAGTCTCGCGGATGAGCAGACCCTCGGTGCAGTCGCGGAGCTGGGGCGGTATCTCGGCCTTAAGAAGCCGCCTTTTCGAATGGAGTGCTTTGATATATCACACAATCAAGGGCAGGAGACCGTTGCATCGATGGTCGTCTTTGAGGGCGGCGTGCCGAAAAAGTCGGACTATCGCCGCTTTAAGATCAAGAGCGCTGAGGGGAAGCCCGACGACTTTCTCTCTATGCGTGAGGTGACGACACGGCGCTATGTGGGGCTGCCCGCTGAGGAGCTGCCCGACCTCATCATCATCGACGGCGGCAAGGGACAGCTCTCTTCTGCACTTGAGATCATTCGACATCAGGCGGGGCATCTGGATGTGCCCGTCGTCGGCCTTGCCAAGCAGTTTGAGCTCGTCTTTACGGAGGGGAGCTCGGAACCGGTTGAACTGCCGCGCCGCAGTCCCTCTCTCTATCTCATCCAGCGCATCCGCGATGAGGCGCATCGGTTCGCCATCACATTTCATCGTAAGCTGCGCGGTAAGCGCAACCTTGTTTCTGTATTGGATCATATCGTAGGAGTAGGTCCCAAGCGCCGTCAGAGCCTCTGGACACACTTCGGAACACTGGACAGAATCAAGACGGCTTCGGTCGATGAACTGGCGGCTGTCCCCGGAATGAATCGTCCTTCGGCGGAAGCGGTCGCTCATTTCTTTGATGTACAGCGGGAATTGCGTGGAAAACAATAGAATAGAATCCTCCCCCTAAAATGACGAACTGTACCGTTGTACTACACTTCCTGTTAATTTATAATTATCAAAAAGATTTGAAATTGATGACATCTCGTTGAGGAGGTGTCGCACGATGATCATCTTTCAGCGGATGCACCTTCTCGGTGTGACGCTTCTCCTTACCGCAGCCCTTCTGCTCGCATCATGCGGCAGTACGGCAGAGATGCCACAGGGCGACGAGAATATTGTTGTTGTATATAACTGCAATACACCCGATTGGACCGCACCCCTCGCAAAGGAGTTCCAGGAACAGACCGGCATACAGGTGCAGTTCGTCAGCGGCAGCTCGGGAGAGCTGATGACGCGTGTCCGTACGGAGCAGGAGAACCCGCATGGAGATATCCTGTGGGGCGGGGCGGCCGATGCCTATGTATCGCTCGAACCCTATCTCGAACCGTATGCGTCTGTGGAGAAAAATGCAATTTTTCCGAATTTTATACGCGAAAATGATGCATTTTGGAATATGACGATGGATCCCTACGTCATTGCCTACAATACCGATCTGGTGAGTGAGGCAGATGCACCGCAGGGATGGCGAGATCTCCTTGCCCCCCGGTTTCACGGGCGCATAGCGCTTGCAGACCCTGCAAAGTCGACCTACTCCTATGCCGTGCTGGTTACGATGATGGATGCCCTCGGCGGCGATTCTGCTGTCATCGGTCAACTGGCAGAGCAGTTGGATGGCCGTATGCTCGGTACATCGGCGGAGCAGATCAAAGCGCTCGCTGATGGAGCGTATGCGGTTACGGCAACGTTCGAAGAGCCTGTGCTCAAGTACATCGCTGCCGGTGCGCATATCAAAATCGTCTATCCCATCGAGGGAACGGCGGTCTCCTCTACGGGGATTGCAGTCATCAAAAATGCACCTCATCTCGAAAATGCAAAGAAATTCCTTGATTTCGTCATGAGCCGCCAAGTTCATGAACGCCTCGGCGATTATGAACGGCGCTCTACCCGTGCCGATATTCCGGCACCTACGAATCTCCGTCCTCTTTCGGAGATCACTCACATTCGGTTTGATACGCAGCGCGCCGTCTCCTTTAGGGACGAGTTCCTAAGTAAATGGCGCGCGGCGGTTATCAAATAAATCCCCATTTCCCCCCATCCCCCCATTCCCATATTTTCCCCTTCCAAGACCGTCACATTGTGTGGCGGTTTTTCCTTTGCATCAACGTATAATTTTTATTGATTAATATATTTTAAATTTGTCTGCAATTCCGCTTGACAAAATTGGAATTTATCCGTATTCTTTCTTTATAGTTTGAATATTAAGGAAGACGTGGATTTTCCTCGGTTGTCCGTCGCTGCATGCGGCAGGAGAGGAGGGGTAGAGCATGGGCAGCTACCGCATGAGCTATCAGAAGCGCCTGCTTGCCTACCTTCTTGCAGGAGGTCTGATTCCCCTTCTTGTCGCATCCTTCCTCATTCTCTATGTCGCTGACCACGTCTATGAGAATACGCAGGCAAAGGCGGGCAGGGCAGAGGTGCAGCGCATTGCACGCGAGATTGACAACCTCGTCGGCAGTTATCAGCGCCTTATGAATCCGATGCTCGCGCGTGGGGAGACCATTGCCTTCCTGCAGGGAGATCGGACGGATGTGGAGCATATCTACGCCGACCTCTATGCCGTCCTTGCAGGGCGGTCGGGTGAGACGGCGATCTATCTCCTCTCTGCCGACGGGCGGCAGGTGATTGCGACGGATGATCTGCCGCATGACTTTCGGCTCCCGGAGCATCTGCACTGGGGAATCGTCGGGCGCGCCGCAGCGCAGACGGACTGGGTGGTTGCGGCGGCCGACCGTTATGCACCCGATCGCAGGGAGACGGTGTTCTCTATGGCGCGTGCCATCCGTATAGGGGAGGAGCTCCTCGGATTTGCGGTCATCGACGTGCGCCGCGAGGCGCTCGTACCGCTTATCCAGCGCGTGCAGGACGGCAACGAGGGGCAGATCATCCTGACGGACCGCTACCGCTATGTCATGATGGATCTGCTCGACCGTCACCGCGAGGGATTCTCCTCGGTGTTTTCACAGACGGAGGGGGAGGCGATCTCGTCCGTCTTTCGGGATTTTGCCTATACATCGCCGAACACCGGATTTGCCGTGCATCTGCGCCAACGGCTCGATCCTGCGCCGCTTGACTATCTCTTCCGGCTCGTGCTCACGGTGGATGCTGTTGCACTTTGTCTGACGGCGTATCTCGCCTATCGGCTGAGCCGCCATCTGTGGCGGCCGGTGCATACGCTGACGACGGCGATGCGCCGTGTGCGCAGCCGAGATGATTTCTCCGTACAGGTGAATATTGCACGCGGGGATGAGATCGGGGAGCTCGCACTTACGTTCAACAGTCTCGTGGCGCACATCCGCACGCTTCTCGCGGAGAATCGCGCACGCGAACGGACCCTGCGTGTGGCGCAGGTAAAGTCGCTGACAGAGATGATTCGTCCGCATTTCATGTATAATACGCTGAACCTCATCAAGTGGAGCGCGAAACTTGGTGACAGCGAGGGCGCAGCGGATACGGCCGTCCAGCTCGGCAAACTGCTGCGCGCCTCGGTCAGTATGAAGGAGTATATTACGGTTTCCGAGGAGCTGACGTTCCTGCGTACCTATCTGCGCATCCAGCAGCGCCGTTACGAGGGGCGGCTCAAGGTTTCTATACGCGTGGATGCCGCTGTTTATGGCTGCTATGTACCGAAGCTCATCCTGCAGCCGCTCGTGGAGAATGCCATCCAGCACGGGATTGAGATGAGCGAGGGCAGCGGGCGCATCTCTATCCGAGGTATGCAGCAGGGGGAACATCTCGTCTTCTGCATCAAGGACAACGGACAGGGAATCTCACCGGAGCGTCAGCAGGAGGTGCTCGCGCGGCGGGATGACAATCATTTCGGCCTGTATAACGTGCACATGCGTGCCGTGCTGAACGGGGATGCGGACTGCGGCATTGTGCTGCGCAGTACGGAGGGAAAAGGGACGGAGGCAATACTGACATTGAAGCACTGGGAGGAGGTTCCTCATTATGATTAAGGTGCTTGTGATTGACGATGAACCGATGCAGCGGCAGGGCATTGTTCGGATGACACCATGGAACGATTTCGGCGCGGAGGTGATCGGCGCGGCGGGCAGCGGTATGGAGGGGATCCTGCTGGCACGCCAGCAGCACCCGGATGTGCTCATTGTGGACATCAAGATGCCGGGGCTGACGGGACTCGATGTGATCGCGCGTCTGCGCGGTGAGCTGGATGCGGAGTACATCATCCTATCCGGCTACGGCGAGTTTGAGTTCGCTCAGCAGGCAATCTCACTCGGCGTCTGTGCCTATCTTCTTAAGCCGCTCGACGATGAGGAGCTCGCCGCCGCGATGAAGCTGGCGGCCGAACATATTGAAGAGCGGCGCGCACAGATGTGCGGTGCGCCGGAGGGCAGCAGGACCTGCGCGTTCCTATGCCTGCCGGAGGAAGAACCCGTCCGCGGCTATCTTCTCCATGCCATCCGTCACATGGAAGAGCACATGGCAGAGCCGATCACCGTGCGCGAAGTAGCGCAGGAGCTGGGACTCAGCGTCAGTTATCTGCATAAACTGTTCGCGCGCTGCGGTACATCGTTCAGTGCCTACCTCACGGACTGTCGGCTGCGGCGGGCGGGGCAGATGCTGCGCGAGAGCGATGAGAAGATCTACACTGTCGCCGCTGCCTGCGGATATCAGGATACGCGTTATTTCAGCAAGATTTTTCAAAAGCACATGGGCGTCAAGCCGACGGAGTACCGCCACAGAAAAAATATATAAAAATTTTTGTGGGGGGGCTGGTCAAATCCTCTGAAATAGTGTAATATAATAATTGTTATTGGATAATAATTATCTAAAAATGATTCCAATAACATTCTGTGTATGATATGAACTGTGTGTTATAGGATAAAGGAGGGCTTTCCATGAAGACATGGGCTTGTACGGTTTGCGGCTGGATCTACGATGAGGCGGTCGGAGACCCCGACTATGATCTTGCTGCCGGCGTTGCATTTGAGGATCTGCCGGAGGACTTCGTCTGCCCGCTCTGCGGTGTGGACAAGAGCCTGTTCGAGCAGCAGGAATGACGCGCCGGATAGGAGAGCAGCCCCGCATATGCGGGGTTTTTTCATTCCGATAAAGGGATGCATGCGGAAAAATTTTTGCTTTTCGCGGGAAAATCCCGTATAATGGACGGCGTGTTTTAAGTTGCTTGTGAGGAGAATTGTTTTTGGCGGAGCAGATTGAGATCAGCATTATCTTCCTCGTCTATATGCTTGTGATGATGGGGATTGGTGTCTACTACTACCGGCGCACGCGCAATATGAGCGACTATTTTCTCGGCAACCGCAAACTCGGTGCATGGGTGACGTCGATGAGCGCCGAGGCATCGGATATGTCGGGCTGGATGCTCATGGGGCTGCCGGGCTTCGCCTATGTTGCGGGGCTGAATGCGGGCTGGATTGCGCTCGGGCTTGCACTTGGGACGTGGGCGAACTGGCAGCTGATCGCAGCACGTCTGCGTGTCTATACGGAGCTGGCGAACAACTCGCTGACACTGCCCGACTTTTTTGAGAACCGCTTCCTTGCCGCATCGGGTGCGCTGCGCGTGGTTCCTGCCGTGTTCATTCTTATCTTCTTCATTCTCTATACGGCATCGGGGTTTGTAGCAGCAGGGCGTTTATTCGAGACGATTTTCCAGATGGCGTACGTTCCTGCGCTCTTCATGGGGGCGGGCGTTGTAGTTTTCTACACGCTCGTCGGCGGCTTCCTCGCGGTCTCACGGACGGATTTCATCCAGGGCGTGATGATGTTCTTCGCCATTCTCGTTGTGCCGATCGGTGCGGCGATGATGCTCGGCGGTTTCTCGGCAACGGCAGCGCTGATCTCGGCGGAGCACGCCTCCTTCTTCTCACCGCTGACGAAGGCAGACGGGACGATGCTCGGGTTCGTTGAGTTTGTCTCGCTGATGGCGTGGGGCATCGGTTACTTCGGACAGCCGCACATCCTCGTCCGCTTCATGGCCATCCGTCATGCGGAGGAGCTGCCGCAGGCGACGCGTATCGCGATGGCGTGGGTTGTGATCTCGTTGTCCGCTGCCATTCTCGTCGGGATGGTGGGGGCGGTCTATCTGACTGTGCCGCTCACGGGGACGGCGGCAGAGACCGTCTTTCTCGTGATGGCAGGGGAACTGTTTCCGCCCGTCGTTGCGGGGCTGATTCTCGCGGCGGTACTCGCCGCGATCATGAGTACGGCATCGGCACAGCTCCTTGTGGCGGCATCGGCGTTCGCACAGGATATCTACCGCCGCAGCTTTCGTCCGCAGGCGCAGCAGGGGGAACTGATCTGGGCGAGTCGTCTGTCCGTGCTGGTCATCGCAGCGGCATCGGTCTACATCGGGCTCAGCCCAGATAACTTCATTCTCGACATGGTGGCGTATGCCTGGGCGGGATTCGGCGCAGCATTCGGACCCGCACTGCTTCTGTGCCTCTTCTGGCGGCGGACAACGGCACGCGGCGTACTCGCAGGCATTGTGACGGGCGGTGTGACCGTCCTCGTGTGGAAGCAGCTCGCTCTTCTGGGACTTTATGAGATTGTGCCGGGATTCCTGCTCAGCCTTGCTGCGATCATCATCGTGAGCAAGCTTGATGCGCCTCCTGCGCCGGCGGTGACAGCGCTCTTTGACCGCGCGCGCCAGGGGTAAGATATTGGGATTTTTGTTGCGTGTGCTACTGTATATGCAGCTTTTCTGTGATACAATGCGGTATTAAGGGAGGAAACGATGGCGTTTTCATTTACTCATCTCAATTTCAATGTGCTCGATCTAGCACGGAGTATGCGCTTCTACGAGGAGGCGTTTGGCCTGCGCGAGAAGCATCGGATGGAGATGCCGGGCTTCACACTGGTCTATCTGTGGGATGAGACAACGGATTTTGAGTTGGAACTGACATATCTACAGGAGCGTACAGAGCCCTACAATCTCGGCGAGAAGGAGTTCCACCTCGCGTTTCAGACAGATGACTATGCGGCAGCACGGGCAAAGCATGCGGCAATGGGGATCATCTGCTATGAGAATGCCGAGATGGGGATTTACTTCGTCGAGGATCCCGATGGTTATTGGGTAGAGGTTCTGCCAAAAAATATGTGACGAATGCAGTAGTTTCGTGTATAATAGGGAATACATGAAATAATCCTTAAAAGAGGGTGAGTTTGTATGGGGAAGTTACGGGTGCTGATTGTGGATGACTCCAAAATCAGCCGCGTGATGATTGCAGAAAATCTGCGGGATACGGACTATGAGGTCTGCGGCATGGCTGCGGATGCTGTGGAGGCGCTGCGCCTCTACGAGGAACAGCGGCCGGATCTTGTGACGATGGATATGAATCTGCCGGATGCGAACGGGCTCGAGTGCAGTAGACGCATTCTTGCTCTGGACAAGGATGCTAGGATTCTGATGGTCAGTGCGATGAAGGATTTGAACCTCATCACGCAGGGGAAGGCCGTCGGTATCCGTGCGTTCCTGCAAAAACCGGCATCCAAGGCTGATCTGGTGGATACGCTCCATCTCATGTGCCAGGCAACGGCGAGCCAGGAGACGCTTTTTCGTGAGCTCTATGCCAAGCCGTTTGGACGCGCGTTACAGCAGGGGATCAGTGGGCTCCTTCATATGGAGGGAGAAGCGGACATTGCGGCTTATGACCCACGCTCACTCGATGTGAGCGGCGCGGCTGTCATCATCGGCATTACGGGCTTTACGACGGGGCGCGTCATCTTGTATGTCGATGAATCGGTGATCAAACTGTTTGCGATGCATATGTTGGGGCGTGCATCTGCAGAGGAAATCGAGGACGCCGAAGCTGTGGATGCTGTGGAGGAGGCCGCCAATATCATTGCGGGGCGTGCGGTCTCGAAGATCAACAATGTGCTCGATGGGAAAGAGCTGCGTTTGACGCCGCCGGGGACGATCCGCGGATCGAAGGTGCACATTGTCAGCCCCCGCATGACGACATTCTGTATCAGTATGCAGTTGCCGATCGGAATGGTGCAGATGAATGTGGGCTTTGCAGAGGGAGAGTAGTCGATGGATGCAAAACTGATCAATCCTTTTGTGGATGCCTTTACAACGGTGATGCCGATGCTGGGGTTTCCCGAGCCGACGCGCACGAAGCTCTATGCAGCGTCAAGTCGGGCGAAGAGCCTTGGTGTCTCGGTGCTGGTCGGCTTTACCAAGCAGATCCGCGGTAATGTTGTCTACAATATGAGTGAGGATACGGCGAAATTCATCGCCTCGACGATGATGATGGGGATGCCGGTAGAGAGCTTTGACGAGATGGCGCAGAGTGCGATCTCAGAGCTCAGCAATATGCTGACAGCAAATACTGCGACGAACATTACGGGACTCGGTCTTGATGTCGATATCTCGACACCGTCGCTCTCTGTGGGGAGTGACTTCGAGGTAAAGATCAGCGATGGGCAGTATCTCGTCGTGGAGATGAATCTCAGCGGCAAGCTGGTGGAGCTGGATATTGCCGTCGACCAGAACTAGGATGAATGAGGACACTTTTTATCGGAGGGATCATTCGGTGAAGGGTGCGGAGCAGGTGCAGGTCTCCCTCCTGGGGAGGCAGGTGGATGCTGCTGGCGAGGAGAGCCGCATAGCGCTGTCCGTGATGGGACGGCGTTTTTTGCGTGGAGAGAGCCGTTATGTCAGCTATGACGACACGGAGCTGATCGAGGGGGAGACCATTCCTACGGTGCTGCGGATTGGTGCAGCGGGGGTGATGCTCCAGCGGCGCGGTGTTGTGCGTCATACGCAGCACTTTGTGCCGGGGGAAGAGCGTCCGAGCAGCTACCGCACGCCGTACGGCACGCTCACGCTCACGACGGTCACACGCCGTCTGCGCGCGCGGATGCTTCCGGACGGGGCGGAGGAAGCGTATATATTCTACACGCTCTATGTGGACGGCGTGCGCCAGAGTGATAATACATTGGAGATACGGATTGAACCGAGCAGGACAGGAGATCAAGGTGGATATCAAACAGCAGATTGAGCAGGCGATCGTAGATGCGGTGGAGGCGGCTGCAGCGGCAGGCGCGTTGCCCGCTGTGAGTGCACTGCCCCCCGTGCTTCTCGAAGAGCCACCCGAAAAGGAGATGGGGGATTTCGCGACGAACTTCGCCATGCAGTCGGCGCGTGTTTTTCGCCAGTCCCCGCAGAAGATTGCAGCAGCGATCCAGGCGCATCTCGTAGGAGATTGGCTCGATCACGCGGCAGTTGCAGGACCAGGCTTTCTCAATCTCTATCTGAAGAAATCTGTCCTCGCTGATACGCTCCGTGCCATCCTCACAGCGGGCGCATCGTACGGTGTGCTTCTGCCGCAGGACGCGCCGCGGATGCAGGTGGAGTATGTCAGTGCGAACCCAACGGGACCGCTGCACGTTGGGCACGGACGCGGCGCGGCGGTCGGCTCGGCACTCGTGAAGCTGCTGCGCACGGCGGGCTATGCCGTGGACAGCGAGTACTATGTCAATGATGCGGGCAATCAGATGAACCTGCTGGCGGTGTCGGTGAATGCACGCTACATGGAACTCCTCGGCAAGGAAACCGTATTCCCCGAGAACGGCTACCACGGCGCGGACATCACGGAGACGGCGCAGCGCATCATCGGCCGCGACGGGGACAAATATCTCGCGCTTCCTGAGGAGGAACGCCTGCGTATCTTTCAAAATGTTGCCTATCGTGAGAAACTCGCCGCGCTTGAGGAGGATCTGGCAGATTTCGGCGTGACGTTTGACCGCTGGTACAGCGAGCGTACGCTTCATCCGGATGCTGTGCGCCGCGTGGTGGATGTCCTGTTGGAGCGCGGTAAGGCATACGAGAAGGACGGCGCGGTCTGGCTCCGCTCGACGGACTACGGGGACGACAAGGACCGCGTCATCTTCCGCGAGAACGGCGTACCGACCTACCTTGCGGCGGATATCGCCTACCATGATGACAAGTATGCGCGCGGCTACGGCCGGCTCGTCAATATCTGGGGGGCAGATCACCACGGCTATGTGGCGCGGGTCAAGGCGTCGATGGCGGCGCTCGGGCATGACCCTGCACAGCTGACGGTGCTCCTCCTGCAGATGGTGAGCCTCTACCGCGATGGTGCACTTGTCAAGCTGAGCAAGCGCACGGGTGAGACGGTGACGCTGCGCGAGCTGATGGAGGAGGTCGGCGTCGATGCAGCGCGCTACTTCTTCCTCATGCGCTCGCTTGACAGTCAACTTGACTTTGACCTCGACCTCGCGAAGAAGAAGTCCAATGAGAATCCCGTCTACTATATTCAGTATGCACACGCGCGCATCTCGAGCATCTTCCGGCAGGCAGGCGAGATCGGCATCGCGCCGAAGGACGGCGCGGAGCTGGAACTGCTGACGGATGAGACGGAGATTGCGCTCATCAAAAAGCTTGCCGCCTATCCCGAGGAGATTGCGCGCGCGGCGGCAGAACTTGCTCCCCAGCGCATCGCACGGTACAGTCATGAGCTGGCGGGTGCATTCCACTCGTTCTACAATCAGTGCCGCATTGTTGGACAGGAGCCCGCCCTGGCATCCGCACGCCTTGCGCTCGTTTCGGCAGCGGGGCATGTTATCCGTCACAGCCTCGGGGTGCTCGGGGTATCGGCACCGGAGAAGATGTGATTTTGGTCTGAAAGGAGCGTATTCATGGATTTTGAACATATCTCGGAGGTTGACGCCGCCTATCATATTCTCGCGCAGAAGAAGACGCCGATGCACTACAAGGACCTCATCCTCGAGGTGATCGAGAAGACACACAAACCTGTGCAGTCGCTCGCCATGGCAATCTCGGAAATCTACACGATGATGAACATGGACAGCCGCTTCCACTATGAGGGAGAGAGTAAGTGGGGGCTGATGGAGTGGGTGCCGCCCGAGGTCAAACGCTCCTCATCGCGCTCCTCTGCCGGTGCGGCAAAGGCCGGCATTACAAAGGAGGCCGCGCGCAAGAAGAAGCTCGAGAGCATTCAGAACTGATATAAGGAGCGGAGCAACGGCATGGCAAAGTATATTTTCGTCACAGGCGGCGTGGTTTCATCGCTCGGCAAGGGCATCACGGCGGCATCGCTCGGGCGCCTGCTCAAGAATCGCGGGCTGAAGGTCACCATTCAGAAGTTTGACCCGTACATCAATATTGACCCCGGTACGATGAGCCCCTATCAGCATGGCGAGGTCTTTGTTACGGACGACGGTGCAGAGACGGACCTCGACCTCGGACATTACGAGCGGTTCATCGACATCAACCTCACGAAGCGCTCGAATATTACGAGCGGCAAGGTCTACTGGTCGGTGCTCAACAAAGAGCGTCACGGCGACTATCTCGGCTCAACGGTGCAGGTGATCCCGCACATCACGAACGAAATCAAGCAGCGCGTCTATGATGTGGCAAAGGCGGACGGCGCGGATGTCGTCATCACAGAGATCGGCGGGACGGTCGGCGACATCGAGAGTCTGCCCTTTCTCGAGGCCATCCGTCAGGTCAAGAAGGAAGTCGGCAAGAACGATGCGCTCTACATCCATGTGACGCTGCTCCCCTACATCGGGGCGGCGGGCGAGCTGAAGACGAAGCCGACGCAGCACAGCGTGAAGGAACTGCGTGCCATCGGCATCCAACCGGATATCCTCGTCTGCCGTACGGAGCAGCCGCTTCCGCGCGAGATGAAGGAGAAGATTGCACTCTTTTGCGACGTGGATGCGGATGCGGTCATCGAGAACCGTACGGCATCGACGATCTACGAGGTTCCGCTGATGATGCAGCAGGAGGGCCTCGACCGTATTGTGCTCGAGAAAATGGCGATGGATTTCGATCCGTCCAATATGGAAGCATGGGAGAAGATGGTCTTTAAGATCAATCATCCCGCAAAGAAGGTGAAGATCGCCGTTGTCGGCAAATACGTTGCCTTGCCGGATGCCTATATGTCCGTGACAGAGGCGCTGCACCACGGCGGCATCGAAAATGATGCGCAGGTTAAGATCGCATGGATCAACGCCGAGGAGTTGGAGCAGCCGGGTGCGGATCTCGACGAGCTTTTCGTAGGCTGCAAGGGGATCCTCGTGCCGGGGGGATTCGGCGACCGCGGTGTCGAGGGGAAGATTCGTGCTATCCAGTACGCGCGTGAGAACAACATCCCGTTTCTCGGGTTGTGCCTTGGCATGCAGTGTGCGGTCATCGAGTTCGCACGCAACGTCGCGGGGCTCGCAGGTGCACACAGCACGGAGTTCGTCCCGGAGACACCGCATCCCGTCATCGCCCTGATGGAGGATCAGCAGGACGTGGAGGAGAAGGGGGGGACGATGCGTCTCGGCGCGTACCCCTGCATCCTCGCGGACGGGTCGCGCTCGCACGCAGAGTATGGTGCAGGCGAGATCAGTGAACGGCATCGGCACCGCTTCGAGTTCAACAATGCCTATCGTGCGCAGCTTGCGGCACAGGGACTTGTCATCGCAGGAACGAGTCCGGACAACCGCCTCGTGGAGGTCGTGGAGATTGCGGATCATCCGTGGTTCGTCGCCTCGCAGTTCCATCCGGAGCTGAAGTCGCGGCCGAATCATCCGCATCCGCTCTTTGCAGGATTCGTGCGTGCGGCACTCGCTGCCGCGCCGAAATGAGCGCGCTCTTTTCCGTACTGCGTGCAGACGGGGCGGTGCGCCAACTCGCAGCAGCTTTCAGTGCGCCGCCGCAGCAGATTCTCGCATACGGCTGCGCCGGCTCGATGAAGCATGCCGCTGTTGCTGCTGCCTATGATGCTGCGCCGCGCCCGCTCGCCGTTCTGACGAGCGGGCGCGATGCGCTGCGCGGCTGGCGGGAGGATCTGACTGCGCTGCTGCCGGAGGCGGATGTCTACGAGCTGCCGGAGCTGGATCGCATCGACTTTGCCGCACCCGCTGCCGCCAAGGGGCTGGAGCGCTCGGCGCAGCGAATGAACATCCTCGCGCGTCTCCTGCGGCGTGAGCCGATCATCGTGCTCGCAGACATCGGTGCTGCGGCGCAGAAGGGGCTGAGCACGACAGAGTTTTCGCGTGCAGCGCTCTCGCTCAGTCTCGGCGCAGTGTTCCCGCGCGAGACGTTGATGGAGCGGCTTTCTGCGCTCGGCTACGAGCATACGGCGGAAGTCGAGCATGTCGGACAGTTCAGCGTGCGCGGCGGTATTGTGGACATCTTCCCCATCAATGCGCTCTCACCGCTGCGCGTGGAACTGTTTGATACGGAGATCGACTCCATGCGGGAGTACGATGTCCTGACCAAGCGCTCCATCAAGAATATCGGCACGGCTTCCGTCATGCCGCTGCGTGCGGCGGATGATGAGGGGGAGGCGTGCTTTTTATCGTATCTCGGCGTGGAGGGCGCAGCCATATTCGATGAGCCGGCACGGCTCATCGCGGCGCTTTCGGATGCTGTCCAGGAGGATGCCGCGCGCGCGGCGCGGACCTTCTCGTGGGAGGAGCTGGTCGCGGCGGGGGCGGCGGGGCATGAGGTCTTTACAGCGCTCATGAGCCGCTCTTTTCCCGCGTGTTCGCCCGCTGCCCTCATCGGATTTCGCATGGTGCCGATGACGGCATTCCAGCGGCAGTTCGCACTCCTCGAGAGCGAACTGCGCCGCTATCTCAGCGGGGGGGCGCGCGTCCTCATTCTCGCGGGCAGCGCGGAGCGGGCGAACCTCATCCGCGATATGCTCATGGGGTGGAAGCTGCCCGCTGCGATTCTGCGTAGACCAGGGGATACGGCGGAGGATGCCGTCGCCGTGGCATCGGGCGGACTGCGCGCGGGCTTTGAGCTGAGCGATGCCCGCATCGCTGTGCTCACAGAGCAGGACATCTTCGGCCGCCATAAGGCAAAGCTGCGCCGCGGCGTACCGGCGGGGGAGCGCATCCGTCATTTTCGCGAGATCGCACCCGGCGACTATGTCGTGCACGTCTCGCACGGCATTGGGAAATATCTCGGCGTCGAGACGCTCGAAGTGGCAGGCGTACATCGCGACTACCTCCGTATCCAGTACGGCGGCGACGACAAGCTGTTCGTTCCGACGGATCAGGTCGGCCTCCTGCAGAAGTATATTGGCGCGGAGGGGGCTGCGCCGCGCCTGCACCGTATGGGTACGGCGGATTGGGCGCGCGCGCAGGCCAAGGCGCAGAAGTCTGTGGAGGATATCGCCGATAAACTCCTCACCCTCTATGCGCAGCGCAAACTCGCCAAGGGACATGCATTCACGCCGGATGATGCGATGCAGCGTGAGTTCGAGGAAGCATTTCCCTATGAGGAAACGGAGGATCAGCTGCGTGCCGTCGCCGAGATCAAGCGCGACATGGAGAGCGAAAAGCCGATGGATCGTCTGCTCTGCGGCGATGTGGGCTTCGGCAAGACGGAGGTCGCCGTGCGTGCGGCGTTCAAGGCGGCGATGGACGGCTTTCAAGTCGCCGTACTCGTGCCGACGACGGTGCTTGCACAGCAGCACTATCAGACCTTTGCCGCGCGTTTTGCCGACTTTGCCCCGCGGGTGGATGTCGTCTGCCGCTTCCGATCACTGCGTCAGCAGGCGGCAACCTTGCGCGATGTGGAGCGCGGGCGCGTGGACATCCTCATCGGGACGCATGCCATCCTCAACCGCAGACGCGTGAATTTTCAAAAACTCGGCCTGCTCATCGTGGACGAGGAGCAGCGTTTCGGCGTGACGCAGAAGGAGAAGATCAAGGAGTTTGCCGCAGGAGTCGATGTGCTGACGCTCTCTGCCACACCGATTCCGCGTACACTGCACATGTCGCTGGCAGGCGCGCGCGATATGAGTATCATCGAGACACCGCCTGCAGATCGTCTGCCCGTGCAGTCCTACGTCGTGGAGAGCAGCGACGAGACCATCCGAGGGGCAATTGAGCGCGAACTTTCGCGCGGCGGGCAGGTTTACTTCATTTATAACCGGGTGGAGAGTATCGACCGCATGCGTGAGCACCTGCTGCGGATCGTGCCGGAGGCACGCATCGCCTCGGCACACGGACAGATGAACGAGGACATCCTGGAACAGGTCATGATGGACTTCTACGAGGGCCATTATGATATCCTGCTCGCAACGAGCATCGTGGAGAACGGGATTGATGTTGCCAATGCCAATACCATTATCATCTACGATGCCGACCGCTTCGGTCTTTCGCAGCTCTATCAGATGCGCGGCCGCGTGGGGCGCTCAGCAAAGATGGCATTTGCCTATTTCACCTACCGCCGCGACAAGGTGCTCAGTGAGACGGCGGAGAAGCGGCTGCAGGCGATGAAGGAGTTTGCCCAGCTTGGCTCTGGGTTCAAGATCGCCATGCGTGATCTCGAGATCCGCGGGGCAGGGAGTCTGCTCGGCGCGCAGCAGCATGGACATATTGCAGGCGTCGGTTTTGAGATGTACGTTAAGCTGCTCGAGGAGGCCGTGGCACGCAAACGCGGAGAGCAGCCCGCACCGCCCCCCCCTGAGCCGGTCATTGACCTGCCCGTAGAGGCATATCTCGACGGCGGATACATCGAGGATGCCATGCACAAGATCGAGATCTATCAAAAAATTGCCGCCGTAAGGAAAGATGAGGACCTGGATGCCCTGCTGGACGAGCTGATCGACCGCTTCGGCGAGCCAAGTCCGCCCGTACTGGCGCTGCTCGATATCGCACGCATCAAAAACGGCGCGCGTGCCTGCGGTGCGCGGGGAGTGACAGCAAAGGACGATGCCGTCGACATCGCCATGCCTGCGGGAGAAAAGCTCTCCCTGCCGGCGCTTATGCGCCTCGACCGTGCCTTTGGCAGGCGGATAGGGCCGCTGCCTGAGGGAGATGGCTACCGCATCCGCCTCCTGCCGAAGGAGCGCAGGGAGATACTGGATACGGCACTGGAGATTGTGCAGATGGCGAGTGGAGTGTGAGGATATGACAGCATACAGACTGACCGTAGCTGGCCTTGGGCCGGGGGGTGCCGGCCTGATGACGCGTGATACATGGGCGCGTATTGAGACAGCGGGGCATATCGTCCTGCGTACGCGCATCCATCCGACGGTAGCGGCATTGGATGCGGCGGGGATTTCCTATGAGACCTATGATGCCTTTTACGAGGAGGCCGAGGACTTTGATGAGCTGTATGAGCGGATTGCAGATGATCTGATTGTGCGTGCAGGACGGGCGGACGTGCTCTACCTTGTACCGGGCAGCCCCTTCGTCGCCGAGCGTACGGTGCAGCTCCTGCGCGAGAAGGCGGCGGCAGCGGATCTCCCGCTCACAATGCTGCCCGCGATGAGCTTTCTCGAGCCGCTTTTTGCCGCGCTCGGTATTGACCCCGTGCGCGGGGTCTCGATCATTGACGCGCTGGATGAGGAGGCTGCCGCTGCGCCGCCGGCGCAGGATCTCATCATCACGCAGGTATACTCGCGTGAGACCGCCTCGGATCTGAAGATTCTTCTGATGGAGCACTACGCTGACACGCAGGATGTCATCTACCTTCATCATCTTGGGCTGCCGGACGAGTGTATCCGGCGTATTCCGCTCTTTGAGGTGGACTGGCAGGAGGATATCGACCATTTGACCACCCTGTTCATCCCCTACACGCCGTCTTTTTGGGAAAACGGATGAAAAATATACCGTTTTTCGCGGAAAAATCGTTTTTTTTGCGTTTGCCCCCTTGATTTTTCTAGGTAATTCTGTTAAATTCTCTCATGACAGCGCGACCCTTGGGGGTTGCCGAAAATATGGAAATATCTTAAAGGAGGACGCTACTTTGAACAAGCAGGAACTGGTCGCAAACGTAGCAGAGCAGGCAGGTCTGACGAAGAAGGACGCAGAGAAGGCGGTCAATGCCGTTTTTGAGACAGTCAAGGGCGCACTTTCCGAGGGCGACCGTGTGCAGCTCATCGGCTTCGGCACCTTCGAGGTGAAGGAGCGCAAGGCACGCAAGGGCCGCAATCCGCAGACGGGCAAGGAGATCAACATCGCTGCCTCGAAGAATCCTGTGTTCAAGGCTGGCAAGGCTCTGAAGGATTCTGTGAACTAAGGCTTTCCAACGGCAGGGTTTCCCACGCGGGAAACCCTGTTTTTTGTTTGCCATACGGCATGAGGTGTATGTATGGAATCCATGATTTTCGCGCCCGATTCCTTTGCGGGGCAGACGGCGCTGATCTCGGGCGGGACATCGGGCATCGGGCTGGCCGCCGCACAGCTGCTTCTTGCGGGCGGGGCCCGGGTCGCATTGATGGGGCGCGATGCGGCGCGCGGGGCGGCGGCGTGTGAGACGCTCTCGGCGGGAGGACAGGTGCTCTTCACGGCGGGGGATGTGCGCAGTCCTGCGGACTGCGCACGCTGCACAGCGGAGACGGTGCGTGCCTACGGCGGCCTCGATATCCTCATCAATGCAGCGGGTATCTATGCGGAGGAGGCCCTTGAGGACATCTCGGCGGACGCGCTTGAGGAGATGATCGCGACGAATCTCAAGGGGACGATCTATCTGACGCAGGCGGCGCTGCCGCATCTGCGGGCGGCGCGCGGGAACATTGTCAATGTTGCTTCGGATGCAGGTCTGCACGGAAACTATTACTGTGCCGCCTATGCGGCGACAAAGGGGGCGGTCATCGCACTGACGCGCTCCCTTGCGCGTGAGACGGCACAGGATCGTGTACGCGTGAATGCAGTTGCCCCCGCCGATATCCTTACGCCGCTGACGGAGCGGCAGTTCTCGCCGCATCTGCCGCGTGCGGTGCAGCTGGAAGAGATGGCATCGGTCTATCCGCTCGGACGCATCGGCACGGCGGATGAGGCGGCGGCAGTCATCGCCTTTCTCGCCTCATCCGCAGCAGCGTGGGTGACGGGGAGTATCTATACGGTGGACGGCGGTCTCACGGCGTAGTGTAAAGGGAATGCTGATTCATTCTAAAATTTTTTTTGTTTCCCACAGAAACTTATGATACAATAGCACTGATTGTACGAGGAGGGAGCGCATGGAACGTGCCCGCATACTCATCTTAACCGCCTCTATCGGCGCAGGCCATACACGGGCGGCAGAGGCGATTCGTGCGGCGTTGTCGGCGCATCCGGCGGCTGCGGGCATGCAGATCGATGTGGTGGACTTCATGACGCGTGAGGTCAGTATGATCCACTATCTGATGAAGCGTATCTATCTGACGATGCTGCGTTTCGTACCAGACCTCTACGATGTGTTCTTTCGCATCGCCGGACAGAAGACGAGCGGCAGTGCCGTGCGCGGTGCATTCGCACAGGTGATGGTGCGGACGATGGGGCGGCTCGTGCGCAGGTATGCGCCGGATCTTATTGTGGCGACACATCCCTTCCCGGAGGGGGCGGCGGCACTCTGGCGCGCACGACACAGCGGCTCGTTTCAGCTGGCAGCGCTCCTCACGGACTATGCCCTGCACGCTATCTGGCTTGTGCGCCCTGTGGATACCTACTTCGTTGCGACGGAGGCGATGGCGGCGCAGATGACAGCACTGGGCTTTTCGCGCAGCGCCGTGTACGCGACGGGAATTCCGATTGTATCGCCCGCCTGCCGCATGGACAGGGAGGAGGCACGCGCGCATGCGGGTCTTGATGCCGTGCTGCCGACGCTGCTGCTGATGGGGGGCGGACTGGGACTCGGCGCAATCGAGCGTACACTGGATGCGCTCGAGCAGGTACATCAGCGGCTCGCCATCCTCGTCGTGGCGGGGCGCAACGAGCCTCTTGCCGCCTATGCGCGGCGCACGGCGGCGCACTCGCATCATGAGATCCGCGTTTGGGCGTACACCGATGAGGTCGCAGTGCTCATGCGCGCGGCCGATCTTCTCATCACAAAACCGGGCGCGCTCACCATCAGCGAGGCATTCGCTGCAGGGCTGCCGCTTCTCCTGCACGATCCTATCCCGGGCCCTGAGACGGAGAACGCAGTCTATGCCACGCGGCGCGGCGCTGCGATGTGGCTTCATCCGGGAGAGGGGATGGCTGCGGCAGTGGAGGAGATTCTCACGCATCGTCTCCCTGCGATGCGCGCAGCGGCAAGGGCATGTGCACGCGAGGATGCGGCGGCGCAGACGGCACAGATCCTGATAGAGATGCTCACAAGGAAGCGAGGAAACACGGATGGCACGGAGAAAGCGCTCTAGGAGACCACGCTGGTTCGTCATTGCGATGCTGGTCATTCTGGGGTATTTCGGTTCGATGATTGTCTCGCAGGGGCTCTATCTCTCGCATGTTCACGAGGATCAGCGGGTTGCGGCAGAGCGGCTCGCAGCGGCACGCGCAGAGAACGAACGTCTGCGAGCAGAAAAGGCGCATCTCGGGGAGCTTCCCTACATCGAGAAACTGGCGCGCGAAGAGCTCGGTATGACGGGCGCGGGCGAACTACCATACGCTCCTGGAAAACGCTCCGGCGGGAACTGAATTTCTTGACATAGTGCAGGTTCGCCCTGTATAATGAGAACGTCATGAAAAACTGGGGGCGACCCCGTCTTTAGTAGTTGAAGGGAAGAGTTGTTTTGGCCATCGAAGTTGGCAGTGTTGTAGAGGGCGTCGTAACGGGCATCACCAATTTTGGCGCTTTTGTTGAGCTACCCGAAGGGAAGACGGGGCTGATTCACATCTCGGAGGTTGCTGACGTCTATGTGAACGATGTGCACGATTTCCTGCGGGAGCGGGATTCGGTCAAGGTCAAGGTGCTCACGGTCGATGACCGCGGCAAAATTGGACTGTCGATCAAGGCACTGCAGGATAAGCCTGCTGTTCCCGCACAGCCGTCCGCAGCACCTGCGCGTCCTCCGCGCCCGCCGCGTGATATGCGCCGCACAGCCGCTGCACGTCAGATGGGATCTCCCTCCTTCGAGGATAAGCTGTCGCGTTTCCTCAAGGACAGCGATGAACGGCTGACCGATCTGCGCCGTAAGACGGACTCGAAACGGGGCGGGCGCGGGTCGCGCCGCGGCTGACCACAGGGAAGTGCTGCTGCAGAGATGGATGCGCTCGCGGGCGGCGCATCATAATGAGGTGAGAAAAGGGCACTCCGTGCGGAGTGCCCTTTTGCTGTGATGAGGGGCTGCCTTTGCAAACACGAGTTGCGGATATTCTGCGCGCGTATGGACTGCTGTCTCCTGCGCAGCGGATCCTCGCTGCCTGCTCGGGCGGAACGGATTCGCTTGTGCTGCTGGATATTCTGGACTGCCTGCATCGTGCGGGCGGGGCGCAGGTACTCTGCGCGCACTACGAGCACGGTATCCGCGGCGCAGAATCGCGCGCGGATGCAGAATATGTCGCGGCGTTCTGCCGCGGGCGGAGAATCCCCTTCGTCTGCGCGGCGGGGGATGTACCCGCCTATGCGCGCATGCATCAGATGTCGCTGGAGACGGCTGCGCGTACTTGCCGCTATGCCTTTCTCCGTCGTGTGCAGGCGGAGGCGGACTGTGCCTGCATCGCGCTTGCGCACCATGCGGACGATCTTGCCGAGACGGTGCTGATGCGCATTCTGCGCGGCACGGGGACGACGGGGCTCGCCGCCATGCGGGTGTATGACGATACGCTGCTGCGCCCGCTGCTCGGGACGGGCCGCGATGAGATCGAAGCGTATGTGTGCGGGCGCGGGCTGATGCCCCGCCACGATGCGACGAATGACTGCATGGATGCGCGGCGTAACCGCATCCGTCATGTATTGATGCCGATACTGCGTGCGCAGTACAATCCCGCCGTGCGGGATGCACTGACGCGTCTTTCTGTGCTCGCGGGGGAAGAGGACGACCTCCTCTCGCATTTTGCCGCCGATGCGCTCGGACGCGCGGCGTGTGCAGGGGGGCTCTCTGCCGCTGTGATGCGGGCGCTGCATCCCGCGCTCCAGCGGCGCGTACTGCGCCTGTTCTGGCGCCGGGAGACGGGGCTGGTGCAGGACTTTTCCTATCTGCATGAGGAGCGCCTGCGCGCCCTCATTGGCGGGCGCGCTGCAGCGGCATGCGAACTGCCCCGCGGTTGGCGAGCCGTTCTCCGCTACGGTGTGCTCATGCTGCAGCAGACGCAGAAGCAGAGTGAGAGGAAGCAGAACAGAGACGAAGAAATTTTACTTCCCTTAGACGCGGAATATGGTATAATAAATTTTCAGGGCATGAGGTTCTGCATCCGCCGGCATACGGAGATGACTGCCGGCGACCGGCAGCGCATGACGGCGAGGCACGCCGTCTACGCAGCGCGCAGCGCACTGCCGCCGCTCGTCCTTCGGACACGGCGCGCAGGTGATTATATGAATTTACCGATGGGGCGCAAGAAGATTAAGAACATCATGATCGACGATAAGATGCCCCGCACAGAGAGGGACAGCCTTCCCCTTATTGCCTGCGCGGGTACCCATGAGATTTTCTGGATGGCGGGCGGACGGCGCAGCACGATTGCACCTGTGCTGCCATCCAGCGGAGATATCATCAGCATTGACTGTATGAAGGAGACGATAGCCGAATGATGAGCAACGATATTGAGTGTATTACCTTTTCCGAGGAGGACATCCGCGCACGCGTGCAGGAGATGGGCGCGGAGATTGCGCAGGACTATCGTGATGCAGCCGAGACGGTGTACTGTGTCGGCATCCTGAAGGGGGCTGCCGTATTCTTCACCGATCTTGTACGCGCGATTGACCGCCCCGTTTCCTTCGACTTTATGATTGTCTCCAGCTACGGTGATGCGGCGGTGTCCAGCGGGCAGGTCAAGATTCTTAAGGATCTTGATTTCTCTATCGAGGGGAAGCACGTCATCATCGTCGAGGACATCATCGACTCGGGGACAACGATGCACTATCTGAAGCAGATGCTTCAGGGACGCCATCCAAAGAGTATTAAAATCTGCGCGTTTCTCTCGAAGCCCTCGCGGCGCATTGCGCCCGTGGAGATCGACTACCTCGGACATGAGGTGCCGGATGAGTTCCTCGTGGGCTATGGTCTTGACTATGCAGAGAAATATCGGAATCTGCCTTACATCGGGGTGTTGAAGCGCTCCGTTTACGAATGATACAGAGGAGGTAAGCTTTGAATCAGTCAATTCTGCGGAATCTCGCGTTCTATGCGCTGATGTTTTTCGTCGTGTGGACGGTCGCCGACTATATGTCGGGCAGCCATCAGAACCAGCAGGCGACGATGCTCGGATACAGCGATTTTAACGCGAAGGTGAACGCGGGCGAAGTGAGCAAGGTTGTCATTGTCCAGAACAATATCCGCGGCACGCTCACAGATGGTACGGACTTTACGACGATCGCACCGGATGCGCCGAACAGCGACCGCGACCTCTATGCACGTCTTGCGGACAAGGGCGTTCATATCTCTGCGGAGAATCCGCCCGAACCGCCGTGGTGGCAGACGATCCTAACTTCGCTTATTCCCATTGTCCTGCTGATGGCGTTCTGGTTCTTCATTATGCAGCAGTCGCAGATGGGCGGCGGACGCATGATGAGTTTCGGCAAATCGCGCGTGCGCCTCATGGTGAGTGACAAGAAGAAGGTGACATTTGCTGATGTGGCGGGCGCAGATGAGGCGAAACAGGAGCTCGAGGAGGTCGTTGAGTTCCTCAAGACGCCGGATAAGTTCAACGAACTCGGTGCGCGCATCCCGAAGGGGGTACTGCTCTTCGGCCCGCCGGGCACGGGAAAGACCCTGCTCGCAAAGGCGGTCGCCGGAGAGGCAGGCGTGCAGTTCTTCACCATCAGCGGCTCCGACTTCGTTGAGATGTTCGTCGGTGTTGGCGCCTCCCGCGTGCGCGATCTGTTCGAGCAGGCGAAGAAGTCTGCACCATGCATCGTCTTCATCGACGAAATCGATGCTGTCGGACGCCAGCGCGGTGCTGGACTCGGCGGAGGGCATGACGAGCGCGAGCAGACGCTTAACCAGCTGCTCGTGGAGATGGACGGCTTTGCCTCTAATGAGGGGATTATCATCATCGCAGCGACGAACCGTCCCGATGTACTTGATCCCGCGCTCCTGCGCCCCGGCCGCTTCGATCGCCAGATCGTCGTGGACAAGCCCGATGTACGCGGGCGCGAAGCGATCCTCAAGGTGCATACGAAGGGCAAGCCCATTGCGGACGATGCGGATCTCGATGTGCTCGCACGCCGTACTCCCGGCTTTACGGGGGCAGATCTCAGCAATCTCGTGAATGAGGCCGCGCTGCTTGCTGCCCGCCGGAATAAGAAGCAAATTCACATGGCAGAGTTGGAGGAGGCTATTGAGCGTGTGCTCGCGGGCCCTGAGCGCAAGTCCCACGTCATGACGGAGGACGAGAAGCGCCTTACGGCATACCACGAGGGCGGACATACCCTCGTCGGGCTGCTCCTGCAGCATGCCGACCCCGTGCACAAGGTCACCATCATTCCGCGCGGGCGTGCGGGCGGCTATATGCTCTCTCTGCCGAAGGAGGATCGCTCCTACCGTACCCGCTCCGAGCTGATTGACCGCATCAAGGTCGCACTCGGCGGACGTGTTGCCGAAGAAGTTGTCCTCGGTGAGATCAGTACGGGGGCGTCGAGCGACATCCAGCAGGCGACGCAGATCATCCGCAGCATGATTATGCAGTACGGCATGAGCGAGACCATCGGCCCCATCGCCTACGGGGAGGAGAATCATCAGGTATTTCTTGGCCGTGACTTTAATCGCGACCGCAACTACTCCGAGGAGGTCGCGGGCGAGATCGACCGCGAGGTGCGCCGCCACATCGAGGAGGCATACGAGGCGTGCCGTGTCATCATCACGGAGAACCGCGATAAGCTCGACCTCATTGCGCAGGCGCTCTTGGAGCGCGAGACGCTGAACGCATCCGAGCTCGAGGAATTGATGACTAAGGGAACGATCAGCGATACGGATAAGCCGGATGAGGATTCCGATGATACCGGGAAGCCGCTGCCGATACCCGTCGATGTGGTCATCGACGATGCGACGCAGACGAGCGAGGAGGCGGAGCATGCTGCTGAGGAGCGCCCTGCGCCCGTTCCCAGCCCTGCGCCGAAATTCAACGTTACCCAGTGGAATAAGTAACGCAGTCAAAGTGCTGCTGCATGAAGATATGTGCAGCAGCACTTTTCTTTAGAAAAGTCAGAATTTCAACGATAGTATAAGGGACAAAGGCGTGCATCTGTGCGCGTGCAGGGAGCAAGAGAAAGGGATATCTATGCAGTGGTATGAGGACATCATGACGGCGGCGCAGGAGGCAGCGGATTACGTCGGCACGGCGCTGGATGCGGGGATGCCGCTGACGGATGCACCGCGGCAGGTGCTCACGGATCTCGGTGCAGCGATGGAGGGCGCTGCGTCGTATCTCGCGCATGAGGAGGGAACGCTCATCGAGAAATGCCGCCGCTATGCGCTGAATGCAGCACATTCAGTGCAGAAGGCCCTGGCGGCAGATACGCAGGAGGAGGCACGGCGCCTATTCACCTATGAGGTGCACCCGCTCCTGCTGGATCTGTGCTATCAGCTGGATCTTGAGTATACGGTGCTCCGCTGTCCGGAGCGTCATGCACTGTATCTGGCGCAGCAGATTGCAGCATTCGAGGCCGCGCGCGTGCGTACGCGCAGGACGGATTTCAAATACCGCGTCTCCATTATTGTCCCCGCCTACAATAAGGTAGAGTTCTCCCGCTGTGCCATCGAGAGCCTCTTCCAATACACAGATTTTACGCGCGGGGACATCGAGCTGATCACCATCAATGACGGTTCGACGGACGAGACGGAGGCATATTTCAGCAGTCTCCCGCATGAGAAGAAGATCAATCTGAAATACAATGTCTACAACCACCTCGGCTGGGGCATCGCCCGCCACATCGCCGAGGGGGCATACGTCGTCTATTTCTCCAACGATGCCGTAGCGACGCCGCACTGGCTGGAGAATCTGCTCGCTGTTCATCAGGCGGAGCGCGATGTATTCTGGGTTGTACCGACCTGCAACGAGGACTGCATCTCGAACCGGCAGGGGATTCCCGTCGGCTATGAGAACACCTTTGAGGACATGGACCGCATGGAGGAATTCGCGGCGGCGCATAACGTGTCAAACCCGCTGCTCTGGGAGGAGCGGGCTGTTCTCATGCCGTTCGTCAGCGTTGTGCCGAATCTCTTTGATGTGCCGGAGATACGCGCGGACTACCGCTATGTCATGTGCGATTTCGAGGATGATGATTTCTCGACGATGCTCCGCCGCTCGGGCTTCCGCCAGATTCTCGCAAAGGATACCTTCGTTCATCATTTTGGCGGGGTTACGCTCAAGGAGGAGCGGGCGAAGCAGGGCAACAACAACAGTATCATTGCTATGCGCCCCGTTTTCTGCGCAAAGTGGGGGGGGGATCCATGGGGGTCACGCGGAGTTCTTCCCTTCCTTGAGACGCTTCTTGATGAATTGCCGCAAAGTGAGGTGTGGCGCGTTCTAATCATCGAACCGCTCTTCGGCGAGGGACTGCTCAGTGTCCGCAACTACTGCCGCAGACGAGGGCGGCGGGTGACGATTGATGCTGTCGTGACGGATGCACGCTGCATGGCGGATATACGCCAGATGGCAGATACTGTGCGTCAGGTGGATAGCCTCGATGATCTTGCGGTGCAGATGAATGGCCGCTATGACTGTATCATTCTCGGTGCGCCGTTCAATGATCTGCCGGTCACGCACATCATCCCGTTCCTGTGCTCCTGCCGCAGCCGCATCCAGCAGGGCGGACGGCTCTATGCGATACTGCGCAACTATCACAGCTTTGAGCATATCATGGAGCAGATGCCGAATGATATGTCGCTCTATGCATATCATGCGCCGGTTCCGCTGGATGGCTGCCGGCTCATTCCTGTGGCGCGTTTCATCACGGCGCTGCAGGAGACGTTCTCTGTTCCTGCCGTATACACCGCATATATGATGAGTGCCGCACGATTTGATGGAAGAGAACAATTTGAGCGGCTCGTGACGGAGTTTCTAGGAGGAGAGGAGACACGGGAGCGGCTGCAGCGCATTCTCGTCGGAGATACCGTTGCCTTCTGGATCCGCAGTTGAACAAAGGCGAATATGGATCATCCGAGAGGATGGGATGATGAAAGAGGTGTACAATGAAAGTTGTGATACTGGCGGGTGGGCTCGGCACGCGCATCAGCGAGGAATCTGCGATGCGGCCCAAGCCTATGATTGAGATCGGCGGGCAGCCGATTCTCTGGCATATCATGAAGATCTACTCTCACTATGGGTTTCATGATTTTGTTATCTGTCTCGGCTACAAGGGGTATATGATCAAGGAATACTTTGCCGACTATTATCTGCATACGTCAGATGTTACCTTTGATTTTACCAAGGGGAACAGCATGACGGTGCACAGCAACGTCGCCGAGCCGTGGAAGGTGACACTGGTCGATACGGGGCTCTATGCGCAGACGGGATGCCGTATCAAGCGCATCCAGAAATACATCGGCGCGGAGCCGTTCCTGCTGACGTATGGAGACGGGGTGAGCGATGTCGATCTGCACGCACTCATCGCATCGCACCGTGCGGCGGACACGGGGACGCTCGTTACGATGACGGCGGTTCAGCCGGGTGGTCGGTTCGGCGTTCTGGAGATTGCGCATGACTCCAATACAGTCAGCCGATTCGTGGAGAAGGCGAAGGAGGACGGCGGCTGGATCAACGGCGGCTTCATGGTCGCAGAGCCGGGAGTCTTTTCCTATCTGCGGGATGACGAGACGTGCATCTTTGAGATGGAGCCGCTTGCGGCGATTGCGCGCGAAGGGAGACTCCATGCGTACAAGCACACAGGATTCTGGCAGTGCATGGATACCCAGCGCGATAAGGGGAGGTTGGAGACTCTGTGGGAGCGGGGGACATCTCCGTGGAAGCTGTGGGCTTCATCTTGACACATTTGCTATGCCGTAATACTTGCTGAACCTGTGAGGTGTCTGCCGTGGCAAAGTTAAGCATTATCATTCCTGTCTACCAGATGGGTGCGCAGCTTTTGAGGTGTTTGCTGGCGATACAGAGAACGGTGCGGATTCCCTACGAGGTGATCGTCGTTGACGACGGCTCATCCGATGCACAGCCGATCGATTTGCCGGTTGGTATGGAGGAGGTCCGTGTTCTGCGCAGTGAAATGCATCAGGGATTCTCTCGCGCGGTCAATATGGGGATTCGTGCGGCAGCGGGGGAGGTGTTCCTCTTTCTCCATGCCGATGTTCTGCTCTCGCCTCATACGGCAGAGGATATGCTGGATGCGCTGATCAGCACCCCTGCAACCGCAGCGGTGAGTGCCGTGGCAGCGCGTGTCTGCGAATGCGCGCAGGTGCGTCCAGATGAGTCCTATCATGACTGGGACGGCTTTGTCGCTGCGGCGGAGAAGATCCGCGCGAGGGGCATCATACCACACACGGAGATCCTCGCCGAGATGTTTGCGCTCATGGTGCGGCGGGATGCTGTGGAGACGGCGGGACTCCTCGATGCGCAGTTCTGTGTGCCGGCGATTGCAGCTTATGACTTTACGGCGCGCATGACGAAAGCGGGGTACGGGATTGCCTGTCTGCCGAGCGTCTATGTGCACCATGATGATCCTGTCGATGGGGCGGATACAGAGTCCTATGAGCAGCGGCTGGTACAGGATCGTACCGCCTTTGCGCAGAAGTGGGGTGTCTCGCTGGACTACTCCTTTTATGCACGCACCGACCTTCTGTCTATGATGGATTTGTCCGGGGACAGCCTGCGCGTGCTTGAGATCGGGTGCGCCTGCGGTGCGACGCTGCGCGAGATCGGGATATACAATCCGTCGGCGCGCCTCTACGGCGTGGAGCTGAATGAACGCGCCGCAGCCCTTGCTGCGCCGTTTGCTACGATCCTCTCCATGAACGTAGAGCATCTACACCCCTCCGATATCGCAGAGCGGTTCGATTACATCGTTATGGGCGATGTAATCGAGCATCTGCTGGATCCGTGGAAAGCGGTCGCCAATATGCGTGAACTGCTCGTGCCGGGCGGCGCACTCATCGCCAGCATCCCGAATGTCGCGCATATTAGGAACATCTTCAATCTCCTTAGGGGATTCTGGTCGTATCAGGAACAGGGATTGCTCGACCGCACGCATTTCCGGTTCTTTACGCGATATGAGATTACCAAGATGTTCGAAGAAGCGGGCTTCTTTATTGAAGATATCAAGCACTCACACGTCAACTCACCAGATATGATACAAGCACTGAGGGAGGAAATTCTGTCCCTCAAGGTGATATCAGTCGATACTGAGGATCTGGATGCCTATCAGTGGGTTGTCCGCGCACGCCGCGCATAGCAAGGCGGTTCATATTTTTCCATATTTTTGTGGCAGGAAGCTGTTATCTGCTGTATAATGGGGCGGATAACGGCTTTTCGATTGGGAGGCGTACAATGCGGAGCGATGTGCTGGAGCTGCTGCGCGAGGCAGGCGGCTATATATCGGGAGAAAAGATGGCGGTGCGGCTTGGGATAACGCGCGCCGCCGTGTGGAAGAAAATTGCAGCGCTGCGCGAGGCGGGCTATGATATCTCGAGCGCACCGCGCAGCGGCTATGTCCTGCGTGCAGTGCCGGATCGCCTGCTCGAGCCGGAGATCACACAGGGACTGGAGACGGCACACATCGGACGCCGAATTATATGCTACGATGCAGTAGACTCGACAAACCTGGTGCTGAAGGAACTGGCGCGCGAAGGTGCGGCGGACGGCACGGTCGTTGTTGCAGATACGCAGGGAACGGGACGCGGCCGCATGGAGCGCGCATTTTTCTCGCCGCCGGGCAAAGGCATCTGGGTGAGCATCCTGCTGCGCCCGACATTCCTGCCGCAGGATGCGCCGAAATGTACACTGATGGCGGCGGTCGCTGTTGCGCGCGCCATGGAGAAATTCGGTCTGCGTGCCGGCATCAAGTGGCCGAATGACATTATGCATGAGGGACGCAAGCTTGTCGGCATCCTCACAGAGATGAGCGCGGAGATGGATCGCGTGAACTATGTCGTCATCGGCATCGGCATCAATGTGAACATCGCGGCGGAGGATTTCCCAGAGGAACTGCGCCCGATCGCCACCTCGCTGATGCAGATGAAGGGCGCACCGCTGCCGCGCGTGGCGTTCCTGCAGGAGCTGCTGCGCGCCCTCGATACGCTCTATGCCGAGGTGCAGCGCGCGGGATTCGCGCCCGTGCTCGCTGCATGGAAGGAGTATGCCGTGACGCTCGGACAGACCGTCCGTGTCATCGCACCCGCAGGTGAGGAGTTCGAGGGGGTTGCGGCAGATATCGATGCCGAGGGAGCACTCCTCATTGACACACCGGCGGGACAGCGCCGTGTACTGGCGGGGGATGTGTCGATCCGACCATCAAAGCAATGATTTTATCATGCCGTATCGCATGCAAATACCGTGGCATACAGGAATTTTTGCGGATACGGAACTGCATCACATAACATCAAGACGAACCAAGAGAGTATGGAGGAAAGAACTTGCTGCTAGTATTGGATATCGGCAACAGCAACATTGTCATGGGCGCCTATGAAGGGAAGCGGCTGCTGCGGCATTGGCGCATCTCAACCGATCGGCAGAAGACGGGCGATGAGTACGGCATACTCATCAACGAGTTGTTCCGCTATCAGGGCATCCGTATGACGGACATCGAGGCGATCATCATCTCCTCCGTTGTGCCGCCGCTCATCGTTCCGCTGCGCAAGATGTGCGAGCGCTATTTCCATCTCCGCCCGCTGATTGTCGGTCCCGGCATACGGACGGGTGTGCGGCTCAACTATGAGAATCCGCGCGCCATCGGCGCCGACCGGATCGTGAACGTCATCGGTGCACATGAACAGTACGGCGGGCCTCTCATCGTCATCGATATCGGGACGGCAACGACGTTCGATATCGTGGCAGAGAACGGCGATTTTCTCGGCGGCGTCATCGCCCCGGGGCTTGGCTCTAGTGCCGAGGCACTCTTCCAGCGGGCGGCGCAGCTGCCGCGCATCGAGCTGGTACCGCCGAAGACCGTCATCTGCCGCAGTACGATTCAGGGTATGCAGGCGGGTATCATCTACGGCTATGTCGGACAGATCGACGAGATCGTACGCCGCATCAAGACGGAGCTGGCGATGGAGATGAAGGTCGTCGCTACGGGCGGATTTGCCCGCATGGTGGCAAAGGAGTCAAAGACCATCGACAAGGTCGATCACTTCCTCACGCTGACCGGACTGCGTGTGCTCTACGAGAGAAACCAGCCGTGAACCCCATGCGGATCGGTGCACTCGTTTTTGACAATCCCGTCTTTCTCGCGCCGATGGCGGGGGTAACGGATACCGCCTACCGCGTGATTGCCCGGGCTATGGGTTGCCCGCTCGCCTTCGCTGAGATGGTGAGCAGCCAGGGCATCCACTACCGCAACGAACATACGATGAAGATGCTGCGCACAGAGCCGAGTGAGCGCCCGATTGCCATGCAGATCTTTGCAAAGTCCGCGGCGATGGCGGCAGAGGCGGCTGCCTATATCGAGGCGCTCGGGACAGCGGATATCCTTGATTTTAATATGGGGTGCCCCGCACCGAAGGTTGTGAAGAACGGCGAAGGCTCGGCGCTCATGCGCACACCGAAGAAAGCGGAGGAGATCCTCACGGCCGTCCGCCGTGCAACGAAGCTGCCGTTTACGGTGAAGATGCGGCTCGGCTGGGACGATGATTCGCGCAATGCCGTGGAAATTGCGCGGATGGCGGAGGCGGTCGGCGTGGATGCCGTCGCTGTCCACGGACGGACGCGGGCGCAGTTTTACAGCGGGCATGCGGACTATGCTGCGATTGCCGAGGTCAAACGCGCCGTCGGGATTCCCGTCATTGTGAGCGGGGACATCCGCCGTCCTATGGATCTCAAACGGGCACTCGAGATCACAGGTGCGGACGCAGTAATGATCGGACGCGGAGCACAGGGGAATCCGTGGATTTTCCCGCAGCTCATCCATTGGCTGCAAACGGGCGCGGAGCTTCCGCCGCCGACGCTTGCGGAGCGCGCGCAGGTTATCCTGCGCCATCTGGATCTCCTCGTCGGGTATAAAGGGGAATACGTCGGTATCCGCGAGATGCGAAAGCACGCAGCGTGGTACACGCGCGGGCTTGCGGGCAGTGCGGAACTGCGAGAGCGGTTCAACCGCGCCCTCTCACGCGAGGAGTTTGTCAGCATTCTGCATGAGGCATGGGATCTACCTATATAGAAAGGGACGTATATGAGCGACAATCAGCATACATCCGTTTGGATGAAGTACACGGACGAGGAACGCGCGGCTGTGGATGCACTCGCGCGCGGCTATATTAATTTCCTCTCGGACTGCAAAACCGAGCGCGAGAGTGTGGCAGAGGCGGTGCGGCAGGCACAAGCGGCAGGCTACCGTGATATGGAGGATATCATCCGCACGGGGGATAGACTCTCTGCGGGAGATAAGGTCTATGCCGTCAACATGAAAAAAGCGATTGTGCTCTACCACATTGGTACAGAGCCGATAGAGGACGGCATGAACATCCTCGGCGCGCACATCGACACCTGCCGTCTCGATGTGAAGCAGAACCCTCTCTATGAAGACAGCGGACTGGCATACCTCGACACGCACTACTACGGCGGCATCAAGAAATATCAGTGGGTGACCATCCCGCTCGCACTGCACGGTGTCGTGGCCAAGAAGGACGGCACCGTCGTTGCCGTCACGCTCGGCGAGCAGGCGGACGACCCCGTCTTCTGCGTAACGGACCTGCTCGTACATCTCTCACAGGAGCAGCTGGAGAAAAAGGCGGCAAAGGTTATCGAGGGGGAGAAGCTGGACGTCCTCATCGGCGGGCAGCCGATGAAAAAAGAGGAGAAGGAGTCCGTCAAGGATGGTATCCTTGCCCTGCTCAAGGAACATTACGGCATCGATGAGGAGGACTTCCAGTCGGCAGAGCTGACCCTCGTCCCCGCCGGACGTGCGCGGGAGCTGGGCTTTGACCGCAGCATGGTGCTCGGCTACGGACAGGACGACCGCGTCTGCTCCTATACAGCACTGCGTTCCATGCTCGAGATCGAGACACCGCACCGCACGGCGTGTACGCTGCTCGTCGACAAGGAGGAGATCGGCAGCGTCGGCGCGACGGGCATGCAGTCGCGGTTCTTCGAGAACATGACGGCAGAGGTGCTTGCTGCCTGCGGACAGTATACGGAGATCGCCCTGCGCCGCACACTCGCACGCTCCAAGATGCTCTCTTCGGACGTGTCGAGTGCCTATGACGGCCTCTATGCCGATGCCTTTGAGAAGAAGAATGTCGCCTATCTCGGACGCGGCATGGTGTTCAACAAGTTCACAGGCGCGCGCGGTAAGTCCGGCTCGAGCGATGCGCGTGCGGAGTATCTGGGGGAACTGCGCCGCATGATGGATGAAAACGGTGTCAGCTACCAGCTCGCTGAGCTCGGCCGCGTCGATCTCGGCGGCGGCGGGACAATTGCCTACATCATGGCGCGCTATGGTATGGATGTTATCGACAACGGCGTTGCAGTCATGAGTATGCACGCACCGTGGGAGGTCACGAGCAAGGCGGACATCTATGAAATGAAGAAGGGCTATGATGTGTTTCTGCGGCATGCATGAGGCAGCAGCAGATGCCCCTATCAGCGCATGGCGGTGGTAGGGGTGATTTGTTTTTGGGGGAAGGGAGTATGCTATGGTCTCAGAGGAGATGTATGCGCTGGGGACGAAGAAGTCTACCATCCGCACAATTTTTGAATACGGGCAGAAACGCGCAGGAGAAGTTGGTGCGGAGAATGTTTTTGACTTCAGCCTCGGCAATCCCAATGTTCCTGCGCCCGACTTCATCCGCGCAGCAGCGGTAGATATCCTCCTGCACAGCGACCCGATGGAGGTGCACGGCTATACGATTGCACCCGGCAAGCCGCAGGTGCGCGAGATCCTCGCCGCAGATCTGAAAAAACGCTTCGGTATGGAGATTACGGGGAACAACCTCTTCCTCACAGCGGGGGCGGCGGCATCGGTGACCATCACGCTGAAGGCGCTCGCAGAGCCGGGGGATAGATTCGTCGTCATCGCACCGTTTTTCCCCGAGTACCGCGTCTTTGTCGAGGCGTGCGGGGGACAGCTTGATGTTGTGCCGGCAAAGACGGACGATTTTCAGATCGACCTTGCGGCGCTCGAGGAACAACTCACGCCGCAGACCAAGGCAGTCATTGTGAATGCGCCGAACAATCCGAGCGGTGCGGTATACAGCGTAGAGACGCTCATGCAGCTTGCCGCACTCCTGCATGCAAAGGAACATGCCTACGGACATCCAATCTTCATCATTGCGGACGAGCCGTATCGGGAGATCGTCTACGACGGCATTACTGTTCCGTGCATCCCGCTCCTATACGAGAATACCATCATCTGCTACTCGTACAGCAAGTCGTTTTCTCTGCCGGGTGAGCGTATCGGCTACATTCTCGTGCCGGACTCCGTTGCGGACTTTGCCCGTGTCTACGGTGCTGTTGCAGGAGCGGCTCGTGTGCTGACCCACGTCAATGCGCCCTCGCTCTGGCAGCTCGTCGCGGCACGCTGCGCGGGACGTGCTGCCGACCTCAGTACCTATGCACGCAATGCGGCACTGCTCTATGACGGACTCCTTGCGGCCGGGTTTTCCTGCGTGCGTCCGCAGGGGGCGTTCTATCTCTTTCCGCAGGCACTTGAACCGGATGATGAGGCGTTCTGTGAACGGGCGCGGATGCATGATCTCCTGCTTGTGCCCGGGACGGACTTCGGCTGCCCGGGGTACTTCCGCGCTGCATACTGTGTGCGTACGGAGATGATTGTGCGTGCCCTTCCGCACTTCCAAAAACTAGCAGAGGAGTACAGAGGAACTACATGAATGAAATTCGTATATGATAACTTCATTAAAAACGTATTGACAATCAGTCTCCTCAGAGCTATACTTGAAAACGATTCACATGATATGTTTGGATGATAAAACTTCTGGTGCCGTGTCTCCTGCTTATGCATGCAGATATTTTGCACATTTCACAGAATAAGGATGGTGTTCTTTTTGACCAGTGCAGAACTCTTTGAAAAGGGCGGCCCGATTATGTATCTGCTGCTCATGTGCTCACTCACGGTAGCTGCGATTGCGATTGACCGCTTCCTGCTCTACCGGCGTGCGGCGCAGGGAGCCCAGGCACTCGCAGCGGATGTCTCGACGGCGCTGCGCGGACGGCGGCTGGCAGAGGCGAGCGCTGCGGCAGAGGGCAAGGACAATATGGTCGCTCATCTCGTACGGACGGCATTCGATGCGCGTACGGCTGGAGAGGATGTCCCGATGGCGCTTGATGCGGCGTACGGCGATGCCGCGATGCATCTGCGTGCCCGTCTGAGCTATCTCTCGATGATTGTGACGCTTGCACCGCTGCTCGGTCTCTTAGGCACGATCTTCGGCATGATTCAGTCGTTCAGCATCTTCAACCTGCAGGCAGGTCAGCCGCTCGCCATCACGGGCGGGATCGGAGAGGCATTGATTGCAACGGCGACAGGTCTCTTTGTCGCGATCTTCGCGCTCGTTGTGCATACCTACTATGCACAACGCATGGACGCGATGCTGACTCTGCTCGAGAGAACCATCAATGCGCTGTGTGCGGGCTTTGGCGCAGCAGACGGAGGGCGGTCTCATGCGTCGTAATTTTCATGAGGTGCGTGAGCCGCTCGTCATGATTATCCCGATGATTGATATCATGCTCTTCCTCCTCGTGTTCTTTATGCTGAGTACCATGTATATGGTGAATGCGAGCACCGTGCAGGTGAATCTTCCGCAGGCAGCGAGCGCCCAGCAGGACACACGCCCGCATATCGTCTCCATTACGGTGACGGAGGAGGGCAAGATTCTCTTTGACCGCGACGAAGAACCGACGCGCGAATTGACAGCGCGGGTCAAGGAGCAGCTCGCGGCAGATCCCGAGACGGTGTTCGTCGTACGCGGCGATAAGAAGGCGGACTATCAGTACATCGTCGCTGTATTCGATGCACTCAAGGAATCGGGAACACGTCATGTGTCCATTGCGACGGAGACGGGAGGGGTCTGAGTGCGCTATCAGACACATTGGCGGCTTGCCTTTGTCCTCGCATTCTTTTTCCATCTCGCGGCATGGCTTCTCCTGATGGTGGTTATTCCGCATCTGTTCCAGGCGCTTACGCCGCCGCCGCAGGAAGAACCCATGGAGTGGGTTGAGTTGGCGGATGATATCGGTGCGGAGGAGGAAAACCCGGCAGAGGAGACACCGCCCCCGCCGCCTCCTCCGCCCGAACCTGCCGCAGTTGAGGAAGAGGCAGCCGTCGTTGAGGCGGAGGTGCCCGAGGAGGCCATCACACAGATCCTAAAGGAGGCTGAGTCGGATGCGCCGGAGGAGCCGAAGGTGCTCCGTTCGGGAACGGGCAAGCAGATCGGCCAGCCGGGCAAGATCCTCCATGCGGAGCAGCCGCCCTTCGGCGTGATCGACTTCAAGGGACGCATCGCTGTCTCGGCGCACATCAGTACGGAGGGCAAGGTGCTGTGGACGAAGATCCAGATCAGCTCCGGCAACGCACTCTATGATCGTATGGCGCGCCGCATCGTTGAGAAACAGTGGAAATTCGAGCCTGCAAAGGATATGAACGGGCAGCCGATGGAATCCGATATGCAGTGCCCCGTTTACTTTAATATGAAACCGGCGCGCAAGATCAAATGATGCGTGCGGGGAAAGGGAAGGGCAGTTACCTCTCATGAAAAAGCTCTTTATATGCATCCTGTCTCTCTTTCTGCTCCTGCCGGCAGCGTCCTCCGATGCTGCACAGACATGGCAGCAGATTCATGACCGCATCGGCGTTCAGCTGGATCAGGTCTATGAGATCTATAAGACGGGCAATGCCGACGGTGCAAAGGATGCCGTCAACGACATTTACTACGGCATCTACGAGAAGGACGGTCTTGAGAGCGCGGTGCGCAGCGGCATCTCCTCCAAGAGCGCGAACCTTACGGAATATCAGTTCTACACGCTGAAGAAGGTGATCCGCGCAGGCGCGCCGCAGTCCGAGGTCGAGGCGGAGGGGGCAAAGCTCCTCAATATGATTCAGGACGAAGTGACAACCCTCGAAACCAGGGGCGTTGAGTCGGGCGGCTGGGGGATGTTCCTGCAGGCGTTCCTCATTCTCTTGCGTGAGGGTGTCGAGGCAATCCTCGTGCTCGTTGGCATTATCGCCTATCTCGGACGCGCCGGGCATGAGAAGGAACTATCGACCGTCTACAACTGGGCGATTGCGGGCGTTATCGCCAGCTTTATCTCGGCATATCTCTTTGTCTCCGTGCTCGATAACTCGACGACGACGGGCTCGGGACGCGAGATCATTGAGGGCTGTACTGCACTCTTTGCGGTGTTCGTCCTGCTCGGCACATCTGCCTGGATGGGCGGAAAGTCGAATGCAAAGGCGTGGAAATCCTACATCGACAGCAAGGTAAAGCTGACGCTCTCCACGGGAAAATCCCGTGCGCTCGGCTTTGCCGTATTCCTTGCCGTCTATCGCGAGGGTGCGGAGGTCATCCTGTTCTATCAGGCGCTCTTTAACAATGCGATTGGCGACATCGACATGATCTGGGGCGGTTTCGCCGCAGCGTGTGCGGCACTCGCGCTGCTCTTCTTCCTCATGCAGCAGGGCGCGCTGCGCATCCCGGTCGGGCCGTTCTTCAAGGTGACGAGTGCATTCATGTTTGTCCTTGCAGTTACCTTCCTCGGCGGCGGACTCAAGGAACTGCAGGAGGCGGATGTCATCTCGACCTCGGTCATTGAGGCGGTACCTGTACCGAGCATCGACTTGCTCGGACTTTATCCCACCTATGAAACCATTGTCCCGCAGCTGCTTCTCATATTGGCAGCCGCTGCGATGGTATCATATAGAAAGCGTTCTGCATCTGCAGAGGCGTAAGGTGTTCTTCCCGGCAGGGGAGGCAGTGTTCATCTTTTAAGGAGGATTTACCCATGAAGAAATCCGGTCTCAGCATGCTCAAGAAGGCGCTCGCTATCGGCGCCGTCGCATTCTCCACGTTTGCAATCAATGCAAATGTCAGTGAGGCTGCGTTCGAGGAGTTCCCGATCGGCGACGAGATCGAGGATACGACGAACCACTTCAAGGTTGCGCTCGTGTACTTCCAGCCGGTCACGATGGACGGCGGTATGAGCCTGCCGGCAGATCAGGCAGACATTCATATCGAGACGGATATCCATGCGACCGAGGGCAATGAGTGCGGCTTTGGTGTCGGCGAGTGGATTCCGTACCTGACGGTGCACTACAAGTTCACGAAGCGTGAGACGGGCGAGAGCCTCGAGGGCGTATTCATGCCGATGAGTGCAGACGACGGCCCGCATTACGGCGCGAACGTCAAGATGCTCGGCGCGGGCACCTATGACTGCGAGTTCTCGATCGACAGCCCCGCACGCCAGAACTACATGCTCCACACCGACAAGGAGACGGGCGTTCCGGGTCATTTCTGGACCGAGCCGGTCAAGATGAGCTGGGTGTTCAACTACGTTCCGCGTAAGTGGTAATTTCA